>CAZIQO010000093.1:0-9609 GCA_964541465.1 uncultured Oscillospiraceae bacterium
GATCGTCCCGATATTGACGTGCGGTTTCGTTCTCTCGAATTTTGCCTTTGCCATTACAATGGTTCCTCCTTAAAATGTCTGTTGTTACCCGCATGCGGAATTTGTAACGGCAGCGGGCAAAATAGTTTGTGCACCTTGCTCGGATGCTGGAGCGGGTGATGGGAATCGAACCCACATAGCCAGCTTGGGAAGCTGGAGCTCTGCCACTGAGCTACACCCGCGCACCGGAAACCATCCCTCCGGCAACCGCCGGAAGGAGGTCCGATCGCACCGCGGCGCGCCACGCGTTACCCATACGCCACCACGGTAACATCACATATTCTATCGGCTTCTCGGTGAAAAGTCAACATCCCATATTTAGTGGAACGGTCCGTTTTGCACGCGCAATATGCCGACCGGTCCGCCCGCCGTGCAGGCCCTATGGTCCGTCAGTTTTCAAACGGGAACCGGAACGGCAGCGCGTACTTGTCGCGCATGCCGGTGAACTCCTTCTGCACCGCCTCGCCGACGGGCACGCCCTTGTCCTTCCGATCCAGCCAGGCAAGATATTCCTTTTCGCCGGCGGTGTAGATACGCTCCCTGCCGGGCGCCTTCTGGGAGGCGCGCAGCTCGCGCAGGATCTCGCCGCAGGTGTGCTCGAACGACTCCAGGCCCATAAACGCGTTCGGGTCGATCACGAGGAAGAAGTGCCCGAGATGATACGGTCCCCGCTTCCCCTCCGCGTCGAGGCCGGTCAGCATCTTGAGGTAGTTCCCCGCCTGCAGCGCCGCCGAGAGCACCTCGACGACCGTGGCGTATCCGTAGCCCTTGTAGCCGGCCAGTTCGTCTCCGATGCCGCCGAGCGGCGCGAGCGCGGCGGTCCCCGCGGTCAGGTCCTTGAGGATCTGCTTGCTGTCCGTCAGGGGTTCGCCGTTGCGGCCGATGACCATGCCCTTCGGGGTGTCCTTGCCGCTGCGCGCATAGAATTCGATCTTGCCGCGCTGGCTGATGCTGGTCGCGCAGTCGAGCATGAACGGGAACGGCTCGTCCGTCGGGAACCCGACGGTCAGCGGGTTCGTGCCGAGCATGTTCTCCACGCCGAACGTCGGCGCGATACTCGGGCGCGCGTTCGTGCCCGTGATGCCGATCATGCCGGCCCTGGTGGCCATCGTCGCCCAGTAGCCGGCGATGCCGTAATGCGTGCTGTTGCGCACGGCGGCCATCGCAAGACCGTACTGCTTCGCCTTGCCGATGCAGGTCTCCATCGCCCTGTGGCTGGCGACCATGCCCATGCCGTCGTTGGCGTCAAGCACGATCGTGGTCGGGCCTTCCTTGAGCACGTCGATCTTCGTGACGGGCTTCTGAATACCGGCTTCGATGCGGTCGATGTAGATGGGCTTGAAGCGGTTGCAGCCGTGGCTTTCGATGCCGCGGCGGTCGCTCTCCATCAGCACGTCCGCGCAGAGCTTCGCATCCGCTTCGGGAACGCCTACCTTCATGAATACGGCGGCCATGAAATCGCCCACGAGGGGCCACGGGATATACGGTCTTGTTTCCGTCATGCTATTTCTCCTCCCAGTTCATTGCTCTTTTCAGCGCGCGCTGCCAGCCGGCGAGCCGGCGAACGCGTTCCTGTTCGCTCATATGCGGAACGAATATCTTTTCGCTCCGCCACTTGTCCGCCACGTCCCCGGTGCTCCGGAACACGCCGACGGCCAGCCCGGCCAGGCAGGCCGCGCCGAGCGCCGTGGATTCGACGCATTTGGGTCGGTTGACGCGCGTATTCAGCAGGTCCGCCTGGAACTGCATCATCACGTCGGACACCGAAGCGCCGCCGTCCACCTTGAGCTCGGAGAGCTTCGCTCCCGCGTCCTTCTCCATGGTTTCGGCAAGGTCGCGCACCTGATAGGCGATGCCCTCGAGCACCGCGCGCGCAAAATGCGCCCGGTTCGTCGCGCGGGTCAGCCCGACGAACGCACCGCGCGCGTACATGTCCCAGTGCGGCGCGCCGAGACCCGTAAACGCGGATACGAAGTACGCCCCTCCCGCGTCCGGCACGGACTCGGCGAGCGTGTCGATCTCCCGCGCGCTGGAAATCAGCCCAAGATCGTCCCGGAGCCACTTGATCGCGCTGCCGGCATTGAAGATGCTGCCCTCGAGCGCGTACTCCACCCTGCCGCCGACGCCCCAGGCGATCGTGGTCAGCAGGCGGTTCCTGCTCTCGATGGGCGCTTCGCCCGTGTTCATCATCAGGAAGCCGCCCGTGCCGTAGGTGCACTTCGCCGCGCCCTTTTCAAAGCAGGCCTGCCCGAACAGCGCCGCCTGCTGGTCGCCCGCCGCGCCCGCGACCGGCACGCCGCCGAGCGTCTCGAGCCCAAGCATGCGGGGCTGCACGGTTCCGTACACGTGGCTGGACGGCAGGGGCTTTGGCAGCATGCAGCGGGGGATGTTCAGGCGTTTCAGCATCGTTTCGTCGTAATCGAGCGTATGGATATTAAAGAGCATCGTGCGCGAGGCGTTGGAATAGTCGGTCACGTGTTCGCCGGTCAGGTTCCAGATCAGCCACGTATCGACCGTGCCGAAGAGCAGTTCGCCGTTCTCCGCGCGCTTCTGCCCGTTTTCGATATGATCGAGGATATACCGGATCTTCGTGCCGGAAAAGTAGGCGTCGATGAGCAGCCCGGTGGCCTTCTGCACATGTTCGCCGAGTCCTTCGGCGATGAGTTGCTCGCACAGCGGCGCGGTCCTGCGGCACTGCCAGACGATCGCGTTGTGAACCGGCTGACCCGTCGCCCTGTCCCAGACGATGGTCGTCTCCCGCTGATTCGTTATACCCACGGCCGCCACGTCTCCCGGCTGCACCAAGGCGCGCCTGAGCACGTCCGCGGCGGCCTGCTTCTGCGTTTCGAGGATATCGAACGGATCGTGCTCGACATACCCGTCCCCCGGGTAGATCTGACGGAACTCATACTGCGCGCTGCAGACGATGCGGCAGTCGAAATCAAACAGGATCGCGCGGGAACTCGTCGTTCCCTGATCGAGCGCGAGCAGATACTTTGCCATGCGTGCACGTTCCTTTCGTTCGGAAGCAATCGGCCAAACGCGCCGGCCGTCTGATCTATTATCGCATAATCCCGGCTTTTCCTCAACACGCCGGCCGAAGTTTTTGGTGCATCCGCCCTGAAAATACGCTATGATATGGAATATGAAAAGCATCGTTCCGGCGGAAAACGAACGATTCGTGCCGAATCCGGCGCTCGGGCAGAATTTTCTGACCGATGCGGACGTGATCCGCGCCATTGTCGATGCGGCGGAGATCGACGGAAAGACGGTGCTCGAAATCGGCCCCGGAACGGGCGCGCTCACGGACGGGCTGCTCGCGCGCGCGGCGCGCGTGATCGCCGTCGAAAAGGACGGACGGCTCGTGCGCATGCTCTGCGAACGCTTCGGCGAAAAGCTCGCGCTCGTGCACGCGGACGTGCTCGACGCGGACGTCGCCTCGCTGATGCGCGGCGGACCCTGGCACGCGGTCGGGAACCTTCCCTACTATGCCACGACGCCGATCGTGCTGAAGCTCCTCTCCCTGCTGCCGGCTTCCATGACGCTTATGGTGCAGCAGGAGGCCGCCGAGCGGTTCCGCGCAGGACCGGGGGACCGCGTCTACGGCCCCGTCGCGGTGCTGACGCAGTGCTTCTACGAAGCGTGCACGGCGCTCCGGGTGCCGCGCTCCTGCTTCTCGCCGCAGCCGGATGTGGATTCCGTTGTGATTCGGCTGACGCGCAACGCGGTGCCGGGCGGAAACCCGGCCGCGTTCATGGCGTTTCTGAAGCAGGCGTTCTCCATGCGCAGAAAGACGCTCTGGAACAGTCTCCTGCGCGACCCGCGTCTGCCGGACGCGCTGCAGAAGGCCGGCCTTCGCCGGAACGTGCGCGCCGAGGAGATCCCGCCGGAAACGCTGCTCCGGCTCCACCAGATCCTGACGAATACGGAGGATATATAAAATGAACAAGCTCACCTATTTTTATCTGCCGAACTGCCCGCACTGTAAACTTGCGACGCGCTTTCTCGCGGAACTGTCCGCCGAGGACAGCCGGTACGCGGGCGTCGAGATCGAGCGCATCGACGAGTCGAAGCAGAAACCCCTGGCGGCAAAATACGACTACTGGTTCGTGCCGTGCTTCTACCTCGGCGAGAACAAGCTCCACGAAGGACACGCCGAGAAGGCGGACGTGCGCGCCGTGCTCGACCGCGCGCTGGTCAACTGACCGGGCACCGGATTGTGCGGCTGCCGGTCCCGTAAACATCCGACCGAAGGAGGCGTTCCGCCATGATTGCGCTCTGGATCGCCGCCGGCGTTTTCGCCGCGCTGCTGGCCGCCGTGATCCTCTTCTCCTGGAAGCTTTCCGGCATGATTGTGCACCCGAAGGTGTGGGACTACGCTGCGTGCTTCGACGAGGAGGTGCAGAAGGGCCGCGTCGACCGCGCGCGGTTTGAAAGCGGTTACCGCCGCGAGGAATTCACGCTGCTTTCCCCCTTCGGCTACCATCTGCACTGCGCGCTGCTTCCTCACCGGGAGGGAGCGGCGTTTCCGGACGGCAGGCCCCGCGTCGTGGTGATCGTACACGGCTATACCTATTGCCTCTTCGGCAGCGTCAAGTATGCCGACCTGTTTTGGGACCTCGGCTTCGACTGCGTGCTCTACGACCACCGGAACCACGGCCTTTCCGACAAGGCCGTTACGACGATGGGCGTAAACGAGGCGCGCGATCTTTCGGCCGTATGCGACTGGGCGTTCGATCGGTTCGGTCCGGACGCGGTGCTCGGCACGCACGGCGAATCGATGGGCGCGGCGACGGTCATGCTGCAGGCGCCGCAGGACCAGCGCCTTTCGTTCGCCATCGAGGACTGCGGCTACAGCGATCTGACCAAGGAGCTGAAGCACAACATCCGCCGGTCCTACCATCTGCCGCCGTTTCCGTTCCTGCCGCTGGCGAGCCTGTTTTCCGAGCTGCGCGGCGGCGTGCGCTTTTCAACGGTCGTGCCGAAGGACGCCGTGGCCCGGTGCGCCGATCTCCCGATGCTTTTTCTGCACGGCGAGGACGACGATTTCGTGCCGGTCTGGATGGTGCATGACAACTACGCGGCAAAGCCCGGCCGCAAAGCGATCCGGACGTTCCCGCACGCCGCGCACGCGCAGAGCCTGATTTCCGACCCCGCCGCGTACCGCGCATGCGTGACCGGATTTCTGAAGGAAAACGGCGTGTTGTAGCATGTTTTTTCTCCCCGCCGAGGGGTTTCGGTTCGTATGAACTTGCGTATGTTTGTTTACACTGATATGATAAATAAAGGGGGCGATGAGATGTCGAATCCGATCCAAAGGACAATGCTGATCGTATCGATCATATACGCCGTGGTCGGGCTGTTCCTGATCATCTGGCCCGATCAGGCGCGGCTTGTGATCTGCTATGTGCTCGGCGCGGCCGCCGTGCTGTACGGCGCGTTCCGCATCATCTGGTACTTCGCGCACAAAGACGTTTCCACCGGCATCCGCTTCGGCGTGGCGCTCGGCATCGCAAGCTTTGTGCTCGGACTGTTTCTGCTCTTCAAGGCGAACGCCGTCGTCGCGGTGCTGGCGGCGATCATCGGTGTGGCCGTAATCATCGAAAGCGTAATGCGGCTGCAGATCGCGCTCGATATCCGCCGCGTCGGCGGTCAGTACTGGCTGCCCGTATGCCTCTCCGCAATCGCGATGCTGGCGTTCGGCGTGCTGCTCCTGTTCAATCCCTTTACGGCGGTCGATATCGCAACCGTCATTGCAGGCGTCGCGCTTATCCTCGACGCCGCGTTCACGATCTGGAGTCTGTATCAGTCGAAGAAGTGGATGAATAAACGCACCGTCATCGTACACTGAGCGGCGGACCTGACAAAAAATATCCTTATCATGCAGCGGCGGGAGCCGACCACAAAAGTGGTCGGTTCCCGTTGTAATAAACGGCATCTGCGTTCCCGGCCTTCGCGCCCGGTCTATCGCGTGCTCCGCTTTCGTTTCCGTTTTTTGCCCGGCGCAGGCTGCAGTTCCATCCCCGCGTTCTCGCCGGGACGGTCCGGCGTCTGCATGCCGGCCTCGTAGACGCGCACGCAGTTGCGCCCTTCCTTCTTTGCCGCATACAGCGCAACGTCCGCCTTGAAGTAAAGCTCCTCAAACGTCCCGCCGTCCGCCGGATAACACGCCGCGCCGAAGCTGCCGGATATGACCATGTCGCTGCTGACGCGCTGGTAGATCTGCTCGTTCAGAAACGACATCTTCGCAATCAGCGCTTCCCTGCTTGCGACGTTCTTCAGGCACAGGATGAATTCGTCCCCGCCGATCCTTCCGAGGATATCGTCCGCGCGGAGCGTGGAGCGAAGTGTTTCCGCGATGCGCACGAGCACGCGGTCCCCGTACCCGTGGCCGAAGCGATCGTTGATCCGCTTGAAATGGTCAACGTCCATCATCACCAGCGCGTGTACCCGCCCCGCGTCCGGTTCCGTGCACAGCGTCTCCACGCGCTCGGCAAACGCCCTGCGGTTGAGCACCCCGGTCAGCACGTCCGTCCGCACGCGGTTTTTTAAGTTCAGTTCCTCGCATTTCTCGGAATCGATGTCCCGGAACAACAAAAACGCCTTGATATCGGAGGAATACGGGTCCGGCAGAAGCTGCACGCCGACGCGCACCCATCCGTACATCCCGTTCGCGCGGAGATGCCGGTATTCCAGCGTTTCCTCCCGCACGCCGCGGAAATAGCACGAAAGAAGCCGCTCGCGCGCGGCGAATGCCGTCAGCGCGGCGTGGTCCTCGACGTGCGCCCAACGTTCGACCACATGACGGATCACGGCTTCGAGCGTCGGCTCCATCTCCGCCGGAAACGGCTCAAAGAGTCCGCCCTCGGCGCGTTCCAGTCGATCGCGCGTCAGATCAAACTCCAGATAGACGATGCCGCTTTGCGGCATCGAAGCATACATCTGCTGCCACTTTTTGTAGGCAAACTCCTTTTCGCGCTGCTCGGAAACGTTCTGCAGCGAGAGCACCGCCTGCACGGGCAGTCCTTCGTCGTCATAAATGAGGGAATAATCCATACGAAACCACTCGTACGCGCCCGTGTCCGTGCGCAGCTGGAGCACGCCGCTGCCGGAAGATCGTTCGCCGCTGCGGATCGCTTCGAACAGTTCTTGATAGCTCCCCAGACTGTCGCTTTTGACCACGCCCGCCTCCGCAAGGCTTTCCGGCATGTCCGGAATGGTATCCATACCGAGCTGCGCGGCCGATTCGGGCGGAAGATACGCCGTTTTTGCCCGAATATCGTAGCGCAGCACCAGCTTGTCGCTCTGCCGCACCGCGAGGCGGTACTCCTCCTCCCGGAAGCGCAGCTTCTCCTCCACCGCCTTCAGCGGCGTAATATCGACCGCCACGCAGATCAGCACGCCCTCATCCAGCGCAGCGCGGCGCAGCCGAAGCAGCGTCCACACGGGCGAGCCGTCCCGCCGGAGCTGACGCGCCTCGAGCTCGAAATCCGCCAGACCGCTGCCGATAAACCGATCCAGTTCCGCATCCACGCGCGGTTTGCCGCCTGCGTCCACCCGGTCCGTCAGGCTGGCAAGCCCGTTTTCGGACGCGTCCGCCATGCTCCGATAGCCGAACATCGCCAAAAAACGATCATTTGCAAACAGAATGGACCGCTGCTCGTCCTGCCGCGCAATGCAAATGCCGCACGGAATTTCAGAAAGCAGCGTTTCCTGTAGCGCCGTAATCAGATGCGCGTTGTTTTGCTCGTCCATCGGCTTTCCCGTTTCGTCCGGAAGACCCGCATTCGCAGGGGCTGACAGCGCGGCTGCCAAGCAGCCGGTATGAAATGCATACTGCATATCGTAGTACATTGTATAGGATGGTTTGTATAAAAACAATAGTTATTTAGAGGCGATTCGGTCGATCACGGCCGAAACGGCTCGTTTTGCCCTGCCTGGACGGTCCACCGGCAGATCACGCATCGGTCTTTGCTTGCTTCCGGCCGATTCCCGGGATTTGCCGGTCGCAGGTTGCGCTTGAAACAACTCGCCGCCATGGGCTATAATGCTCTTAATCCGTCCGTTTGCCGCGATTCGTCGAAAGAGGCGCTGCGCCATCTGGGAAACGCGGTGGTCGCCGCCGTCTGCAGCAGGTCCGGCGCGGACGCCAAAGCGACCGCAAATTTCGTGCCCAGCGGATACGGCGACTATCGGAAACGGAATCGCCAAGTGCGCAACAGAGTGCGGCATACCGATCGTATGCCGGAAGCTGCCGGGCGGGAAGGCGAACGGGGCGATCGTCGGAAACGTGAGGGAATTCCCGTCGGGCCCGCGTGCCGGAGCCGTAAGCGGGCATCTTCCCGTCCGAGCGGCCGGCGCGCCGAATATCCGCGCTGCGATGCGCTCTTTTATGGACATTTCGGTATCATACAGCAATCGGAGGAAGTAACGCAATGATGAAACTGGGACTTGTTTCGGCGATTCTGCCAGGCGACAGCTTTGAACAGGTGATCGACTACGCCGCGGACGTAGGCTTTTCCTGCGTCGAGGTCTGCTGCTGGCCCAGGGGGAAGGCCGCGCGCCGTTACGCGGGCATTACGCATATCGACCTGGACGAAAGCGACGCGGCAAAACTGCTCCATTACCGCGATTATGCGGAAAAAAAGGGCGTGGAGATTTCGTCGCTGGGGTATTACCCCAACCCGCTCGACCCGGACAGGGAGTCCGCCGGAGCCGCTGTCGCGCACCTCTACAAACTCATCGACGCGTCCGCGCATATGGGAATCAATCTGGTCACGACTTTTATCGGCAGGGACAAAACAAAACCTGTCGAGGAAAACCTCGATCTGTTCGAACGGGTCTGGACGCCGATCGTAGCGTACGCCGAACAAAAGGACGTGCGCCTCGGCATTGAAAACTGCCCTATGCTTTACACCGCCGACGAATGGCCGGGCGGCAACAACCTTGCCAGTGCACCCTATCTCTGGCGCGAAATGTTCCGCCGCATTCCGTCGCCCTTTCTCGGGCTCAATTACGACCCGTCGCACCCATACCTCATCGGCGCGAGCTACGTCAAGCCCGTCTACGAATTCAGGGACCGCATTTTTCATGTGCATTTCAAGGATATTCAGATCCATCGGGACAAGCTCGACGAGTACGGATATTTTTCGTATCCTTCGCTCTGGCACTCACCCAAGCTGCCGGGACTCGGCGGCGTGGATTTCGGCGCGTTCGTTTCCGCGCTCAACGACGTCCGCTACTCCGGCTGCGCCTGCATCGAGGTCGAGGACAAAGCGTTTGAGCGCACGCCGGAGGACGTCCGGCACGGCATCGAGCAGGCCTACCGCTACATGCGGCAGTATGTGTAACAGGTTCCCCCCCCGCTTTCTTTGAAAAGAAAGCGGGAGAAAGAAACTCACAGTTTAGTTCGTAAGTTTTGCACACGCAGAATGATTGTTCAGATAAAATGTATTTTTTAAAACAGGATTTTATAAAATCCTGTTTCTGTTTTCAGCGGAAGTTTCTTCTTCCACATAACGCGTTGGTTTCTTTACCTCGCTTTCTTTCCAAAGAAAGCGAGAAAGCGAA
>CAZIQO010000094.1:0-9496 GCA_964541465.1 uncultured Oscillospiraceae bacterium
CCTGACGATTTCGAAGAAGCAGCTCAGCGGCTGCTGCTGCCCGACTCCGTCGGTGTCGCTGTCGGTGTCGGGGTCGGTGTCGGGGTCGGTGTCGGCGTCGGCGTCGGAGTCGGGCAGCAGCAGCCGCTGAGCTGCTTCTTCGAAATCGTCAGGTCGATCCCGCGCGGCATGTCCGTGCAGGTGCTGTCCGCGGGGGTGAACGTGAACTTACATTCGACCGTCTTCTCCGTCATGCCGACGAAATACCGGAATTTGAGTTTGACTTCGATTTCCGCGTCCGACGCGATGGAGAGCCCGTTCGCGCTTTTGTACTCATACGGATACTCGCTGCCAAAGTGATAATTTGGCGTCATCGCCAGTTCGCTCCCGTTCACCTTGAGCTTAAACGACTGGATCTCTATCCAGTAATCGCCGTCCGTCCCGACGGTGATGCTCCCCGCGCAGCGCACGTCGACATGGTCGTAGGTGGTCGTTTTTGCCTGCGCGGACGAGAAGAACGGGATAAGCACCAGCGTCAGCGCAAGCAGCGCAACAATCCATTTCCTTTTCACTGCTGTTCCTCCTTTTCGTTCAGGATGTCCATAATGGTTTCCTGCTTGGACATTCTTATTCCGAAAAGTGCAGCGATAGACATTCTTTTATTTCCCTCGGCGCGCAAGCTGCAAAATCACCCCCGATTCGAGCATGTGCGCGCCCGTTCGCGCGAAAAAGGCCGAACGCTTTTGGAAGCATTTCATTTTGCTTCGGCCACAGAAAAGAGGCCGCATACACGGCCTCTCAGTCTGTCAAAAAAGTTCTTTTGCAGGGGTTTCACCCCTGCACCCCACCCAAGGGATACATCCCTTGGGAATTCCTGCCCCCACAGCGCCCTATTCTAGGACGCTTGCGAAAGCTGTTTGTATCAACCCGCACGGTCCTATTCCGGCTTAAGGTCCTTCAGCACGGTTTCGATAGAATCGGTCGACGGCGCGTCGGACACGCGTTTCGGCGCCGCGACGTCATACTTCCTGATACAAAGCGGACGCAGCTTATACGTCAGCATGACGGAGGACTTCACGTATTCCTTATAGAACGCCTTCTTCACGCGGTCCATGACGAGCCGTCCGGTTTCGTACGTGACCGACGGCAGAAGCACCACGTACTGCATCGCGCTGTAACGCGACACCGTGTCTCCGCGCCGCAGGTTGGCCTGCACGATATTCAGGAGCTGTTTCATGATGTTGTCGAGCACAAGGTTGTCGAACCGCTGTTCGTAGGTGTTGTTGATCGTCAGCAGCGCAAGGAACATCGTGCTGTTGTAGCGCTCGATCATGCGGCGCTGAAGCTGATAGATCTCCCGGAAAATCTCATACTCGCATACGAACGCGCCGTGCCCGTCGTCCTCCTCCTCGAGCATGCTCTGCACCTTTTCGATATCGGCCTCCATCTCCTGATCGGCCTGCACGATGAGTTTATACACCGCGCGGATCTCCTCGGAGGGCTGGACGCCGAGTTGCTTATAATGCAGGTCGGTTGCGAAGTAATACTGCGAGAGCGCCTCGCGCTTCTTGCCCGTCTTGACGAGCGCCATCATGAGTTCGAGATGGAGCCGTTCGTCAAACATTTCAACGTCCATGGCCTTGCGGCAGACCTGCACGACGACGTCGTACTCCTCCTCGTTTTTGAGCAGATCGATCAGCGTGAACACGCTCTCAAGGAACAGATCGTGGTAATACACACTCTTGGGCACCACCCACATCTCGTCGGAGGAGTTGGAAAGCAGCGGCCCGGTGTAGATCTGCAGCACCTGCAGGTAGCGCTCGATGCATTCCCGGTTGGACATGCCGGGCGTGCGCGCCTCCTGGCAGAGCCGCTCGAAGGTGAACACGTCGATCTCGCAGTCGAGGTTCGGGTTCCACTGGTACGATCCGCGCGTGGTGAGAATGGAATCGGAGAGCTCCGGCAGGCCGCTCTGGTCCACAAGCGTACGGTAGCGGTGCAGCAGCGTGCGCAGCGCCGTGGCGGGATTGCGGCTGTCCTTGTCCGACCAGAGCATATCGACCAGCTCCTGATGGGAGACCGGGCGGTCCTTTTTCAGGATCAGGTACTCCAGAAACAGGCAGGTCTTCTTCGCCTGGTGCAGCTGGGCCAGCACAATGTTGCCGTTGACCATGATTTCGAAGCTGCCGAACATTCTAATTCTGATTTTCGCATCCGACATACCGTTGCTCCCTCTTTCGTTTTGGTTCCTTCGCGCGGACCGGTTCTTTTCGTCGCCTCACCGGCCGGCGATCTTCTTCTGCAGCATTTCCTGATTGGCGGCGTACAGAAGCGCCGTCTCCGCGGAAACGCGTCCGTCTTCATAAAGCCGCAGGATGTCCGCATCCATGGTATGCATGCCCTGCGCCGCGCCGGCATAGATCACGTTGTCCATCTGATGCACCTTTCCGTCGCGGATTAAGTTCTGCACGGCGCTGTTGGCCAGCATGATCTCAAACGCGGGCTCCAGTCCGCCGTCCGCCACCGGCAGGAGTTGCTGAGAAACCACGGCGCGCAGCACCATGGAAAGCTGCACGCGGATCTGCTGCTGCTGGTTGGCCGGGAATACGTCGATGATACGGTCGATCGTCTTGGCCGCGCCGATCGTATGCAGCGTGCTCAGCACGAGCTGTCCCGTTTCGGCGGCGGTCAGCGCGGTCTGGATGGTTTCAAAATCCCGCATTTCCCCGACCAGTATCACATCCGGCGCCTGCCGGAGCGCCGCGCGCAGCGCCGTTTTATAGCTGTCCGTATCGTGCTCGATCTCCCGCTGGGATACGATGCTCTGCTTATGCGGGTGGATGAACTCGATCGGGTCCTCTATCGTGATGATATGGTCGCGGTACGTGCTGTTGATGCGGTCGATGAGGCACGCGAGCGTCGTCGATTTTCCGCTGCCGGCCGGACCGGTTACCAGAACCAGTCCCTTCTGGGTGTTCGCCAGCCCCAGCACCGTCTCCGGAATATGCAGCTTCATGGGGTCCGGCAACTGGAAGGACACCACGCGCAGCACCATCGCAAGCGAATTCCGCTGCAGATACGCGTTGCACCGGAATCTTCCGATGCCGCTCACCGAAAAGGAAAAGTCGTCGTCGCCGTGCTGGTAAAGGTGCGCCGTGTCGCGCTCGTCCAGCCGGTAAACCTGTTCAAGCAGGCGTTTCGTGTCCTCCGGCCTGAGCGGGTCCGGCAGGATCGGCGTGACCGCGCCGGCAATCTTCATGGAGACGCGCGAACCCGGAACCAGAAAAATATCCGAGCCGCTCGTCTGCACGGCCATGCGCAGAATGTCGATGATTTCCTTCATGCGATTACCCCTGCCAAAGCGTATCCGAACCGTCGGCGTTCCATTCGCCCACGGTTTCGTAGCGGTAGCTCTCCACCGTGCAGCGTCCGCCATCCGTCGACACCGCCACGTTCAGCGCGTGGCCGTCGTCCGTTTCGACGGAGAACGCATACAGTCCCTCGTCCGTTTTCGTAACGCCTGCGACCGCGGACGGATCGCCGCCGCCGGCCAGCACACTATCGATCGCCGCAAGCAACCGCTGCGCACGCGTGTCTGCGTCGTAAAACTGTTCGACGCTCGCCGTGGTCCACTCGGTCAGCGCGGCGTCGTTATGCGCCTGCACAAGCGAGAGCGCCGCGAATATCGTCAGGCACACCACGACGATAATCAGCAGGATGCTCGACGCGCCGGTACCGGCGTTGGACGGCATTTTCCCGGGCAACACTCTTCTGAAACGCAGCCCCGTCATGGAAGCACCTCCGCGCCCGCGACGTAGCGCGCCGCGCCAAGCGTGTAGACTGTCCCGTCGGCGCTGTTGACGCTCAGATCGATCTCGTAAATCATTCCGGCATCCGTCGGTTCCCGCGTGACCGTCCCCGTCACCGTCAGATCGTCCGCAAACGCCTTCGATACCGCGCGCACGCCGTTTTCATCGAACGAACCGTCCCCCTCGGGGTCCGCCTTTGTTTCCTCCGCGGTGGTCTCCAGCGCCAGCAGCGCACGCGAATGATACGCGCTCTCCTTTGAAACGTCGCTCGCCTTGGCGAACAGCTGCACCACCACGCTCGTCGACAGCGCGAAAAACAGAATCACGATCACAAGCTCCAGCAGCGCCGGGCTGAACGCAGCCCGTTTTCTGACCGGATGCATCATCTGTTCGCTCACGGTTCCGCCTCCCCCGCCGCGGTCAGGCAAACCTGCGCGCCGCACGCCTCGCCCGTCGCGTCCGTCATGGAGATCGTCAGCATACTGCCGTCCAGCGAGATGCGCAGCGCCTGCGCCTCGACGATCTCCTCGCCGTAATCCGCGCAGAACGTCTGCTCTGCGGACGCAAAATACTCGCGGATGCCGCCGTCGTAATAATATATATAAGTATAATACGTTTCGCCGCCGTACACGCCGCCAAGCGTCAGCACATCCGCGCCGTCGACCGACTGTACGCCGATCATGCCCGCCTCGTCGCCCGCACGGACCTTGCCGATCAGATAGCTCATCGCCGTGCGGGACGCATGCGTCGACTCCGCCGTGTCGTTGATCGTTTTATATACGCGCGCCCCCATGACGACCACCAGCAGCGCAAGCAGCGCAAACGCAGCAAGCAGCGCGAACGTAAGCACGCCGCTCACGCCGCTTCCGATTTCCCGTGTCGGCGGCCGCCGCTCCATCATTGACCACCCCCGATCTCGGTGATGGTCACGGAAGGCATCACATTACTTGCAAACACATCGTAGCGAACGATATAGCGGCTCTCGTCGAACGAGACGCCGTAGTTGGTGCAGAGATAATCCAGGCTTGACGGATACTTTCCCTCCACCGCATAGCAGGTGATGATCGCCCGGTGGATCGCGCGGTCGAGTATCTGCGTCTCCTGCCGGTCGTTTTCACCGGACGCGGCGGCCAGCGCCACAAAAAACAGGATCAGAATTGCCAGAAACAGAACGGCCGTGACGATCAGGTCCCGGTTCCATCCCCGGCGATGTTCATACAGATGCGTACGCCGTCCCCCCTTTCCGGCCGCAGCGCAGCCGACGAATCAGATACGCTTCCATTTTCGGCTACTGCTTCCTTAAAATACTACGTCAGCTCATCGAAGCGAGAATCGACAGCAGCGGCAGCATCACCGACAGCAGAATCCCGCCGATCACGACCGAAAGCACGGCCACGAGCGTCGGCTCGACCATCGACACAAGAACGTGAATTGCGTCGTCGGCATCGGCCATATACACATCGCGCAGCTTTGTCATGACCGCGTCGATCTTTCCGGCGGCCGCGCCGAAGCGGATCATCTTCACGTGCATCCCGTCAAACAGTTCGCTTTCCGCAACAGCTTCCGCAAACGATTCGCCGTTGCGCAGCCGTTCGCCGCACGACTCGATTTTTGTACGGTAGCGCCTGTCGGTAACGACCGCCGGCGCGAGTTTCATCGCTTCCTCCAGCGGGTAGCCCGCCGCAAGCATCATGGAGATCGCCGCCGCAAACCGGCCCGCGGAAAGCCGCGTGCTCACGCGCCGCACGGACGGCAGCACCCTGCCGAGGGAATCGATCACCGAATCGCGGCGCTCGGTTTTCAGCAGGATGCCGAGCGCAATCAGGAGCACAACAAACACGCCCGCAACCACAAGCATCGCTTTTCCGACGCCAACGCCGACGCGCAGCGCCGCCTCGGCCGGAGCGCCCGCCGGAAGCCCGAGGCTCTCGAACACGCGGCGAAACACCGGCAGCACGTTGATTACCAGAATCGCGATCACGGCCGCCAGCATCACCACCAGCATCGTCGGATACAGGATCGCGTTCTTCACGGAGGTCCTGATGTCCGCTTCCCACTGGTAATAATCGGCCAGCGCGCTCATCACCTCGTCGAGTTTGCCCGCGCGTTCGCCGATGCGCGACATCGCGCACACATACCGCGGGAAAATGCCCGTCGATTCCAGCGCGTCGCACAGCGTTCCGTTGTTCATCAGGCAATCCCGTATCTGCTCGAAGCGCGCCTCATAACGGCTGCCACGATAGCTGGCGGCCAGCGTTTCCATACCGTCGTAAAGCGGAATCCCCGCTTTCAGCACCAGCGCCACCTGTTCGCAGAACAGCGCGGTTTCCTCCGGCGGGAGCGTCTGAGAGGCGATTCGTTTCATCATGCCGTTTTCCTTTCCTGTTCGGCCGCTCGAGGCGCGGCCGCCTGCCGATCAATCAGTATTCTCGCTCCGCCGTATAGTCGCTTTCCCGATGGCCCGTTCCGTTCAGCGTCGCGTCCATCCAGACCCACTCGCCGTTAAGATATACGCTGTTCCATGCGTGATACAGGTGCTCCGGCGATACAACACCGATCATCACCTTGGCCGGAATACCCTCCGCGCGCAGCATCGCCGCAAGCAGCGCGGCATAATCAAAGCAGATGCCCTTTCCGGTTTCCAGCGTTTCGTCCACATCCGGCAGATATCCGCTCTGAACCGTCGCGGCTTTCTCGCCGTCGTACGCGAGGCTGCGGACGACGAACTTGTAAAATGTCTCGGCGATCTTCTCCTCGCCCGACAAACCGGCAGCAAGCGAGTGCGCCGTTTCAACCGCCTGACTGTCCGCGTCAAAGGAAACATACTGATTCGGATACAGAAACGGGTCGTTCTCGTCCGCAAGCTGCACATCCAGCTGAACGCCGTACCGCACCGCGTACAGATCGTCTTCAACATTTTCCATCACGCGGACGGTATACGCCCCGCTCCCCAACTGCAGCGGAAATGTTTGGTACGCCCCGTCGTCCGGGAGATCATAATAATAGGTAGAAGCATCGGCTGCAATGCTCACCTTGAGGCGCTGCGCGGAGGATTCGCTTTTGATCATCACATACCCCTGATCGGTATGCGACGCGTCGATGGTAACCCCCTCGCCCTCGTAGACGATCGTGCCGGACGCCTCCGGAAGACGCAGCGTCTGATCGTCACTTTCGGTCGGAGGATTCGCCGTATCGCCGGAAACCGGCGCACCGTTATCCCCAGCTGCTTCGGCCGATGCCGCGGGAAACGGATCGCCCTCGCACGCATACAGGAAGAGGCAGCTGATCAACAGCAGGCAAGCGATCCATTGATACAGCCGTGCGGCCGCCGACCGTCCTTTCATGCCACAATTATACAGCGATGATTTCCCGTATTGCAAGAACTTGTTACATCAACACATTGCGTTTTTTAGCCAATAAATGATATTATGCACATTTTTCCGTTGTATTTCGCGGAAATGCCGGCCCTCCAGCGCCCTGTTGTCGGGAGATTATTTCCTTTGCGCTTCGTTACATGAACGAACGTTTGGGCTCCGCCGCACGTGCGGACGACGCATGGAACAGCGAAGTCCCGCTTCCGAAACGCCGCCGGATCGGCAGCTTTTTGCCTTGTAATGCCCACAAACCACTGCCCCCGGAACGGTTCCCCCATGCGCCCTGTCGCCCGCGCATCCGTTTGCCGAGGAATCCCCCTGCCCGTTCCGTCAGAAAAACGGCGCCCCTTTTCGGGGGCGCCGCTTTCTTTGGGTTTGCTTACGCGTTGGCCATATTGTCCTGACCATCTTCCATGTCCTTCTCACGCTTGATGCCAAGCAGCACGAGCGCGAGCTGGATCACGGCGATTACCACCATCAGCAGCGTCCAGCGGTCGACGAACACCATCGGGTTCTTCATGTTCTCCGTGAGAATGAAGGCGATGATCCCGCCGATACCCGGCAACAGGGTCAGCAGACGGACGACGCCGTGCTTCTTCGTCTCCCGTACCACTAAGCCGTTCTCCTCCTCCTTCTTACGGCCGATGTAGCCGATCAGCATCAGCACGCAGGCAAGCGCGGTCGCAATCGCGAGGATCAGGTTCAGCAGCGCCCAGCTTGCGCCGGCCAGAGGCGTGTCTTCGCTGGTGATTTCTTCGACTTCCGGCGTGGGCGTCGGCTCAGCCACGAGCGACATGGTGCCGTAAATCGTTATCCCGCCATCGGGCACCGTGTCCGGAATCACCGTATCCCAGCCGTTGAACACATAGCCGTCCAGGGTTGGATCATCGGGGGTCGGCATCGCGTCGCCGTAGCCGAGATCCGTGTAGGTCGCATACGGCGTATTGCCGTCCAGACCTGTTCCGGTTCCGCCGGTCACGATGTAGTTGACCGTATAGACTTCCTTCTCCCACTGTGCGTAGAAGTTCACCTGGACCGTCGGCATCGCGAAGGTATCGCCGGGCTGCCGTGTCACCGCGCCGTTCGGGCTCTCGCTCCAGCCGATGAAGCGGTATCCGGGTCTGTCGAACGAGTTGCTGTCGACCGTGACGATGGACAGCGTCGCATGCCGCCCTTCCTCATAGCTCGCGCCGGTTCCGAAGTTGCTGTGGTAATAGACAGGCGTCAGATCTGCATCCCATTTTGCGGTCAGTTTCACATTCTGGTTCGGCATCTGGAACGTTTCCGCTCCGCTGTAATTACGGAAGATGCCGTCCACATCACTGGTCTCCCAGAAGAGGAACGTGAATCCTGCGCGCGTCGGGGTTACCGTGGAGACGGTCACCGTCGAATCATACGCAACGTTGGTCAGGCTGTTGGGCATATCGTTGACAGCCGCGTCGGTTCCGGTTGCGTAGATCACATTGTAGCGCAGAACCTCCCAGACGGCGGTCAGATGATAGTTCCGATCAATCGCCGGAATTGTCTCGCCGAGCGCGAGGTCCGCGCCGGTATCGGCGTCATGCCAGCCAACCAGCTGATAGCCGTAGCGATCCACACCGGTCGAGCCGCTGATCACCGCATCGGAGCCGTACGCAAACCACTCCGTTCCCGGGAAGCCGGTCACGGTATCCGTCGTGTTAACGTCGTAAACCACCTGCGGATTGATCGTGAGGTCGGCCGTTGCAACGCTGACCGCATAGTTACCGGCAACATCCGAACCCGCGATGTACACCGGCTGCAGCGCATCCGCGTGCACGCCGACCGTCTCGCTTGCATCCGTACGGACCACACTGATCGTGAAGCTGCCCGCTTCGGGAGGCAGGATCTCATAATAGGTGATCCCGCCGATCGTTCCCGTGGCAAATCCGTAGGTAAACGTCGGATCGGCTTCGCTGAAGTTCTTGTCAGCGGCGTCCGCGGTAATCAGAATATTACGCTTGTTCACCGTCAGCGTACCCTTGCTGACCGTGATCGTGTAGTTCCCCGCCAGCGTTCCGGCCTTAAGCGTGTAGCTGAAGCCGTTCGTCGTGCTGCCCGCATCCGTGATCGTACCCGTCGTGGCGGCGGTGTCGAAGCCTTCGCCCGAAACGAAACCGTCATAGGTGGCGGACGTCGTGTCGAAGCTCCAGTTCGGATTCGTCAGCGGTGTGCCGTCGTAATCCTTCGAATCGCCCGCCGTGGTGAGCTCCACGCTGCGTTTTGTGATCGTCACGCTCGACGTTCCCGTCGCCGGCGCATAGTTCCCGTTCGGGTCCACCGCCAGCAGGTAGATCGTGTGCGAGCCCACGTTCG
>CAZIQO010000095.1:0-9309 GCA_964541465.1 uncultured Oscillospiraceae bacterium
CGGAGGGCAATCTGGACGTGGTCATGCCGCTCGGCGTGGAGGCGTATATCGACAAAATGGAGGAATACGTCCCCGGCAGCCGCGATTCGGTCACAAAGTACCTCGCGCTTTCAAAGGAGGTTTACGAAGCGCTCGTCTACCTCGGCAAAAACAAGGGTCACGTGGACAAAAAGGTGCTGCTCAACCAGTACGGCAACTTTGTCCGCACCTGCGCGGCGACGCAGCAGCAGGTGCTCGACAGCCTCAGAATGCCTGCAAAGGCGCAGCGGATCCTCAACGCATACTGGACGTACCTCGCCGTGGATATGGAGCACGTCAATTTCACGATCTTCGGGGTCATGATCTACGCGCTGCTGGAACTGCGCGCCTTCGTGCCGCGCAATCGCTCGCACGAGATCTCCGTCGCGCTTGCGCGCAGGATCAGGGAACTCGGCGGGCAGATCGAATACAACGCCCGCGTCGAGCAGATCCTGGTCGAAGACGGCAGGGTCGTCGGCGTAAAGACCTGCAAGGGCGAATACATCGGCGCAAACTGCGTGGTGGCCAACGCCTCCGAGCACACGGTGTATTCCAAGCTGATCTACCCCAAAAGCGAAGTACCGGAAATGGGCTGCAAAATCTGCAACGCGCGCAAAATGGGGCCCGGCGCCATTGTCGTTTACCTCGGCCTCAATAAAAGCGCGGAAGAGCTCGGCATCACGGAATACGAATACCTCATCTACGAAAGCATGGACACGATCGACTGCTACAGCGGCTTCTTTACGCGCGGCAAGACCAAGGCGCAGGCGACGGCCTGCCTGAACAAGGTCTTTCCGGAGTGCTCGCCGCCGGGCACCTGCATCATTTCCTTCACCGTGCTCAACGACGGCGATATGTGGAAGGCCGTCACGCCCGAAACGTATTTCGAGGAGAAGACGCGCATCGCCGAGGAAATCCTCGACACGTTTGAACGCGCGACGGGCGTCCGCCTCAAGGACAGCATCGAGGAGATCGAGATCGCAACGCCGGAAACGTTCGCCAATTTCAGCTGCAAATACAACGGCAGCATCTATGGTTACGAGGTCGAACCCTGGGATTCCGTGATCGCAAAGTCGCTCACCATCAACGACGCGGATGAAAACCCAATCAGGGGCCTGCGCTTCGCGGGGGGCTTCTCGCGGCAGTCGCAGGGGTTCAGCAGTTCCTATAAGACCGGCGAGATCGCGGGACGGCTCGCCGTTGCGGATTGCAAGGAGGCGAGAAAAAATGGCTGAAAAACTGAAGGTAAAGGTCAAGCCGCTCGCGGTGCTCGACCTGATCGACTTTAAGCATCTCGTCCCCGGACGGAAAAAGCGATTCCGGGAAGCGTCCCCCGTCTGTCCGGCCGGCGTGCCGCCGATGAACGCGCTCGCGGCCCGGCTGCATCCGGTGCGGCAGCATCTTGTGATCCGGGAAGCGGCTGAAATCGCGCCGGGGGTCAGGACGTTCACGCTTGTCCCCGACGAAACGAAGGGTACGGCGGAGCTTGCCTACTTCCGCGCGGGGCAGTATTTGAGCATCAAGGCGGATGTGAACGGCGTGCCGGTCACGCGGCCGTACTCGCTCTCCTCTTCGCCCGCCGAATCGCTGAAGGGGTATTACCAGATCACGGTGAAAAAGCAGGAAAAGGGCTTTGTGACCGACTATATCTTCGATAACTGGGCGCCGGGCACAGCCGTGGAGGCTTCCGGGCCGGAGGGGCACTTCTATTACGAACGCCTGCGCGAGTGCAGGCACATCGCCGGCATCGCCGGCGGCAGCGGCATCACGCCGTTTATCAGCATGGCGCGCCAGTTTCAGAAGGACGGTTTCCCCGTTTCGTTCACGCTTTTCTACGGCTGCAACTGCAGAAGCGACATCCTTTTCAGGGAGGAACTGGACGCGCTCGAACGGTCCGGCGGCGGCAGGTTCAAGGCCGTGTACGTCCTCTGCCGGGAAAAGGACGAATGCGCGGAAGAGGGGTTCGTCACGGCGGAACTCATCAAAAAATACGTTGATCCCGGCCGGTGTTCGTTCTTCATCTGCGGGCCGCAGGCGATGTATGAATTCGTCGCCAAGGAGCTCGCTATCTTCGGCCTTCCGCAAAAGCAGGTCCGGCGCGAGGTGTTCGGCGAGATCAAAAACGTCACGCACCGCGCGGACTATCCCGGGAACGTGCCGGAGAGCTTCAAGTTGACGGTCACCATGAACGGCAAAACGGTCGAGATTCCGGCGCTGCGCGAGGAATCGTTGCTGGTCGCCATGGAGCGCGCGGGGCTGAAGCCGCCGAGCAAGTGCCGCAGCGGCGTATGCTCGTTCTGCCGCAGCGAGCTCATCGGCGGGGACGTGTTCATTCCGGCCGACACCGACGGCCGGCGCGCCGCCGACAAGGAGTACTCGTTCATCCACCCCTGCTCGAGCTATCCGCTGAGCGACGTTAAGCTGATTGTTCCCGGAGACGAGGTCTGATCCCGCATTGCGGGGCGCCGGACTGCCCGGCCCTTGGCTTCCTCATCATCCGATTTCCCTTCAGCAGCCAAACGGCGGATCGATCGTGCTGCCGCCCGCGGCGCCGATTGTGAATACGATGGCCGGGGGGTGAGCTGCACCCGCTCGCGCCGCTTAGATGCTTTCAGGGCCCGGCCGTACGGCCGGGCCCTGAAACGATTGTCGCTGCGAGCGGGATTGCCGGCGCCGCGCCGTCAGCTTTGCTCCGGCCAGACTTCGACGGCCAGATCGCCGAGCGGATAGGAGCAGCAGGGGTGGATATAGCCTGCCGCCGCGTCCGCCATGCGCCGGTGGTCGAGCAATTGCGGCAGGAAGACCTCGCCGGAGACGAGGCGCGCGCGGCAGCAACCGCACTCTCCGCCCCGGCAGCGGCTCGGGACGGCGATGCCCGCGCGCTCAAGCGCGACGAGCACCGTTTCGTCGGCCCGCATCGGGACCGTCCGCGTTTCGCCGAAACAACGCACCGTGAGCGCGTAACGCTCCTTCGTGCCGCCCGGATATCCCGCGAGGCCGGCGGGCGAAGCGGGCGCGGGGTAGAGCTCGTGGCGGATGTACTTTTTCTCCAGTTTGAGCTTTTCAAGCTCTTTGTCGACAAACGCATACATCGCCGCAGGCCCGCAGAGGAACACGCTGTACGGTTCGCCGCCGCCGGCCTCGCGGATGCGTTCGGCGGTGATGAAGCCGGATTCGTAGCCTTCCTTCCGTTCGTCGCTGAGGATATGCACGATCCGCACCTTGTCGGTTGCCTTGGCGATTTCGGCGAGTTCGCTGTAATAGAGGATGTCGCATTCTTTGCGGCTGCCGTAGAGCAGCGTCAGGCGGAAGTCCTCCAGCCCGTCGCGGATGGCGTACGCCATCGAGAGAAACGGGGTGATGCCGCAGCCGCCCGCGAGGCCGATCACATGCTTTGCGTCCCGCAGCGGCTCATAGTAGAAGGTTCCCTCGGGGCCGGATGCGGTGACCACGTCCCCGGCCTTCCAGTTGTCGAGGATCCACTGCGAGGCGAAGCCGTCCATCTGCCGCTTGATCGTAACCGCGTATTTCCCCTCGAACGCCAATTTGGGCGAACTGGAAACGGAATACGGCCGCGTGAGCACCGAAGAGCCGATTTGCAGGCGAAAGCTGAGGTACTGCCCGGCGCGAAACGGCGCGGGATGTTCGATCGTGAGCACGAAGGTCTTCGCGTCCGCGCCGTGCTCGACGACTTCGGAGATCGTAAGCTGCTGGCTTGCGGGATGCAGCCGCGCCGCGAGACGGTTTGCGCCGCATACGGCGGTCGGCTGGTCCGGCGCGCCGGCGGAGAGCGCCTTTTGCCGCGCGGGCACCATCTTCTTGAAGTACAGCATATCCAGAAAGCCCAGCGGCTTTACATGAAAGTTGAAGTCGTTCATCGTGCCGCCTCCTTCATGTCCGCGAGGGTGAGTTTCGCGGTGAGTTCTCCGTTGAGATACGTCGAGCTGTAGCCGTAGATGCGCGGCCCGTAACCGCCCGCGAAGCGGATGCCGGGTACGATCTGATCCTCCTTGAGCATCATCAGCCGCGGCAGCATCGTATCCCAGCCGCCGCAGGAGTAGGCGTACATCGCGCCTTCGGGGTTGAGCGTGTAGCGCGCCATGGTCGCGGGCGTGGCGATCTCGATTTCCTCGATGTAGGGCAGTATGCTCACGTCGACCTGCCGCTCGAAGTCCCGGATCATGCGTTCGGCGACCTCGCGTTTTTTGGAAACGTACGCCTCGGGGGAAACGCCGCCCCAGACGTCTTTGTTGTAGAGCGTGGTAAAGCTCATGATGCACGTGCCCTTCGGCGAGCAGTCCGGATTCGCGCGGTTGAGGCAGACGGTCGCCTGCATCGGATGGCCGTTGAACCCGTCCGCGCGGGCGGCCTCTTTCACGGTGTCCATCGTTTCATAGATGAAGTAGCTGTAGTCCCGCAGACCCAGTTCGTCCGCCGTTTTGTTCAGACCGAGGTACACGACGAATCCGCGCGCGCCGATGCGCCGCGCGTTGATCATCTTCCGCTGCGCTTCGGGCACGTCGGCGGCGTCCAGCATATCCCCGAATACCGCGTTCGGCGAGCAGCAGGCCACGACGTGCGCGGTTTTTACGTCCCCGCGCGCGGTGCGGACGCCCGCGACGCGGCCGTTCTCCATGAGGATGCGTTCCGCGCGCGTGTTGTACCAGATCTCGCCGCCGAGTGCGCGGACGCGGGATTCCAGCGCCGTCGAGAGCTCGTGCGAGCGCATGCGCGGAATCCAGGCACCCTTGGTGAGGTACTTATAGACCATGGCCGCGAACAGCGCGAAGTTGAGCTCGTCCGCGCTCACGCCGGTGTAGCACCAGTAGGCGAGCAGAATGCGCTGCGCCTTCTTCGGCATCCTGATCGCCTTCAGCACGCGGCTTACGCTGTAGCCGCCGCACTTGAGGAAGTTTGCATGCTCCTTCATTAGCACCTTGGGATCGGCCTTGCCGCCGGAAGCGCCGATGTAGGCCAGCGCCGCCATGATGCTCTCGCAGAGCGAAAGGAATCGCTCCATCGATTTGCGGCTGCCGGGCACATACGATTCCATCTTTTCGACGAACGCCGTCACCCCGAACGGCATTACCACGTCGAGATTGTCCGCTCCCTCGGCGGTCGTGATGAGGCGGTATGCCTCCGGCACGGGCAGCCAGTCGATTGCCGCGCCGAGCGTCTGCTCCAGCAGGCGGCGCACCTCGCCGGGGTCGTTTGCCGGGCCAACGTCGCAGAGCTCGTGCAGCGACGGTTCGAATTCAAACCGCCCGCGCACAAAGCTCGATGCAAATCCGCCGGGCAGATTGTGCTGCTCGACGAGCAGAACGCTCTTCCCGGCCTTCGCCAGAGACGCTGCGGCGGATAATCCGCCGTTGCCCGCGCCGATGACGACTGCGTCATACGCGTGTTCCAAAGAAGATACACCCCTTTCCGAATGGTAAACAGAATTGGATTGCCTGCAAACGGGGAAGAAAGAGATAAAAGCAGAACGGGGGCCTTGTAACGTGGTATGGCCACCAACCAAATCATAATCCGAATATGCGCTGAATTCAAGGGAATTTTGAAAAAACGATTGCAAAACAAAGAAACGTACAGAGCCGCTCAACCGGCAATCCGGCCGAACGGTCCAGACGAGGAACGGAGAACAGCAAAGGGGAAACGCGTCGTCGCAGAATTGCGGCTAAACGCATCCGCGCGGACGGCGCGCAAAATCGAGGGCCGTAGCTTTTTTCAGTGAGCCTGCCGTCGGCGGGCGGCTATCGAGCGCCCGCAGGACAGATCAGACGGGCGTTCAAATGGCGCCGCAACTCCGCTGCACCGGCGAAACGGCGCGTTTTCCGGCAGGTAAATGCGTTCAGAATCCCAGGGGTTCGTTCACCAGCACAATTTCCGTCTCCGCGTTGCCGCCGAGCGGCCGCAGCAGGACGACCAAGCCGCGGCAGATCCGTTCCGGGCTGTCGCAGTCGTAGCATTTCATCTCCGCGCTCAGGGCGCAGGGCGTCCGTTTGCCGAGGCGCCTTGCGTTGAGCGGCGCGGCGATATTGCGCGCGCGGTACACGGCGCTTTCGTAATCGTCCACGATTTTATTGATCCCCGCGACGATGATCACCTTCTCGTGCCCGTACAGCATGGCGGACACGCGGTTGCCGCTGCCGTCGATGTTGATGATTTCGCCCGTTTCGGCGATGGCGTTGGCGGAGGCAATGTAGACCTGCGCCGCAGCCGCGCGGGCGCGGACGTCCGCGCCCTGCTGCTTCCAGTGCCAGAAAACGGTGTTGTTCTTCGAAAGCAGATCGTACAGGCCGATCTGCTCCACGCTCACGCTGCCGCCGATGCCGACGGTTTTGCCGCTGAGCTCCGAGGCGATGTGTTCCGCCGCCTGTCTGCCGGTTTCAAATAAGGTTACGGTAAACCCCTCGCGTTTCAGGGTTTCGACGGTTTTCTGCAACTGCATGGCTCTTGCTCCTTGTGAAAAATCATATTCCAATAATTATATCACGTTCGGAAAGGGACGGAACGGCTCGGGTGTGTCTGCGCCCAAGCCGGCCGTTTCCCGGCGCATGGTTCCGCCCGCGGCATCGGCTCCCATGCTATAATGGAAAGGAAGATTCGTCGGAAAATCGTCCGTTTTGCTGTGCCCCGCAGTTTTCCATTCCGGAAAGGAGCCTTTATGCGCAGGATTCTGGATATCCGCCACCACAAAGACGACTACGAATGCATGTGGAACGGCATCGAAGATCTCTATCTGACCAAAACCGGGGAGAGCATCCCGAACGGCTTCTTCTTTGCGCTGAGCGGGTACGGAAATTTCATCTATCTGAAAAGCGAAAAGAACGAGCTCAAGCGCATGCTCTTTTTCGGGGACGGCAGAACCCGGCAGATGTACGACCGCCTGAAGGACATCGTCGGGTTTACGTACCGCTGCACGCAGGGAAAAACCTTTGCCGATACGCTGGAAAAGGCGAAGGGCGAGATCGACTGCGGGCATCCCGTCGTCCTCGGCGCGTTGGACATGTACGAGCTGCCGTATGATCCGAAGCGGTACCATCGTGCGCATATCCCGATCCACTATGTTCTGATGACGGGGTACGACGACGAGCGGCGGAGCGTTTTTGTTCTCGACTGCGGCCGAACGGAGCTGCAGGAGCTTTCCTTCGACGCTCTGGAGCGCGCGCTGGATATCGAGCCGACGCCGATGAGCAAAAGCAATTCCATCTGCTGCGTGCGCATGGAACACCCGGCCGGCAGGCGGGAAATCGCGTGGAACGCGCTCCGGGAGAAAGCCGGGCTGTTCCTGCATCCGCCGATCTCGAGCCTCGGATACCGGGGATTCTGCCGGCTGGCCGCGGAGTTCCCGCGCTGGCGGGAGGAGTTTTCCCCGGACGATTACCGGAAATGCCTCATGCATATCGCCATGTTCACCGGCACCGTACCGGTCCTGCCCAACCGTCTTGCCGGTATCGATGCGCCGGACGAGGTGCCGCACATGGCTTCGCGCGAACGGCTGAGCGAGGTGCTCACCGTCCTCGGGAAAGAATTCGACCGCCCAGCCATGATCCGTTCCGGCGGGATCTTACTGGAAAGCGGCAGGCGGATTGAAGCGTTCGCCGGCATCGTGACCGATTCCCTCGCGGGCGAAGGCGACCGCTGCGAACAGGCGGGGGCGATCCTTCTTGAGGCGGCGGAACTGGAAAAAGAGGCCTACGAAACGCTGCTGATTGCGCTCCGTTGATTGCATGCACGCTTCGGCCTTTCCTGCGGCGGACCGCGCCGTCATGGCTGCCAATCCTCGCGCAGCATCGCATAGACGCATTCGTCGGCCCACGCGCCGTCGATGCGAAGGCCTTTTACGAAATGCGCTTCCCTGCGCATGCCCAGCCGGCCGAGCAGCCTTACGGACCGGACGTTTTCCGGATCGACCGATGCGACGACGCGGTGCTTGCGAAGGCTGCCGAAGAGGTAGCCCATCACCGCCCGCACCGCCTCGAGCGCATATCCGTTGCCCTGCGCGTGCGGCGCGAGCGTATACCCGATTTCCGCCTGCTCTCCGTCTTCGAGAAAATGCAACCCGATATCCCCGATGAGCCGGTCCTCGTTTTGCAGGCATACGGCAAGCTGAAACCAGGTGCCCGGAACGTCCGGACGCTTGGAGAGCCGTCCGAAGAACGCGTGGACGTCGGCTCCGCCGGACGGGCGAAACGTCTGATGGCGGCAGACCTCCGGCAGCGAGTGGTATGCGAAGAACGCTTCCTCGTCCCGCCGTTCCAGCTTCCTGATCAGCAGCCGTTCGGTTGCGATGGGCTGGAAGTCCTGCATCAAACCGCCTCCTTTGTCGATCCGGCAACAGCCGCCTGCCATTATGCGCAGCCGGAAGCGCAATCCGCCGGCCGCGCGCCGGTTACGCCCGGACGCCGGGCGTCAGAACGGTCTGCCGCACTTCGGGCAGTACTGGAAATCCTCCGCCGTTTCATAGCCGCAGTATGCGCAGCGGCGCACGGTCGTGCCGCCGTAGGGACTGTCGAAATGCAGATCGTCCGCGTCGAGCGAGGTCCGCTCCCCACGTTCGATTTCGCGGCCGAGCGCGGGATCGAGTTCGCACGACGCGCCGCAGCAGTCCAGCTTCGCAATGTAGTGCTTATCCCATTTGAACAGCGGAATAAAAAATAGCATGAAGTACGTGTAGCGCATCCATACGGAAATATGGCCGTATCGTCCGCAGCGCCTGCATACGATCGTCTGGAAGAAATCCAGCTGTTTTTCGCTCTGGTTGATGCCGATAATCAGAAACATACCGTTCCCTCCGAATCCGGCCGGATGCCGGCTGATTTATTATAGCATTCTTTCCGGCGGTTTTCCCGCCCGCCGCGCCGAACGGGAGCGCGTCCGGCGTTTACCGGAGCGGAAAAAACTGCTATGATGGATGCAGGCAATCGGAACGGAGGGGATTTTTGATGCCCGTTAAGGAACCGGAAAAAAACAAGGTCGAAAAGGCCTCCAGCATCCATGGATTCGGCATTGAACTGAATAAGGAAAAACTCTCGCGCATCGACCGCATGGTGGAGGGCTACGAACGCAAGGTGGCCGCGCGCCTCGACGAGGAGTATGAAACAAGCACGAAACGCTCCGACCGCATCGCCGATAAAATCGCGGCCTTCGGCGGAAGCTGGACGTTCATCATCCTCTTTGCGTGCTTCCTGTTTTCCTGGGTGCTGGTGAATGTTCTGCCGTTTATTTCGGCCCACTTCGACCCCAAGCCGTTCATCCTGCTCAACCTCATCCTCTCGTTCATCGCCG
>CAZIQO010000096.1:0-8883 GCA_964541465.1 uncultured Oscillospiraceae bacterium
CACAAACTCGTCGTTCGGCGCGCGACCGATGGGCTGAACGATATAGACGTCCTTGTCGCGGATGGATTCGTTCACCCGAACGAAGATATTTCCCTCGCTGAATTTGATGGTCTCCGCATCGCCAAGCTGCGTGCCGAGATACGCGCACATCTTCCTTGCAAACGTTCTTCCCGTGCTCCCGGCGAAAATCTTGATGATCCCTGAACCGGTGTACATGCATCTTCCTCTTTCCGTAGTGAAGTGCGCGGGGGCCCCGCAACCACATTATAGCAGACGGGGATGCGCTTCTCAACACAATATGTCCGTTTTTGACGCAAAATTTACGCTTCCGGGACAAGGTTGAGCAGATCCGCCTCGTTCGCCACGTTCGTATACGCTTCCGGCACGTCGCCCACGATGATATTCTCCGCGATCGGCGCGGACACCGTGACCGTCACCGTGTTCGATCCGCCGGGCAGTATGACGCGCACGGTCGCGGTGAGCTCGAGATTGATCCGGTGCAGCGTCTGGTTGATGCCCGCAGAGCGGAATTCGCTCTCAAACGAGGAGCTGACCGCGCCCGCCGGCGTAAAGCGCAGGGACATCTTCGGCCCCTTGCCGACCAGCAGCGGAACGCCCGATATCGTGCCGAGCGGAACCGAAATCCCCTGCTCGCCGAGCATTGCGATGCGCTCCTGCGCCGAATTGGCGCAGACCGCCGCAAGCGCGTTGAGCCGCGCACTGTTGGCCTGCAGCAGATACACCTTGCTGCCCGTGTCGCGCACCTCGATCAGCCCTTCGCTGTTTTCCGGGTCCGACATGATCTCCAGGATCGCCTCGTTCATCGCCCTCGCCGCGGCGGACTGCACGCGCGCGCAGGAAAGCCCGACGAGTACGGGCCGCAGATTGATGTTGATCCAGATGAAGCCCCCGACGAACGCAACGGCGGCGCCGACGGCCGCGAGAAGGAGTTTTCTGCGTTTCCGCATGCGCTACCACCCCAGTATATCGTATGCAAAGACGCGCGGAAGCGTTCCGGGCATAAAAAAAGCGGCGCTTCCGGCCGCTTTCAGCTTTTCGATAAAGTGGGGGCGTTGGAGGCTCCGCCTCCAAACCACCGCAGGGATGCGTCCCTTTGGTGGGGTGCAGGGGTGAAACCCCTGTAAAAGGACTTTTCGGCAGCCTAAAGCGGCGCTTCCGGCCGCATTGCCCCCCGCTACCGGCGAACGCTTCTCCGTTCAAAAAACGCGCGGCACTCCGCGAGCGCCGGCACGTCGCGCCAGGTCTGCCCGATCGCCACGTCCGGCCGGTGCACGCCGTGATAGTCGCTCCCGCAGGTAATCAGCAGACCGTTCTGCCGCGCGACGCTGACGAGCAGCTCCGCCTGCCCCTCGCTTGCGGAGGGATGATACGCCTCCAGCCCCATCAGGCCGTAGGAGCGAAACAGCGGCGCGAGCCTGTGCGGATTCACGTCCCCGCCGTGCAGCGGATGCGCCCACACGGGAACGCCGCCCGCGCCCAGAATCAGAGCGACGACCTCCCTGGGCGGGAAGCGCTCCACCGCCGCGTACGCAATGCACCCGCGGTTGAGATACCGCCGGAACGCGTCGCGGATGCTGTCCGCATATCCCGCCTCCGCCAGCGCGAGCGCGATGTGCAGCCGGGTCATCACGCCGCTGTCGTCCGTCATCCGGTCTTCGATATCGTACCCCGCCGTCCTGAGCATGCGCAGAATCCGGATATTCCGTTCGGCGCGCCGCCGCCGCGCCGTCTCGAGCGCGGCCGCAAGACGAGGCTCCGTGATATCCACATCCAGCCCAAGGATATGCAGTTCGCCCGGCCATTCGCAGTCCATTTCAAGCGACGGCAGCACGCGTACGCCGCACGCCTCGCCCGCCGCGACGGCCTCCGCCACGCCGTCCACGCAGTCGTGATCGGTCAGCGCCGCAAGCGTGAGACCGCGCGCCGCCGCCCGTTCGACAAGCTCCACCGGCCGGTCGGAGCCGTCGGAGTACGAGCTGTGCAGATGCAGATCGAACGGCGCGTGCGCCGCAGGCACGCCGTCTGTTCCGCTCCTTCGTTCGGTTTCCGCCGCTTCCGGCCGATTCCATGCCATTCCAGCGCCTCTCCCCGCAAACGCCGCCCCCCGGTCCGTCCGGCGGCCGGTATTCCCCCGCTTCGATTTTCGTGGTCCCCTTTTCCTGTCAAAAGAGTTCTTTTGCAGGGGTTTCGCCCCTGCACCCCACCCAGGGGACGCGTCCCTTGGGAATCCCTGCCCCCGCAAGCGCCCCATTTCCAGGGCGCTTACGGAAATGGGTTCTTAGGACCGTAACGGTCCGAAGCGGCAGCTTGGAGGCGGAGCACAGTCCCACTTATCGACATGCGGGGCGGTCGCAGACCGCCCCGCATGCTACGTTTCCATACGCTCCGCGCTTACGCCTTCCCGTCGTCCGGTTCTGCGCCCGCCGTCGGTTCGGCCGCCGGTTCGGGTTCGGCGGGCGCTGCGGGTTCGGAGGCGGGCGTCTGCTTCGGCGCCGGCGCCTTGCGCTTCGACTTTCCGATCGCGTCGGCCGGATTCGCGCCGTTATAGACGGCGGCGAACTCCTCGCCGGAAACGCGTTCGTACTCGATGAGCATGGCCGCCACGCGGTCGAGCGAGGGCATATCCCCGCTGATCACCCCGCGCGCGCGCTCATACTGTTCGTCGAGGATCCTGTGCACCTCGTCGTCCACGGTCGCCGCAAGCGATTCGGAATAGTTGCGCTGATGCCCCCAGTCCTTGGCGATGAACACCTCTTCCTGTCCGCCCAGGAACATCGGACCGACGGACTCGCTCATGCCGTACTCGGTCACCATCTTATGCGCGATCTCGCTCGACTGCTGCAGGTCGTTGTACGCGCCGGTGGATACGTCGTCGAACTTGAGCTGTTCGGCCACGCGCCCGCCCAGCGCCATGGCGATGCGGTCGAGGAGCTTGTTTTTCGTCACGTGCATCATGTCCTCTTTGGGCAGATACATCGTATACCCGGCCGCCATGCCGCGCGGCACGATCGAGACCTCGTGCACGGGGTCGCACCCCGGCAGTTTGAGCGCCACGATCGCGTGGCCGGCCTCGTGATAGGCCGTGATGCGCTTGTCGGACTCGGTGATCACGCGGCTGCGCTTCTCCGGGCCCATCTGCACGCGCGTGATGGCCTCCTCGAGCTCGTCCATGCCGATCGCCTTCTTGTTGGCGCGCGCGGTCAGGATCGCGGCCTCGTTGAGCACGTTTTCCAGGTCCGCTCCGGTAAAGCCCGGCGTACGCTTGGCGAGCACTGCGAGTTCGACCTCCGGCGCGAGGGGCTTGTTGCGCGCGTGGACCTTGAGGATCTCCTCCCGGCCCTTGACGTCCGGGTAGTTGACCGTGATCTGACGGTCAAACCTGCCGGGACGCAGCAACGCGGGATCGAGGATGTCCGGCCGGTTCGTCGCGGCGATCACGATGATGCCCTCGTTCGGCGCAAAGCCGTCCATCTCGACGAGCAGCTGGTTGAGCGTCTGCTCGCGCTCGTCGTGTCCGCCGCCCAAGCCCGCGCCGCGGTGGCGGCCCACCGCGTCGATTTCATCGATGAACACGACCGCGGGCGTGGCGCGCTTCGCCGTCTGGAACAGATCGCGCACACGCGACGCGCCGACGCCGACGAACATCTCCACGAAATCGGAGCCGGAGATCGAGAAGAACGGCACCTTCGCCTCCCCCGCGACCGCCTTGGCCAGCAGCGTCTTGCCGGTGCCCGGAGGGCCCACGAGCAGTACGCCCTTTGGGATGCGCGCGCCGATGGCGTTGAAGCGCGAGGGGCTGCGCATGAAATCGACGATCTCCTTGAGCTCCTCCTTCTCCTCGTCCGCGCCCGCGACGTCCGCGAACGTGACGTGCACCTTATCGCCCGTCTGGAGCCGCGCGCGCGACTTGCCGAAGTTCATCATCTGCTTCCCGCCGCCCTGCGCGCGGATGAGGAAATAATAGAACACGCCGAACGCGCCGAAGATCAGGATATAGGGCAGAATGACCGACCAGATCGACTCCTCGACGATCATCGATTCGTAGGCAAACGCATAGTCCGCGCTCGAAACCTCGTCGACGTTGTCAAACTCGTCGGAATGCGCGGCGTAGACAATCGCGGCCATATCGGCGCGGAACGTGGCTTCGGACGGGATCACAACGTAGAACTCCGCCTTCTTCGGCAGGTCCTCGATGGTCTCCGTGCTGTCGCCGTAAAGCCCGTACACCTCGCGCTGGTTGACCTGGATCGCCTTGATGGTTTTGCCGTCCGCGGTCTCCCCGCTTTCGGTATTGCGCACAAGCTGCAAAAAATCCGTATTGTAATCGAGTTCGTCCGGCTGTTTTTCTCCAGGGTTGAGACTCGACACCATCAAAATGATCGCGCCGAAAAGCAGCACCCAGATCATAGCCGTCATGACTTTTTTATTCAAACAGGTGTCCTCCATCTGCGGCGGAACGCGTTCCTGCCGCGCATTCGTCCTTTACTCGGAATAAACCGACGGCTTGAGCACGCCCACAAACGGCAGGTTCCGATATATGCCCATATAGTCGAGCCCATACCCGACGACAAATTCGTTCGGGATGACGAAGCCGTAATAGTCCGGCGTGATGTCGCATTCCCTGCGCTTCGGCTTATCGAGCAGGCAGCAGGTTTTGAGCGACGCGGGATTGCGGCTTGAAAGAAGTTTGGTCAAATGCTTCAGCGTCAATCCGCTGTCCATGATGTCCTCGGCGATGATCACATGCTTGCCGGTAATGGAAGCGTCGATGTCCTTCGTGATGCGCACGATGCCGGACGTTTTCTGCTCGTTTCCGTAGCTGCTGATGCCCATAAAATCGATCTGCAGCGGTATGCTGACGGCCCGGGCCAGATCGGAAAAGAACATGACCGCGCCTTTGAGAATGCACACGAGCATCACGTCGTCCCCACACTCGGCGTAGTCCTTGGAAAGCTGTTCGCCCAGCTCCTTCACGCGCTTCTGGATCATTTCCTCCGTCAGCAGGATCCGCGCGATGTCGTCCCGCATGTAATCACCCCTCATGGCACCTTCCCTCCTGAAAACACAATGTGCAGTATTTCCCGCGTTTCGGGCCGGACCCGCGCCTTCTCGGACACGGCCAGCCCGACCGCGAAATAAACCTCGTTTCCCGCGCAGAGCAGCGGCAGATCGCGCTCCGCCGACGGGATCTTCTTATCGGTGAGCACGTCGCTCAACTTCCGCGTGCCCGGCGCGCCGAGCGGGTGAAACCGATCCCCGTCCCGCCGCGTGCGCACGACCAGATCCTCCGGCAGCGCGTCGAGCGCAAGATACGCTTCAAACGCGTTTTCCGGTCGCCGGTACGCCGCCGCGCGCGAGGCGGTCATCCTGCCCGCGGGCGTCTTGGTCACGCCGTCTCTTCTGAACGGCACCTCGTATGTGAGCGCCTCGGGATACCGTCCGATATGGAGCGCCTCCGCGTCCGTCCACGCGCTGCGCCCGCCCCGAAGCTCGATCCGCGTGCCCGTCTTCGCGCCGCAGAGCGCCAGCACGCGCCGGATATCCGCTTCGGATACGGCGCCGCCGTCTCCCAGCAGCCGCTCACGCACGATCCGGGCCTTCAGCGGCAGGGGCAGTTCGTTCAGCAGCCGGCGGTCGAACCCGTCCCCAAGCCGGACGGCGGCCTCCGCCTCGGCCGCGCGTTCGCACAGATACGCTTCGTCGAGCACGCATAGCCCGGCGGTTCTGACAAGCGCCTCCGATATGCGCGGGTTGTACTGCCGTAGAACCGGCAGCAGCTCGTTTCGGACGCGGTTTCTCAGCGCGTCGCACTGCGCGTTCGTCTCGTCCGTGCGCCAGCCGACGCCCCGCTCGGCAAGGTACGATTCGATATCCGCGCGCGAAACGCCGAGCAACGGCCGCGCGATCGCGCCGGTCCTTGGCTTCATGCCGCACAGTCCCGACGCGCCGCACCCGCGCAGAAGATGCAGCAGCACCGTTTCGGCCTGGTCGTCGCGCTGGTGCGCGACCGCGATACAGTCCGCTCCGGCGCGCAGCCTTGCGCGTTCGAGAAATTCATACCGGAGCGCGCGCGCCGCCTCCTCGAGCGTCATGCCGGCGTTTTTCGCCAGCGCAGGCGCGTCGGCCCGCTCGGACAGAATCGGAATCCCGCGCTCCGCGCAGAATCGTTCGCAGTATGCGCGGTCGGCTTCCCCCGCCGCGCCGCGGATCCCGTGATCGAGATGCGCGGCATACAGCCCAGCGATCCCGCCCTCCGAAAGGAGTTCCATCAGCGAGAGCAGCAGCGCGGTGGAGTCCGCCCCGCCCGAAAACGCGGCGAGCACCCGGTCCGTCGCCCGGATTCCGCACGCCCGCAGCGCGCCGGCGGTCAATAAGCGTTTCCGTCCGTCTGCCACCGCATATTTCTCCATGATGATATATGTGCTATTCTACCCGTATCCGCATGATTTGACAAGACGCAAGCCAAAATTCCCGCGCTGCGTTGCAAACTTTTCACGTTCCGCCGGGTTTTGACATTTCCCCCGCGGCTCATTATACTGGTTTTGACGAACAGGAGAAAACCGAATGCCGGACGAAACGCACAGCGGACATCGCGGGCGACTGCGCGAGCGGTATGCACGCGGCGGCGCGGAGGGATTTCTGGACCACCAGTTCCTCGAGCTGCTTCTGACCTACGCGATTCCGCGCAGGGACACCAACGAAATCGCGCACGCGCTGCTCGAGCGCTTCAGTTCGCTCGAGGGCGTTTTCGGCGCGGAGATCGCGCAGCTCATGCTCGTGGAGGGCATCGGCGAAAGCACGGCGGTATTCCTGCGCATGCAGGGCGATCTGTTCCGCCGCCTGCTGCTCCGCCGCGCATCGGACGCGCGCGGGAACGTCCGCCTGAACACACCCGCCGCCGCCGCGAAGTACGCCGCCGCGCTGTTTGCGCTGCATACATACGAGAGCGTGGCCGTCGTCTGCCTCAACGCAAAGATGATCGTTTCATCGAGCGAACCGCTTCAGCGCGGCACGCTGAACGAAGCGCTGATCTACCCGCGCAACGTCGCCGAGACCGCGCTGCTCCGCCGCGCGCACGGCATTCTCCTTGTGCACAACCATCCCTCCGGCGACCCCTCGCCCTCCAAAGAGGACGCGGAAACGACGGAGGCGGTGCGGACCGCGCTCGAGAGCGTCGGCGTCCGCCTGTTCGACCACATGATCGTCGGCGGAAGCAACGTATACAGTTTTTCCGCACACGCGGTGATCGATACGCGCGGGGACGGTACCGCCGCGTTCGCGCTCGAGGAGTTCCAGGCCCGCCGGTCGCAGCCGCAGCCCCCTTTGCTCAAAAAGGTGATGGAATCCTACTGAACCATCGGCGCGGTCACATCAAAACCAATCCGTTTCCCGGGAGCTTCTGCGAAATTTCCAATTAGAGAGATGTATTCTTATATGGAAGATCTGCCGGATGCATGACCGGAAAGCGGGAGCACCTGCCAAAGCCCTTGCCGAAAGCATTCCGGGCAGGTCGTCCGCTTCCAGGAGATTTCGAACTGATCGCCGCTTGTGCTTTGCGGCGGTTTTGTTTTTATGGTAACATCTCCATATAATAAAGTACGGAGAATGTGGCTATGGAGTTTTGGGATAAGGAATATTTCGGAAACAGCGTCCTGAACTATTTCATCTTTCTGGGCGTATTGATCGCATGCATCGTCGTCATCCGCATCGTCGGGCGCATGATTACGAAGGGGATCGCCGTAAGGCGCGCAAAGGCAGGCAGCGCATACGGCGAGATGCTGATCTCTGCGGTAAAACACTATCTTCTACCGATCGCCTATTTCGCGGCGTTCTATTTCTGCATAAACCTGCTGACGCTCAACGACACGCTGACCAAAGCGGTTGCCGTGGTGTCCACACTGTTCGGGATCGTCATGGGCGCAATTTTTCTCTCTTCGCTCATGGTCTACTTTTTCGGCAAGATGCAGCGCGGCAAGGACGAAAGCGGCGCGCTGGCGGTCAAGTGGATGACGATCATTGCGAAAATCCTGATCTGGGCGATTGCGCTGATCCTTTTCCTGGATAACATCGGCGTAAAGATCACGTCCCTGGTAACCGGCCTTGGCATCGGCGGCATTGCGATCGCGTTTGCCGCGCAGAGCGTTCTGACCGATATCTTCTGCTTTTTTACGATCTTCTTCGACAAGCCCTTTGAGCTGGGGGACTTTATCATCGCCGGGGAACAGATGGGCACGGTGGAGCACATCGGCGTCAAGACGACGCGTCTGCGCGCGCTGAACGGCGAACAGCTGATCTTTTCCAATGCGGACCTGACCAGTTCGCGCATCCGCAACTATAAATCCATGCAGCAGCGCAGGGTCGTCTTCACGCTGGGCGTCACCTACGATACGCCTTATGATAAGCTGCGGGAGATTCCGGACCTGCTGAAACGGATCATCGAAAGCGTGGAAGGCGTTCTCTTCGGCCGCGCGCATTTTTCCGCATACGGCGCATACAGCCTGAGTTTCGAGGTCGTCTATTATGTGCTGAGTTCGGACTACGACCAGTACATGGACCTCAACCAGCAGATCAACTTTAAGATCAAGGAGGAATTCGAACGACTGGGCGTGGAGTTTGCCTTCCCGACGCAGAGCATTCAGCTCAGCAGCCCGGCCGACGCGCCGATCAAGGGAAACTGAAGCAGGGGATTCCCAAGGGACGTGTCCCTTGGGTAGGGTGCAGGGGTGAAACCCCTGCAAAAGAACTCTTGACATGTTTACATGCTGAAGCGGCGGACCGTTCGTCCGCCGCTTTCTGTCTGTTTCTATGGCTCTACACTATAGATTGGGGTAAGTAAAAAAAGAAGAAGCATAACCGCTTCAA
>CAZIQO010000097.1:0-8707 GCA_964541465.1 uncultured Oscillospiraceae bacterium
CACGCTGATGGTCGAAGGCGAGACATACACGGCCGTCGCCGCGCGCAACGGATACGTATACCAGTCCTACAAGAACTACTATCTGAACGACACCTATGTGCGGCGCGAAAAACTCGCGCTTTCGACATACAAGTCGTACCAGGGCGAAATCTGGATCTGCCCCGTCGAGGAAACGCCGACGCCCACCATCGAGATTACGCCGACGCCTCTTGTGACCGGAGCGGTGACCCCCTCGCCTACGCCTACGATAACGCCTACCGCATCACCAACGCCTACCCCGACGCCGACGCCGACCCCAACGCCTACCCCGACACCGACGCCGACGCCGACCCCCACACCGACGCCGACGGTCACCCCGACGACCGAACCGTAGTCCAGGCGCGGCCCGGCGAACGGGCAGCGCTTGGCAGACGCGCAGGCGGAAAACAAGCATGCAGAAACAGCATCGGCAAAGCGGCACAGCCGCCTTGCCGATTTTTTCAAAATATACTTGATGCGAAACAGCCGTAAAAAGCCCTCGCCTTCGGATGCCTGGACGGAGAAAGCGCGGGGGCCGTCTTCCGTTTCCGCGCCGTTTGGGGCTGTTTTTGCCGATTCAGTCGTCCTCTTCGTGCTCGGCGTCGTATCGTTCGCGCGCAAGCATCAGGTCTTTGAACTCACCCGCCTTCAGCGGCTCCTGGCGCGTTCCCATGCACGCGCTGCATACCGCGAAACACTCCGGGCAGACGCAGCGGCTCTCAAGCCCTTTTTCCTCCTGCACCATATACGCACCACAGTTCTGACAGGTACAGCGCATGTAATCCCTCCTTTTGCCGTTCCGGCTCCGTCTCTATGCTAGCATAACCGCGGCGTTCCCGCAATCCGGTCCGGACCGCCGCGTTTCCGGCATGGAATTTAGTCGAATTCTATGCTATAATTGCTGCGTTATGAATCCACGCGCATCCATGCGAACGGTATTTTTCCGCGCCGCGAAACGCATCCTCGCCGCGGCGGCGCTGCCCGTTTGCCTTGTTTGTCTTCTGCTGCTGCCGCGCGGCTCCTCCTCTGCGGATTCCGCGTCGTTTTCCGTCGGAGACTGCTCGGACGACGTGCTGCGCGCCGAAACGCGCCTTTCGGATCTCGGGTATTCCGCGCGCGTCGTCGACGGGTGCTGGGACGAGGAGGACGCCGCCGCGCTCGCGGCGTTCGCCGCGGCAAACGGCGTGGGCGGCAATGATGCGGCCGCGGCGCTGTTTGCGTCCGACGCGGTCCCCGCCTCCGCGGACGCGCAGCAGGTTTCTTTCTTTCAGAGCGGAACCGTTCTGACCGTCGGTTCGCTCATGCCGTGGTCCGAAGTAAAGCAGCGGCTTATCGCGGGCCAGACCTACACCGTTACCGGCTGCTACTCCGGCATTCAGCTTCATATGACGTTCGTTTCGGCCGGCGGCCACGCGGTATTCCGGCCCGCGCTCGAATGGGACGACGCGACACTCCGCGGCTTCTTTTACAGCGCCGACTGCTCGGAGAAGCAGCCCGTCGTGTTCTCGATCGACGGCATCCTCGTCGCCGCCTCCATTCAGGCCGCACCCGCGTCCGAATCTGACGTTCTCCCCGGCTACAGCGTTTATTTCACCGGCTCCGTTTCCGACATCAACGGCATCGCCGATGCGGAGCACGACAGCGTGGTCTCCATCGCCGGCGGCGGCTGATGGTTCCCGGCGGTTTCCCGAACCGGATCGTCAGAAGTCCGGCAGGGCGGATTTTTTGCCGGGGTACCCGCTCTTAAGCTCCCGTCCTTCAGGCCCCTGTGCGGCAAAACGCGCGGGACGGAAATTCATTTTTACAGGGGTTTCACCCCTGCACCCCACCCAAGGGACACGTCCCTTGGGAATCCCGGACCCCGCCTATCGTGCCTGCGGAAATGAGTTCCTGGAGCCGCTGCGGCCCTGGCAATTGTTTGGAGGCGGCGCCTCCAACGTCTCCTCTTCGATAAGCGAAGCCGGCCGCCAGTTAACGGGCGGCCGGCTTGTTCATTCAATCGGCGGTCTTCAGTTCACGCTTCTCTGGGAGATTCCCTTGATCGACGAGAGCGCCCAGTCGTGCTTTGCGAGCGTCACCACGGAGCCGCAGTACGGGCACTTGCCGGTCTGGTTGATCTCCAGCGGCGCGCCGCAGTTCGGGCAGCTCACCTGCGTCATCTCCGCCTCGTCCTGCGTAAGCTGGTCCTTCTGGCGGGTCATCTTCCACTCGTAGACCATGAACAGCTCGCGCGTTTTGCTTCCGGAGACCACCTCGCCGGTCCGGTCGTCCGTCGTGTAGTCGCAGATGCGCGTGGACAGGCGCACGACGAGCACGTCGTCGTCGCCCTCCACCGCGTAGCGTACGATCCGCGTTTCGAGCACGGCGATGCGCTCGATATGGTTCGTTCTGCCCGCGTTGACGAGCTCCTGCAGCTGCCTTGCCATCTGGTTATACAGCGCGTCCGTCATGATCGCGCGCATGGGCTCCCACTTCCTGGACTCCCAGGCGTCCTGCATCTGCATGTAGTCGTTGCCGATCTTTTCGAGGAACGCCTGCTCGTTGAAGTTCGGATCCTTCTTTTTAAGCTCGTCAAGCGGCAGTCCGGGCTGCGCCTCCGCCGCGCGGTACACCGATGCGCCGCCCTTGCCGGATTTCTTCGTCTTGCGGAACCTTGAAAACACGATCAGGATAATGACGACCAGAACGACCGTAAACAGATTCGCGCCGAGGCATCCGCCCGAGGACGAACCGTCCGAGGACCCGCTGTCCGTCGTGCCGCTGCTCCAGGTGGAGCCGGAACTGCTCCAGTCCGAGCTGCCCCAGTCCGAACTGGAACTGCCCCAGTCCGAGCCGCCGCCGCCCCAGTCGCTGTCGCCGGAAAAATTGCCGGCGTCCGCGAGCGAATACGCGGTGATCAGAAAGCAGCACAGTACGGCGATCAGCAGCGCGCTCCATCGCCCGAATCTCCTTTTCATACGCATTCTTCCCCCCGTTTGATCCGTTTTTCTGTCTTACTTTTTATCATAAACTATTTTGTCGAATCGGTAAACAGAAAACGCTTATTCGTTGATCAACAGGGTTTCGTAGCGCTGTTCCCCGGTTTCCAGAACGACGCGCTCCACATCCCGGTCCATTGCCTCCAGGTGCGGCTCCTCCGCCTGATAGCGCACGCAGGTGCCGCAGCTTGCGCTCAGGCTCCTCGGAACCGGCGCAAGGCGCGCACTCACGCCTTTAAACGCAAGCGCGCGCTGCGAGCGCATGGCGGAAAGATGCGTATGGAACGTTGCGACGTACCGGTTCATTTCTTTGTCAGTTTCAGCGCATACTCGCCGTTCTTTTCCTCCGCCTCCACGGCGTACCCGCGGGAGGCGGCAAACCGCGTTACGTTCTCCTTCGCCGCGACCGCGTCGACCAGCACCGTCAGCTCGGCGGGCGCGCCCTTGAGTCCCTTCTGCGCGCGCACGATGGGCTCCGGGCAAAGCAATCCTCTTGCATCGATGGTTTCCATATATTTACTCCTTTCCCCTGTTAAGTATGCCGATCACGGCCAGCACGACGAATCCGGCGATCACCGCGATCATGCCCGCCGTCGTGGGCCCGCTTGAAGAAGACGCAAGTCCGAAGTTATGGCAGACCGCCGCGCCGACCAGAAAGCCAGTTATGGTCACCGCGGAATCCGAATTGCCTTCGCCCGCCAGAATCAACTGACGAAGCGGGCATCCGCCGAGCAGCACGCTGCCCCAGCCGACGAGCGCCATGCCGAGGAAATTCCAGAGTCCGTCGGTATGCGCCACGGGTTGGTCCGCAAACGAAAGACTGAACTTGCCGAGGATGAGGTTCCCGATCACGGTCGTGACGATCACCGCAATGAATCCCCACAGCAGCGAAAAGTCTCCGAACATCATCGAATCGCGTCCGCCCGCCACCGTGCAGAACCGCGTGCGCTGGCACATGCCGCCGACGATCAGGCCGGCGGCCAGTGAAATCAGGATCGGCGCGTGCATGGAGCCGGGCCCCTCCGTGCTGGCGGCAAACAGCGAGGGGATCAGCACGCTCACGAGCAGCAGCGCGAGCACGACGGTCTGTATCGTTCCGCCCTCCGCGATGCCCTGCGCGTATGCGCGCCTGAGCGAAAAGCCGCCGCGCAGCCACAGTGTGCCCACGAAGATACCGGCCGCGAAGCCGACCAGCCCCACCACGGCGTTCAGGTCGCCGCCGCCGATGCGCAGCATCATGCGCAGCGGGCAGCCGAGGAACATCAGCGCGCCGATCATGACGATCACCGCGATGATGAACCGCGTGATCGGCGACGACCCGCCGCGCGGCTTGAACTCTTTGGCCAGCACGGCCGCGATCATCGCGCCGAGAATCATGCCGACGATTTCGGGCCGCACATCCTGCACCTTCGCCGCGGTGTGCAGCTTCATCGCGCCGGCCGTATCGCGGATAAAGCACGCGATGCAGAAGCCCATGTTGCCCGGGTTTCCGAGCGCCGTCAGCAGCAGCGCCATGACGCCGATCACAACACCCGTGAGAATGATCCACAAGTTCCTTCTTTTCATTCCGTTCTCCCATTCCTTTTTTCAATTCCGAACGCCGTGGCCGGTCGATTCAATAAGCCCTTGCGCGCTTCGGTTTTTGTGTGTATACTATAGCATGTACTACCGTTATACGCAAGCGAGGATAACGAAATTGACGAAAAATATCATCTATCTGGACCAGGCGGCGACCTCCCGGCCAAAGGCGCGCGGCGTAGGCGACGCCATGCGTTTCTACATCAACGACGTATGCGTCAACATCAACCGCTCCACATACGAAGCGTCCGCGGACGCGGCGCTTATCGCGCTGGAGACGCGCGAGCGGCTCTGCCGCCTGTTCGGGTTCCCGGACCCGACGTACGCCATCTTCACGCCCGGGCAGACATACGGCCTGAACATGGTGATCAAGGGGTACCTGCATCCCGGAGATCACGCGCTGGTCGGTTCCCTTGAGCACAACGCCGTCATGCGGCCAATGACGCAACTGCTCGATCACGGCGTTTCGTTCGACCGCATCCCGATGCACGGGGACGACGAGCTCGATCTTGAGGCGGCGGAACGGCTGATTCGCCCCAACACGCGCCTGTGCGTGCTTTCGCACGCCTCGAACATCAGCGGAACGGTTCTTCCGATCCGTGCGATGGGCGTGCTCTGCCATGCGCACGGCGTGGCGTTCGCCGTGGACGCGGCGCAGACGGCCGGGCATTTCCCGATCGATCTTTCCGCCCTTTCCGTCGACGCGTTCAGCGTGCCGGCGCACAAGGGCCTGTGCGGTCCGAGCGGCATCGGGGCGCTTCTTCTTAGAAAAGCGTTCGCCGAACGGCTCGAACCGCTCGTGACCGGCGGCACGGGCAGCGACTCCGACCGCGAGGAGCAGCCGCTCTATATGCCCGACCGCTTCGAATCCGGCACGTCGAATCTGCCGGGCGTATTCGGTTTCCACGCCGCGCTCGGGGAACTGCTGGAAACCGGCGTCGAGCCGCGCCGCACGCACGAGCTTGCGCTTTTGAAGCGCTTCTATGATGGTCTCGACGGCCTGAAGGGCGTGCGCGCGATCGGAACGCGCGATCTTTCCCGCCGCGTCGGCGTGGTTTCGTGCGATTTCAGCACGCTCGACAACGCGGACGCCGCGGACCGTCTTTCAACCGAATTCGGCGTTCTGACCCGCTGCGGCCTGCACTGCGCGCCAAACGCGCACAAGACCTACGGAACGTTCCCGCAGGGCACGGTGCGCTTCTCCTTCGGCTACGCGAACACCGAGTCCGACATCGACGCGGCGCTCGCCGCGATCGAGTCGATTCTGCGCTGACCGGCCGCAAAAGTGCCGTCCCCTCCCGCATGAAACCGAAGCGGCCCGCCGGGTTCCCGGCGGGCCGCTTTGCATCATACGGATGCTCAGACAAGATAAATCGCCTTTTCTTCCTTCGGGATCACCGTTCCGATGCGCTGCGCGCTCGGCACGGAGCCCTTCAGGTCGCCGTAGAGCGCGTCCGCATCCCGTGGATCGACCGCAAGCAGCAGCCCGCCCGACGTCTGCGGGTCGAAGAGCACATCCCGCACCTCGAGCGGCAGGTCGCCTTCGTCCACGAACGGTCCGGCAAAGGCGCGGTTGCGGTAGGCGCCCGCCGGCAGAAGGCCCATCCTGGCGAACTCGAGCGCGCCGGGCAGCAGGTCGACCGCGCCGGCCTCCACGCGCGCGGACGTTTCCGAGCCCTGCATCATCTCGAGCAGATGCCCCATCAGGCTGAAGCCGGTCACGTCCGTGCAGGCGTGCACCCGGTAGTTGACCGCGCAGTCGCGCGCGTTTTTGTTGAGCGTGGTCATGAGCTGGATCACCTGCTCCATGGCGCCAGCCTCGAGCATTTCCGCCTTTTCCGCAGTGGTCAGGATGCCCACGCCGAGCGGCTTCGTAAAGAGCAGCACGTCGCCCGGCAGCGCGCCCAGATTTTTGAACACATGGTCTGGGTGCACGAACCCCGTGACGGAAAGGCCGTATTTCGGTATGTCGTCGAAGATGCTATGCCCGCCGGTGATGATCGCGCCCGCTTCATACGCCTTGTCGTACCCGCCCGCAAGGATCGCGCGCACCGCTTCCTGCGGCATGCTCTCCGGCACGCAGAGCAGATTCAGCGCGAGCTTCGGCTCGCCGCCCATCGCGTAGACGTCCGAAAGCGCGTTCGTCGCCGCAATCTGACCGAACGTGAACGGGTCGTCCACGATCGGCGGAAAGAAGTCGACCGTCTGCACGATGGCGAGCTCGTCGCTCACGCGGTAGACGGACGCGTCGTCCGAGCGGTCGAACCCGACCAGCAGGTTCGGATCCGTGCGCGCCGGCAGGCCGCCGAGCAACTGGGCCAGCACCCCCGCGCCGACCTTGGCGCCGCAGCCGGCGCATTTGGACAGTTTCGTCAGTTTTACTTCCGTTTCCATTCGATTCCCCTTTCCGTAAAGCCGTGCAGCACCGCTTCCAGAACGCCGCCGCCGACGGACAGCGCCTTATCCGAAATCAGGTAGCAGTTGGACACATCGCATCTCGGGTCGACATCCCCGCTTTTCATCCCCTCCGTTACGATCAGGCCGTCCGGCAGCAGTCCGCGGAGGACGCCGGAGAGCCGCGTGATCATCGGTTTTCCGTCCACATAGGCACATACGTCGCCCTGCGCCACACGATCCCCGATTTTCTTCACGCCCTGAAACACGCCGTCGCACGGCGCGCGCAGCACCCGTTCCAGCGTAAAGCCGCCGATATTGCCGGGCACGCCCGTATCCGGCATCGCGCCGCCTTCGTAATATACGCGCCCGAGCGTGTGGCCGCGCATCGTTTCCACCACGGCGTAGCAATCCCTGCCGGCAGTGAACCCGGGCCCTACGCCGACCACGACCGCCGCGTCGTCGATATGCGTGCCCAGATTGCGCTTTGCGAGAATCGCGTCCACGATCGCGTCCGGCCGAAGCAGCCGCACCTGCGCTCCCTCCGGGTCCGCCAGCACGGCGACCTTTCCCCCGTCAAGCAGCCGCCTTGCCTCGTCCGCGTCCGCGGCGTACCACGCGGTGACGTCCTCCACCTTTGCGGAGCCCTTCAGGATCGCCTCCGAAAAGCAGATGGTCCGCCGGATCGACGTGGGCTTCGCCAGGTCGCTCATGACGACCGGAAATCCGCTGCGGAACAGACGATACGCAATCCCCGTTGCGATATCCCCCGCCCCGCGAACCCAAACCAGCATTTCTGTTCCCTCGCGTTTCGTTTCGCCGCACTGAGCGGCGTTTTTTTCTTTATCCGTTCAGCGCGGCGATCACGACGCGCTCCGCCGTTTCCTGTTCGATCGCCGCCGCGGCCTCCTGCGCCATGCGTCTGCGCGCCGCGTCGTCCGCCTTGTTGAGCAGCACCGCAAACCGCATGCCGCCGGTCACGGATTTCCGCTGCCCGGACGGATGCGTCAGTACGCGCGCGGCGTCCGCAGGCGTAACCGCATGCGCTTCGTCCGTTCCCAGCAGCGCGGCGTACAGCGCCGGACGGAACGCCGCCTCCGCGATCGGCTTCCCGATCCCGTCCATCCCCGCGACCGCGATGACGAGCGCGGTCTGCGCCGGAATCACCGGCTCATGCGCCGCGGGCGCCTTGAGCGGATGCTTCTTCGCGCCGTCGGCTTCCGCGAGCACGTAATCCGCGAGAAGCGCTAGTTCCCCGATCATCAGCGCCGGCGCGGACAGCTTCCCCTCCTTCGCCGGCGTGCCGACGCATACCGGGGATTCGCGCTCCAGCGCGCGCCGGACCGCTTCCACGTCGGCATGGGTCAACGTCGTCATGCCGTCCGGGGGAAAAATATGCGTCGTCGTGGTGACGATCACCCGGTTTCCCTTTCCGGCGAGCTCCTTTGCAAGGCGCAGCATCAGCGTCGTTTTTCCGCCGCCGCCGACCAGCGCGGTCACGCCGCGCGGAATGCCGAACGCGTCCGTCAGGCTTTCGTTCCTTTTCAGTTCAATCGCACGCATACCTGTAAATACCGTTCTCCGCAACTGAGGATAACACTATGCGCGGCGGTCTGTCAAATACCGGTTTCCGCCGCCGCAGGAAAAAGCAGGGCCCGCGTGCCGACGGCGCGCAGGCCCTGTGTGGTACCCCCTCAGGGATTCGAACCCTGGACACCCTGATTAAGAGTCAGGTGCTC
>CAZIQO010000098.1:0-8593 GCA_964541465.1 uncultured Oscillospiraceae bacterium
GAGAGCAGACGCGCGGCCACGCCGTGGCGGAGCGCCATGCCGGTGCCCTCGAGCGTGAGCTTCGTCAGTTCGCCGCGCGAGCGTATGGAAACGCCCTCGCCGGAAAAACCGCCGAGCGCGTCGAGCGCGTCGCAGAGCTGACCCGCGGGCAGCGAAAAACCGATGGACGCGCTGCGTTCGTCCGGCTCGTTGCAGGCGATCATATCGACGAACACCCCGCGCGCCGCGACCGCGTCGAATACGCGCCCGACGAAGGCGTCGCCTGAAGAAGCGGCGCGGATCGTGATCACGGCCTGCCCCTCGAGCGAAAACAGGCGCGAGGCGACATCGTGTTCGCTGACGACGTTCTTCATGTTGTACAGGCCGCTCTGCTTGCCGAGCACGTACTGCGCCGCGCGGAGCGCGCCGCGCGCAAACACCTGCTTGCTGAACGCCCTGTGCGTCACCTCGACGATTTCATCGTTGCCGATAAACATCACCTGATGCTCTCCAACGACCGTTCCGCCGCGGATGGAATGAATGCCGATCTCATGCTGCGTGCGGCGCTTGTTCTTCTCATGGCGGCCGAAGACGTACTCCGTTTCGTCCGGAGAAAGGGAGGCGATCGCGTCCGCGAGCATGAGCGCCGTGCCGCTCGGCGCGTCGATCTTCTTGCGATGGTGCGTCTCGACGATCTCCACGTCGAAATCCTCGCCGAGCGCGGCGGACGCAAGACGGATCAGCTCAAGCTGCAGATTGACGCCGAGCGACATATTGCCCGTCTGAAACACGGGGATGTGCTCCGACGCCGCGCGGATGAGACGGAGTTCCCGCTCGCCGAGGCCCGTCGTGCCGATCACCGCCGGAATGCCGCGCGACTGCGCGAAGCGCAGCACCTCCGGCGTGGAGGCGGGAACGGAGAAATCGATCACGACGTCGGCCGGTTCGGTCACCTCGTCCACGCTGCGGTGGACGGGACAGGCGAGACCGTCGCCGCAGGCGGAGACATCCACGCCGGCGGTCACGGCGAAAACGCCGCTCTGCGCTTGGCAGGCGGCGTAAACGGTGCGTCCCATCTGACCGCAGATTCCGTTGATCAAAACAGAAATCATACTTCCCTCCGAAGGTCAGATCAGTTCGTAGGCCTTGAGCGTTTCCTCGATCAGCCGCATGCTCGCGGCGGACGGGGGAACGAGCGGCAGCCGCACGTCCGGCTCGCAGAGCTGCATGAGCCCCATCATCGCCTTGACCGGAATGGGGTTCACCTCGCAGAAGGCGGCCTTCCAGATGGGGACGAGCTGCAGCTGCAGATCGCGCGCGAGCGCGACGTCACCCTTGAAGAACGCGTCGCACATGGCGTGCATTTCGCCCGGCACGACGTTGGCGATCGTGGAGATCACGCCCTTGCCGCCGATGCTCAGGATCGGCACGACTTGATCGTCGTTGCCGGAGTAGATGTCGCACTTGGAGCAGAGCGAGGCGAGCGTCACGATCTGCTCGATGTTCCCGCTGGCTTCCTTGATGCCGACGATGTTCTCGTGCCCGCAAAGCTCGACCATGGTCTGCGGCTGCACGTTGAGGCCCGTGCGGCTCGGTACGTTGTAGACCAGAATCGGTGTGTCCACGCTGTCCGCCACGGCGAAGTAGTGCCGGATCAGGCCCTGCTGCGTGGTTTTGTTGTAGTACGGGGTGACGATCAGGAGTCCGTCCACGCCGATGGCCTCGGCGGATTTGCTGTTTGCGATCACTTCCTGCGTGTTGTTGCAGCCGGTGCCGGCGATGACCGGGATGCGGCCGTTGACGCGCTCGACGACGAACTGGATCACGTTGAGCCGTTCGTCCAGGCTCATCGTGGAGCTTTCGCCCGTCGTGCCGCAGCAGACGATCGCGTCGGTATGGTTCGCGATCTGCAATTCGATCAGCCTGGTGAATGCCATAAAATCGACCGAGCCGTTCTGAAACGGCGTTACGATCGCAACGGCGGAACCGCGAAAGATGGACATGTTACTCTACGCCTCCCATTGACGAATCAGTTCCTGCGCGATCTGTACGGCGTTGGTCGCCGCGCCCTTGCGGATGTTGTCCGCAACGCACCAGAAGTTGATGCCGTTTTCCACGGAGAAGTCGCGGCGCAGACGCCCGACGTAAACGGGGTCCGTATCCGCCGCCGTAATGGCCATGGGGTAAACGTTGTTGGCCGGGTCGTCCTGCACGACGATTCCTTCGGTCGATTCCCAGAGTTTGCGCACCTCGGCAAGCTCGAACGGGCGCTCGAATTCCACATTGATGCTCTCGCTGTGGGCGTGGAACACGGGCACGCGCACGGTCGTTGCGGTGACGCGGAGCTTCGGAAGCGAGAGGATCTTGCGCGTTTCGTCGACCATCTTCTGCTCTTCCTTCGTATAGCCGTTATCGAGGAACACGTCGATATGCGGCAGGCAGTTGCCCGCGATGGGGTGCGGGAACTTCCGCGGCGCCTCGCCCCTGAGGCCGTTTTCCAGGTCCATATAGCCCTTCATGCCCGCGCCGGAGACGGCCTGATAGGTCGAGTAGATCACGCGCTTGAGGCCGAACGCGTCCGAAATGGGCTTGAGCGGAACGACGGCCTGAATGGTGGAGCAGTTCGGGTTGGCGATAATGCCCTTGGCCTTGTAGCCGCAAATCGCCTCCGGGTTCACCTCGGGTACCACGAGCGGAACCTCGGGGTCCATGCGCCAGCAGCTCGAGTTGTCGATGACCACGGCACCGGAGGCGGCCACGATCGGGGAGAACTTCAGAGAGGTGCCCGCGCCGGCGGAAAAGAGCGCGATATCGACGCCGAGGTCCTTGAACGAATCCTCGGTCAGTTCGCGTACCGTGTACGGTTTGCCCATGAATTCGAGCTGCGTGCCCGCGCTGCGAGCGGACGCAAAGAGCACGTAATCCGATGCGGGGAGCTTCCGCTCCTCCAGCACGCGGAGAAACATTCTGCCGACCATCCCGGTGGCGCCTACGACGGCGATCTTGTACTGCTTCATCAATCGATTTCCAGCTTTCCCGGACGGGTTCCTTCGCCCATCCTGTGATTAGACTGATTTTAATGGATATGTGGGGCTTTGTCAAATCAGAAGCGTGTTTTTCAGCCGGGCGGGATCGTATATTTTTGTGCGTTTTCTGCGGGTATGTTCTGGGAATCATTTGCCTTGGGGGGAATTCTGTTGTACAATAAAATGCCAATGGAGCGGACACACGACAAGGGCGGCCCAAGCCCGGAATACGAACGGTTTGCCGGCGTGTACGACGAACTGATGCAGGACGTCGATTACGACGCGTGGGCCGGATATGTCGTCGGTCTTTTACAGGAATACGGCGCAACGGGGGACGACGCCGTGTTCGACTGCGCGTGCGGCACGGGCGCGCTTTCGCTGCGCCTTGCGAAGGCCGGCTATCGCGTGACGGGGTTCGACCGCTCGGCGGCGATGCTCGGGCGCGCGCAGGCAAAGGCAAGAAGCGCGGGACTTTCGATCCCGTTCGTCTGCCTGGATATGCGCAGCCTCGCGGCGCACCGCCCCGCAAAGGCCGTCACCTGCGCCTGCGACGGGGTGAATTACCTGCTTTCGGCAGCGGACGCGGAGGCGTTTTTCCGAAGCGCACATTCCGTTCTGCAGGAGGACGGGCTGCTGCTTTTCGACGTGTCGTCCCCGTACAAGCTCGAGCACGTGCTCGGCGGCAGCACGTTCGGCGAGGACAGGACGGAATGCGCTTACCTCTGGCGGAACGCGTTCGATCCGCAGAGCCGTCTGCTGGAGATGGACCTGACGTTCTTTCTGCCGGACGGGCGGGGAACGTACGAACGCTATTTTGAGCGGCATGTGCAGCGCGCGCATACGGCGGCGGAACTGACGGGCGCGATATCGCGCGCCGGATTTGAGCCGCTCGCCGTGTACGAGGCGTTTACCAAACGCGAGCCGGTTCCGGAAAGCGAACGGCTGCAGTTTGTCGCAAGGAAGCGCGCTGCCGCCAAAAACGGCGGAGCGGAAGCCTGACGCAATATATACGGGAAGGTTATGAGGAGAGAAGAGGAAAAAGCAGCCGGAAGATCGCGCTTCCCGGCCGCCGGCCTGCCGAAGAAGGAAGGGCCGCGGCGGTTTCGGGGCGCAGCCGGCTACGGAGAGCAGCATGCGGATTAACGGCAGCGGGAAGGTGATCCCGTTTGCGCAGAACGCTTCGTTCTACATGAAGCGCGGCGCGAAGGAACTCGAGAAAAACGATCTGATCGCGGCGATTGCCCGCTACCGCGAGGCGTATGAGCGCGCGCCGGAGGACCCGGAGATCTCGATCGCGCTCGCGGAGATCCTCAGCCAGATGCAGCGCTACGAGGAGAGCAACCGCATCCTGCTGCAGCTGTGCACGGAGGACGATAGGAACACCCCGCCGGAATGCTTCTTCGGCCTTGCCTGCAACTATTTCGGACTGCAGGATTACGACTGTGCCGCGGACAGCCTGGAGGATTATCTCGACGCGGAGCCGGACGGCATGTTCAGCGAGGATGCGGAGGATTTTCTCGACCTCATCGACGACGACGACGCGATGTTCGAGGCCACCGGGCTGAAAACGGACGACGATTACGAGGACAACGCCGTTTGTCGCTACGCGCGTTCGCTGATCAACGCGGGGGAGACGGATTTTGCCGTGGAGGAACTGGAGCACCGCTTGGGGCAGACGCCGTCCTCGGCAAGGATCCGCGAGCAGCTCGCCATCGCCTATTTCTGCGACAACCGCCGCGAGGAGGCGAAGAAGGCCGCTTCCGGCCTGCTTGCGGAGCAGCCGGAAAATATACTGGCAGGCTGCACGATGGCGCTCGCCGAACTCGACGAGGACGACAGGGCGGCGGCGGAGGCAAGGCTGGACCAAATGGAGCGTTTCGAAACGAGCGTTCCGGAGGAACTGCACAGCATCGCCGTGCTGCAGCTCGACCTGATGCGGCTGGACGCGGCGGAGCAGACGCTTTCGCGGCTTCTGCAGCTGATGCCGTACGATGAGAACGTGCTGCACAAGGCGGGCTACGCGCGCTTCCTGCAGGGCGACGCAAAGGGCGCGGGCGCATATTATCATAAGCTGCTGCGCATCAATCCGCACGACACCGTGGCGCGGTATTACCTCAACCAGTGCATCCATGCGGACGCGTCGAAAAAGAACGCGGCTTCGCGGTGGATGATCCCGTACCAGGTGCCGTTCGGCGAGGCGTTCCGGCGGCTCAACCATATCAACCGCGTCCTTGCGCAGCCGCGCGAGGAGCTTTTCCGCACGTGGACGAACGACGCGTGGTTCCGCGATCTGCTCGTATGGGCCATGTCCCTTCCGGATATCCGGGTCAAGAGGAGCATGCTCTCGCTGATCTATACGTTCGGCGACCTGCGCGCGGAGCGGATGCTGCGGGATTTCCTGCTGCGTACCGACCAGCCGGACGAACTCAAGCGCGCGGTGTTCGGCATGCTCAAGCATATGGGCGCAAGCGAGCCGTACCGCGCGTATCTAAACGGCCGCTGGATCAGCGGTCGCGTAAACATGCTCAAGCTCGATTACAAGTTGCCAGCGTCATACGAGGGCGTGATGCAGGTGCTGCTGCAGTATATGCTCGGCAACTGCCGCGAGGAGTGCGCCACGGAAGCGGCGCATATCTTCCGGCGGTATATCGAGAGCCTGGATCGGAAATTCCCGCGCATTTCGGCCGCGCAGGAGCTTTCGCTCGCCGCCGCGCTGGAGTATCTCGGCAGAAAGAACTGCGGCGAGGAGGTCACCGAGGAGGAGATCGGCAGGGTCTACCGCGTTTCCGAGCCGCGACTGCGAAACGCGATCAAAAAGCTGGAGCCGTTCTCCACGCCGCCGGAGCCGGATCCGGGCGAAGGGAATCCATGAAGTATTACGCAACCTGTAAACTTGGTCTGGAAGCGCTGGTGGCAAGGCAGCTTCGCGATCTCGATCTGGCGGTAATCAAAACGGAGGACGCGCGCGTTGCCTTTTCCGCAAACGAGGCGGATCTGGCCCGCGCGCTTCTCTGGCTGCGCACCGCGGAGCGCGTGCTGCTCGTGGTCGGCGAGTTCGAAGCGGAGACGTTCGACGAGCTGTTCGAGCAGACGAAGGCGCTGAACTGGAAGCGGTATTTAAGACCCGATACGAATATCCACGTGACGGGCAAGTCGGCCAAGAGCGCGCTCTTCTCCGTATCCGACTGTCAGCGCATCGTGAAAAAGGCGATCGTGGAAAGCCTGAAATCCGCTTATCGGCGGACGGATATTCCCGAGGGTGGCGCGGAGATCATCGTGGAGGTCGGACTGCTGCGGAACAATGCGTCGCTCTGCCTCGACTGCTGCGGCGCGGGACTCTCAAGACGCGGATACCGCACGTATAACGTTGCCGCCCCGCTGTCCGAAACGATCGGCGCGGCGATTGTGCTGCTCTCGCAGTTCAAGCCGGACATCCCGCTCGTGGACCCCATGTGCGGCTCCGGTACGATGCCCATCGAGGCGGCAATGATCGCGCAGAACGTCGCGCCGGGCCTGAAACGGTCGTTCGCGGCGGAGAGCTGGTGGTTTTCGGACCGGGACATCTGGCTCGGCGCAAGGGAGGAAGCGGCCGCCGCGCGGACAAGCAGACCGTTCTCCATCCTTGGCTCGGACCGGGACGCGCGCTGCATCGAGCTTTGCAAAGCGCACGCGAAGAAGGCCGGGGTCGCCTGCAACTGGCGGGTGCGCGAGCTGAATGATTTTTCCGTTTCCGGTCCGAACGGCATCATCGTATGCAACCCGCCCTACGGCGAGCGGCTGATGAACCGGGAGGAGGCGCGCGCGCTGTATAGGCGGATGCGGAGCGTATTTGAACAAACGCCCGGGTGGTCCGTAAACGTCATTTCCGGCATGCGCGATTTCGAGTCCGCCTACGGCCGGCGGGCGGACAAACGGAGAAACCTGACCAGCGGCGGGATGCCCTGCACGCTGTATCAATACTTCGGGGAGCGGGACGTATGAAATACGCGGTGATACTTGGGGACGGCATGGCCGACTGGCCGGTGGACGAGCTCGGCGGGAAGACGCCGCTGGACGAAGCGCGGCATCCGTATATGGACAGGCTCGCGCAGAACGGGACCTTCGGTCTGGTCAAAACCATACCGGACGGCATGACGCCGGGCAGCGATACGGCGAACCTTTCCGTATTCGGCTACGATCCGCGCGTTTATTACACGGGCCGTTCGCCGCTGGAGGCGGCGAGCCTCGGCATTCCGCTGGAGGCGAGCGACGTGACGTACCGCTGCAACCTCGCCACGCTGTCGGACACGGATTCACCCGAAAATGCCGTGATGGCGGACTACAGCGCGGGGGAGATCTCCACGAAGGAGGCGGCGGAGCTGGTCGCGTTTCTGAACGATCGTCTGGCGGACGAACGGGCGCGCCTGCACGCGGGATTTTCCTACCGGCAGTGTTTCGTGGTGCACGACGGCGAAACCGGCGCGGAGCTGACGCCGCCACATGATATCTCTGGGCAAAGCGTGTCCGGACGGTTTCCAAAGGGGAAAAACGCAGAATTGCTCGGCCGCTGGATGCGGGAAGCGCATCGGATTTTAAAGGATCATCCGGTCAACCAAAAGCGCGCGACGGAGGGGAAAAACCCGGCGAACGCGATCTGGTTCTGGGGCGAGGGGCGAAAACCCGCTTTGCAGCCGTTTGTTGAAAAAACGGGGCTCAGGGGAGCGGTGGTGTCGGCGGTCGATCTGGTGCAGGGAATCGGGGTATGCGCCGGCATGGAGATCCTGCGCGTGGAAGGCGCGACAGGCACCTATGAGACGAATTACAACGGCAAGGCACATGCCGCGATCGACGCGTTTTCACGCGGGGCGGACTACGTATACGTCCATCTGGAAGGGCCGGACGAATGCGGCCACCACGGACAGCTGAAGGAAAAAATTTTTGCAATCGAGCAGATCGACGAAAAAATCGTTCGCCCGATCTGGGAGTATCTGGAAGAAACGGGGGAAACGTATCGGATCCTCGTTCTGCCGGACCATCCGACACCGCTGAAAATCAAAACGCACGTGTCGGATCCCGTGCCGTTCGCGCTGTTCAAAAAAGGAGACGCGGAAGGAAAAGCGCTCCGCTACTGCGAGCGCGACGCGGCGAAAACGGGCGTGCTGCTGGAAGATGGATATCGTCTGATCGACCGGATGAAGGGCTGAGAAAAGGACTTGCAAAATCGGCCGGGTTCGTGTATGATACGAAATGCGTCCGAGCAAAAGCCGTGGAGAGATGGCTGAGCTGGTCGAAGGCGCACGACTGGAAATCGTGTTTACCCTTTAAAGGTAACGTGGGTTCGAATCCCACTCTCTCCGCCAGAAAGTCCCCCAATTCGGGGACTTTTTCCGTCCTCCGCTTTTGCAAACGATCCTTAAAAATGGGTACTTCAATTGTCCGTGCTAATGCGATTGCTAATGCTGGATTCCGTGATATTGGGTGATATGGGATAGGAAAACAGGCTTTCCATGGCTTTTGCGGCACGAAAAGCCGCTTCTTTATTCTTCGAAATATAGATGTCCGCCGTCGTCTTGATCGAGGTATGCCCGAGCATCTGAGAGATCGTTTTT
>CAZIQO010000099.1:0-8520 GCA_964541465.1 uncultured Oscillospiraceae bacterium
CGGCAGGGTTACGACGCGTTCGACGAAGAATACGTCGAGAGCGATGACCTGTTCCGGACGTACTACGAGGAAGTGGAATCGACCGGCCTCATTCCGTACAGCCAGTACCGCCAGCAGTCGGCGGATCCGGGCTACGAGATCAACGAGAAGCAGTCGTTCGGCTCCCTGGCTCTGTATGGTTACGTCGGGATGACCCGCTATTCCAATAACTTTGATATTCTCCTGGAAACGCCGAAGGCCGCGTCCGCCTGGATGGCGATGAAAAACCGAAACAGCTCGGACGAATCGCTCGATCTGCTGCGGCAGGTGTTTGACGCTACCCTTACGCTCGAGAATGAAAAGGACTCGATGGACATGAACATCACGTTCTACAATGTTCCGTCGAACGTGGGAAAGCAGATGCGGTATCTCTACTACTATATCTCGGGCTACTCGAGCAACAATATGGACGAACGGTACATTCCTTTGGTCGATGAACTCATCGACATCTTCAACCGCAGCACGCCGACCGACGACCCCAATTCGCTCTGCGTATACATGCAGTGGGACGGCCGCGCGCTTGATGCCGACGGCAACTATATCGGCGCGGACAAGATGCTGGCAACCGACGGAAACATCGTGTACGCCAGCAACGGGAATGTTATGTGCATCAGCAAGGACTACAGAATCTATTCCTACAACCCGCAGTACCGTTCGTTCTCCGAAGCGGACGAGGCGCGCATCCTGGAGATCATCGAGCAGTGGACGCAGATACAGGAGGACCAGTATGCGTCGGATCTTGCAAGTTACAGCTCCAGCGATACTGCTGCGGCGGATGAAACGGACGATTCCGTATACGAACCGGTTCCCACGCCCACGCCCGTGCCCGCACCGTAACGGAGCGAAGCAGTTCAATCGCCGGAACCTGCGCTCAAAGCGCAGGTTCCGGTATTTTTATGCGACCGTGGCGGCGGACGAAGCGGCCGTCCGGGGATGAAACCGCAGAGGCAAACAGGAAGCGGCCCCGAAGCGGACGCACGAAATGCGGGGATTCCGGAATCGTTTGTTTCCTAAAAAAACGTTTCGCGGCTTTTTTGCACGGACGCTGCGACGTATGGTATAATCGACTGACACAAATCCTGAAAACGCGGAGAACGGCATGACGGGAAAAAAGCGATGCGCCTGGGTGGACGAATCAAACGTGCTCTACTGCGAGTATCACGACCGCGAATGGGGCGTTCCGCTGCGCGACGAGCAGCGATTCTACGAACTGTTTCTGCTGGAAACGTTTCAGGCGGGGCTTTCCTGGCTGACGATCCTGAAAAAGCGCGAGGGGTTCCGCAAAGCGTTCGACGGGTTCGACGCGGAGAAGATCGCTTGCTACGATCAAGAGAAGATCGACGCGCTGCTGACCGACCCGGGCATCATCCGCTGCCGGCGGAAGATCGAGGGGGCGATCGTCAACGCGCGCGCCGTGCTCGACATCCGGCGCGAGTTCGGCTCGTTCTGCGGCTATATCTGGAGTTTTGCGGGCGGCAAGCCCGTCTGCAGCGAGGACGATGTTCCGCGCAGCACGTCCCCGCTGTCCGACCGCATCTCGGCCGAACTGAAGCGCCGCGGCATGCGGTACGTCGGGTCCGTGACGGTCTACTCGTTCCTGCAGGCGGCGGGCGTCGTCAACGATCATGAAAAAACCTGCTTCCGGCGCGCCGAACTGGCATGCCGCGAAGGGGAAACGAAGGAATAAATAGGAGCGAATCATGCGAAAACAGTTGGAAGCGCTGCTGAAAGCGCTGCGCGCGGGAAGCCCGGCCGAGTTGGTCACCATCATCGAGCGGCAGGGGTCTTCGCCGCGCGGCGTGGGAGCCGCCATGCTGATCACGCCGGACGGGAAACAGACGGAAACCATCGGCGGCGGATCGGTCGAATACCAGGCGAAGCTCGACTCGCTCGAACTATTAAAAACCCGGTCCTCCGGTACGGCCGCGTATGTGCTGCATCCGAACGAGGCGGCTGATATCGGCATGGTCTGCGGAGGCCGGATCCGCGTGGTGCTGCGCTGTTTCCGCCCGGACGCGGAAACCGTCCGCTTAGTGGAAGATATGCTCGAATGGATGCGGACGGGGCGGGAAGCGTATCTGATCTGTCCGGTCCGGCCGGCGGGCGTCGGCCCGTCCGAAGCGTTTCTCGTAGACGGGATCGACAATCTGCCGAAGCAGACGCGGGAGGCGGTGGAGCCGTTTCTCGGCGCGCGCCCCGTGCTCACACAAGGGGAAACGCGGTGGCTGGTCGAACCGCTTCTCGACGCGCCGCGCGTGATCGTGTTCGGCGGCGGACACGTTTCGCAGAAGCTTGTTCCGCTGCTCAACCTCATCGACTACCGCGTCTGGGTGGTGGAGGACCGCGCGGAGTTTGCCGATCCGGACCTGTTCCCCGCGGCGGATCGCGTGATCCATCATTCGTTTGAAGCGTTCGGCGGCGAGCTGGAACTGACAAGCCGGGACCATGCGGTCGTCATGACGCGCGGACATCAGGCCGATTACGCCGTGCTGCGGCAGCTTCTGCGAACGCAGACCGATTATATCGGCTGCATCGGCAGCCGGCAGAAGGTGGCGCTGACGCGGGAGAAGCTGCTCGCGGAGGGATTCGCCGAATGCGACATCGACCGCATCCATGCGCCGGTCGGCCTTCCCATCGGCGCGGAGACGCCCGCGGAGATCGCCGTGAGCGTCGCGGCGGAGCTGATCGCGTACTGCGCAGAAAAGAAAAAGAAGCGGGCCTAAGACGGCCTGCGGCGGGCTTTGGCGACCGGCCGGTCCGCTTCGGACGCGGCGCAATCGGGGAGCTTCGACCGCTCTTCGAAAACCGCCGGAAAAACGGGCGATCGTCGGATACGGCAGACGGGACACGGAAAATCTGCAGCATCGCACGGCGTTTCGCAGAAACAACGATCTTGCGGATTTGGAAGGCGGCATGGGACGTCGGAGCGGCTCCATGCAAATAAAACAAACGGCGGAGGAAAACAATCGGGAATGGACGCGGACAAAAAGGCGGCTTTGGCAGGGGAGAATTTCCGTTCCGGCTATAACTGCGCGCAGTCGGTGCTGCTCGCATTCTGTGAGGAAACGGGACTGAAAAAGGAGGCGGCGGCGCGGTTCGCTTCCTCGTTCGGCGGCGGTATGGGCCGCATGCGAGAGGTGTGCGGCGCGGTGAGCGGCATGTTCATGGTAGCGGGGCTTCTGACCGGGTACGACGACCCGAAGGACCGGGCGGCGAAAGCCGCGCTGTACGAAAGGGTGCGGAATCTTGCCGGCCAGTTTACGGAGAAGAACGGTTCGATCATCTGCAGGAAGCTGCTGGAGGGCGTCCCGGCGACGGGGGGCGGAGCGCCGGGGGAACGGACGGAAACCTATTACAGGAAACGGCCGTGCACCTGCTACGTTGAGGACGCGGCGCGCCTTGTCGCAGAAGCGCTCGGCGCGCAGAGCGGGAACGGCGGACAGAACGACGCGTAGCGCGGAGGGGATATGCCGATATTTGCGCAGGGCGTGACGAAGAACAAGCTGACGATCCTTTACTATATCCAATCGTCAAAGCTCGACCTGACGCGCGAACAGCTTTACCGCGCGATGGTCGAGAACGACGCCATGTCCTATTTCGACTTTGAATGCTGCCTGCACGAACTCGAGGAGGACGCGTTCGTCGCGGCGGTTCCGCGTGCGTTCGGGCAGGGATACCGGCTGTCCGTGCGCGGGACGGACGTGCTCGAGCAGTTTGTCGAAAGCCTGCCCGTATCCATGCGCGACCGGCTGGACCGATACGCGCGGGAGCATATCGAAGAAATGCGCATGCAGACGCAGATCGTTTCGGACATGGAGGAACTTAGCGGCGGCGGATATCTGGTCCGCCTGCGCGCGCTGGAAAACAGCGCGGCCGTCATGGAACTGACGCTTCGCGTTGCAACGCGCGAAATGGCGCAGCGCATACGCCATAACTGGGAGACGGAGTCGGAATCGCTCTATCCGCTCCTGCTGGAACGCCTGCTCAGCGGCGAAGCGCCGCCCGCAGCGGACAAAACAACGGAACAATAAAAACCCCCTGCCGAACGCGGATCGCCGACGGCGGGGGATTTTTCTATTCATGTATCATCCTGAATCGGCCGGATCCGTGCGGCGTCAGACGCCGCAGCGCAGCGCGCGGATTATATCGGCGGGATTGTTCGCGTGAAACACCGCGCTGCCGGCCACGAGGATCGTTGCGCCGGCGGATACGCACAGCTTCGCCGTCTCCGGGTTGACGCCGCCGTCCACCTCGATCTCGGTCGGAAGCTTGCGCTCGTCGATCATGCGGCGAAGTTCGGCGATCTTTTCAACCGATTCGGGGATGAACCGCTGCCCGCCGAAGCCGGGGTTGACGGACATGACCAGCACGAGATCGCAGTAAGGAAGCGCATCCTTCGCCAGAACGGCCGGCGTGCCGGGATTCAGAACGACGCCCGCCTTGCGCCCGCGCTCGTGAATATGCTGCAGCGTGCGGTGGATATGCGCTTCGGCCTCGACATGGAACGTGATCACGTCCGCGCCGGCGTCGATGAACCAGTCGACCATGCGGGATGGCTCCTCGACCATCAGATGCACGTCGATCGGCAGGCTGGTCAGCGGGCGGATCGCGGCGCAGACCGGCGTGCCGAACGAGAGGTTCGGCACGAAATGCCCGTCCATCACGTCGAAATGGACCCAGTCCGCGTTCCACTCGCTCAGGCGGCGGATATCGGCGCCAAGGTCCGCAAAATTCGCGGAGAGGATGGAAGGCGCGATTTTAATCATAGCGATGCTTTCTCCTTTGCTCGATTTCCATGGCGATTTCGACATACCGTTCGTAGCGCCCGCGGGGCAGTGCGCCCTGCGAGAGGAGCTGCTTGACCGCGCATCCGGGTTCGGAAAGGTGCCTGCATCCGGCGAACCGGCAGTTTTGCGGCGCGTTCCCGAATTCCGGCCAGCCGGCGTCAAGCGTTTGCTGCGAGAGCTCGTCCAGCTCGAAAAGCGAGAATCCGGGCGTATCGAGCACTGCGCCGCCGAGGAACGGCCAGAGCTCCGCCTGCCGCGTGGTGTGCCGCCCGCGTTCGGTTTTTTTCGCGAGCCCGCCCGTCTCCAGCGCGAGACCGGGAAACAGCGCGTTGAGCAGCGAGGATTTCCCGACGGCGGACTGCCCGGCAAAGCAGGAAATCCGTTCCCGCAGACGTTCGCTCAGTTCATCGAGTCCCTCGCCCGACTTGGAGGAAACCAGCAGCGGGGAAAAGGCGGCGGAATAATCCTCCAGAAACGTGTCGACGACGGACTGATCGCATTCGTCGAGCTTGTTGAGCACCAGCAGGGGCGCAACCCGGAGCTGCGCCGCCTGCAGGATCAGCTTGTCGACGAGCAGCCAGTCCGGCTTGGGAGCCGACGCGGCGACGACGATGACCAGCTGGTCGATGTTGGCTACGGGCGGCCGGAGCAGCGCATTTTTTCGCGGCAGCAGCTTGTCGATCGCGGCGTAGCCGCTTTCCGGCATGGAGATTTCCGCAAGGTCGCCGACCAGTGGCACGACGCGTTCGTTCCGGAAGCGGCCGCGCGCCTTGCAGATAACGACGGAGCTGTCCGCAAGAAGAACGGAGAAAAACCCTCCGACGCCTTTGACGATCCGACCCTGCTCCATTTACGATCCCTTCGCGGTGAAAACGAAATCCTGCCGCTTGACTTCCTTGCCGTCGCGGTAGAGGATCACCTCGCGCAGGCCGTCCGCGTCCGAATACGCCGTGAACGAAACGGCAACCTTGCTTCCCTTTTCCAGGGTGTCCTCGTATACGATGCGGTCGTACGCGATGCCGCTGTAGGTTTCCGAAATCACGGCGATCACCTTCGTGCCGCTTGCGTCGATATCGAGATTGAACGCGATGTCCGCCTCATACCCGTAATCGGGCGAACCGCTCACGGTCAGTGTGACCGGCGTTTCGGGCAGAACCTGCGTGTCCGGCAGGGGATCCTGTAAAAATACGGTGCCGTTCTCGATGGTGTCCGACTCCGAATACCGGACGAATATATTGGAAAGAGACGCGAGGTGCAGGCGTTCGAGAATAATGTTGAGCGGCTCGTCCATGGCGTACGGCATATCGAACGTCGTTTCGGAGGAAGCGCTGATGACGATATCGATCGTCTGGCCGCGCGTCGCTTCCGTATCGGCGGGGAGGGACTGCGCGCAGACGTAGCCGATTTCAATCTCCGAAACGCGGTAGGACGTGCTCCCGAGCACGAGGCCCTGCTCCTCGAGCGCGTGTTCCGCCTCGTCCGGCGACATGCCGAGCAGATCCGGCACGATGGGCGCGGCCGGCCCGAGGCTCACAATGCCGTAGATCGTCGTACCGAGCTTCGCCTTGGTGCCCGCCTCCGGGGACTGCAGTATGACGCTTCCGCTGGCCACCGTGTCGCTGGATTCGTAATCCTGTATTTCAAAGGAGAAGCCGAAGTTTTCCGCTTTCTGCCGCGCTTCCTCGACGGTGCGGTCGACGATCGTCGGCACGACCTCGAGCGAGGAGGAGTCGGCGTAATACAGGCTGCGCATGATGAGAAACGCGGCGATGAGCACCACGACGAGCGACGCGACGACCACGCCGATTTTCAGCGCGCCGCGGGAGTGGTTCGCCGTGGGCTTTTTAGATGGCGGCTGCTTGCCGGGCGTGAATCTGGCAAAGTCGCCGTTCGGCTCCTTCAGCGCGCGGCGGAGCTGGGCGGACATCTCGTTTGCGGACGTATAGCGGCGGGAGAGGTCCTTATCGAGCGCGCGCAGGATCACGTCGTTGAGCGCGGGCGGGATCTTGCCGTTTCGTTCGATCGGCGGGACCGGCGTGTCGTTGATGTGCATCAGTGCAATTGCGACCGAGGTTTCCCCTTCAAACGGAACGCGCCCGGTCAGCATCTCGTAGAGCATCACGCCGGTGGAATAGAGGTCGCTTCCCTCCGCAACCGGCTTGCCCTTGGCCTGCTCCGGCGAAAGATAATGAACCGAACCAAGCACGGTGGAACCGGTGAACGTGACGGTGCTCGCGTTCACCTCGCGCGCGATGCCGAAGTCCATCAGCTTGACGCGGCCGTTCTGCATGACGATCACGTTCTGCGGCTTGACGTCCCGGTGGATGATGCCCGCGCTGTGCGCGGCGCTGAGCGCGTCGAGTACCTGCCCGGCGAGCGCTACGGCGATGCGCGGCGGCATGGGCCCGTTCTCGTCGAGGATGTCCTTGAGCGTTTTGCCGTCGACATATTCCAGAACGATATAGGGCAGACCGTCCGCCTCGCCGACGTCGTAGGCGCGCACGATGTTCTCATGGGAGAGATGCAGGACCGCGCGGGCCTCGCGTTCGAACCGGCGCAGAAATTCCGCGTCGTTGCGGAATTCGTCCTTGAGCATCTTGATGGCAACGATGCGGCGGTTACTGAGATTGACGGCGCGGTAGACGTGCGCCATGCCGCCGGAGCCGATCGGCTCGATAATGCGGTAACGATGTCCGATGATGGTTCCCGCTGCGATCATTTGACGTCGTCCTCCTCGCAGCGAATCAGAATCAAGGTGATGTTGTCCGTACCGCCGTGATCAAGCGCCGTCTGCACGAACCCGTCGCAGAGCTCCTCCAAAGGAAGGTCGGAGCGGAGCGCTTCGGCGATTTCGGCTTCCGTCAGCGCGCCGTGCAGTCCGTCGGAGCAGAGCATCAGCACGTCGCCCGCAGCCCAGGTGCGCTCGAAGACGTCCACGTCCACGACCGGATAAATGCCGACCGCCCGCGTGATGATGTTCCGCTGCGGGTGCACGCGCGCGTCCTCCTCGGTGATGATCCCCTGCAGCACGAGCTGCTCGACAAACGAATGGTCGGTCGTCACGCGGGAAAGCGTTTCGCCGTCGAAGTGGTACATCCGGCTGTCGCCCACGTTCGCGGCGACGAACCGGTCGCCGGAAACGAGCGCGCAGACGAGCGCGGAGCCCATTCCGCGGAGGGAAACGTCGTCCTCGGCGGATTCATAGACCTGCAGATTGACGCGCCCGACGGCATTTTTAAGCTGCTCGACCGCGCGGTCGATCTCCAGGGAGGACGAAATCTCGCTCAGACCGTCGACGATCAGTTTGCTGGCGACGGCGCCGGCGGCGTGGCCGCCCATCCCGTCCGCAACGGCGAACAGAAACGGCGGGCCGTATCCGTCCGGAAGCAGATAACTGTCCTCGTTATGAACGCGTTTCCCGATGTTGCTTTTCACCGCGTATTTCATCCATCACCCTCCTGCGCAGCTGTCCGCACGCGCCTTCGATATCGGTCCCCATTTCGCGGCGCACCGTGGCGGAAACGCCGCGCGTTTTCAGACGCTCGCAGAAGCGGTTCGCCTCGGCGCGGCTCACGCCGCATAGTCCGCGTTCCGAAACGGGGTTGAGCGGGATCAAGAAAACATGGCAGAGGATCCCGCTGAGCCGGTCCGCAAGCGCGTCGGCGTCCCGCGCGGACGCATTGACGCCGTCGAT
>CAZIQO010000100.1:0-8368 GCA_964541465.1 uncultured Oscillospiraceae bacterium
TCCGTTTCCGCGACGCTCTCCCAGCCGTCGGCGGAAAAAAGCGCGCCCGCGTAATCGCGCAGATACAGGGCCCGCTCCTCCGAGATGCGCACCTTGAGCACGGTTTTCCCCGTGAACCGGATGGACGAGAGGTTGCGAAGATCCCCGTGGGTCAGGCCGTCGTTGCTTCTCTGGAAGAGCCCCCCGTTGATCTCCAGCGAAAGGAGCTTCTGCTGCAGCGATTCGATCTGCTTCGGCCGCACGTAACCGTTCTGCGGCAGGATCCAGCAGGAGAGCAGCGCCGCCAGTACGACCAGCGGCAGCGCAAACAGGGACAGCGTCCGCTGTGCCGGGTCCTGCGCGGGGAGTTCCGGCCGCTGGGAGGAAGGGGGCGTTTTTTCGTCCGCTTCCTTTGCCTTCGGGGCGATGTGCCTGGCGCTGCCTAAGATATGCAGCATCAAAAGCGCAGCGATCAGGCAGAAGAAGGGAACGACTCCAGGCGAGAGCGAGAAAAAGGGCGCGGGCAGCAGCAGCGGCAGCGTGGAAAGCGCCAGACCCGGCGCGCTGGGGCGGCAGATCACGAAAAACCCCGCCAGCAGCGCGGTCAGATACAGCACGGCCTGCAGTCCGACGGTCGTCAGAACGATCGTTTCCTGCGCGTCGCAGGTTTGCAGCTGGATCAGCAGAAAATCCGGCAGTTCCAGCGCGAGCGAGTCGAGCGCCTGCTCGAGCAGCATCAGCATGCCCTGCACAAACGTATCCGACTTCCGCCACACCCAGAACAGCGCGGCAAGAAAACAGATCAGCAGCAGAAGTTCCTTGCGTTTGCCTGAATAGATGACGGTAAAGAGCACGATCAGCGCGACGGCCGTCCAGACCATGCGCGCGGTCAGCACGGTAAGCTGATAACTCGTGAGCAAACAGAACAGAAAGCCGAAAACCGCAAGGGACAGCACCGTGGTCTGCTGCAGGGTGCGAATCATCCATGCTGCGGCCGTGCCGCCGTCCGTGCGGCTGTTCCGGGTCTGCGGCGGAGCGCCCCGCATTCCTCCGCGCCCCTTCACAGCTCCGCCTCCGCTTCCGTGCCGGGGATGCTGCCGTCGAGCAGCTGCACCTCGCAGCCGAGATCCCGGAGGCTCTCCGCCGTTTCAAGCGGGCAGCGTTCCGGCATCAGTGTCAGCCGGCGGCAGACGCCGAGGCTCGGCAGATTCGTGAGCAGCCGTTTCGCATTCGCATCCTCCGCCGGGTTCCAGATCGTCCCCGCGACGAGATAATACAGGTGCGTTTCAGGCTGCGGCGCCGCCTGCACGGCAAAATGCTCGAGCGTGCTCCAGCGCTTCTGGCCGGGCAGTGCAAGCAGCTCGTGCAGCACGGCGGCGAGCGCGTCCACTCCGGTCACCGAAACGGTGTGCAGTACGGTATCCTCCCCAAGCCAGCTGACGCTGTGCACGATGCTGCGCGCGATCAGATACTCCGAAAAGGCGAGCACCGTGCCGAGCATATACTCCGCCGCCGCGGGTTCCGCGTCCGCGCGCAGCTCGAGCAGAAAGTGCAGAGAGGGGTTGAGCGGCAGCCCGAACTCCCGCACGATCAGGCGGTTCATCCGGCTGCTGAGCTTCCAGTGGATACTGTGCCGCGCGTCGCCTTCCCGGTAGTCGCGCAGCTGAAAGATCTCCGAAGGGTCGCTGCCCGGCTTTTCGGTGGAATAGGTCGAACTGTCCAGACCGAGGTCCGCGGCGTCTTCGGTTTCAATGGTGCGGCACTGCAGATCCGGCAGCACATAGACGCTCGCGGTGCCGGACGGCGCGTTTTTTTTCAAAATGGGCATGCTGAACAGACCAAGCATGTCGCATACGGCGATGTGACGGACGGTGAAATCCACCCGGCCGCAGTATGCCATCTTTACCGGCAGCCGGAGCGTGAACGAACGCCGGGACCCCAGCGAAAACCGGGCGGTTTCCTCCGAGGTCTCCAGATAGTGATCGCCGATGCGCCCGAGCGCATTTCGACGGCCGAGGCAGACGCGGACGCAGGCGCAGGGAAGGGGGCTCGCGTTTTTCGCCGTCAGGCAGACGATGCAGGTCCCCTTGGGGACGATGTCGTCCTCAATCTCCATCCGGCAGCGCAGGGCACGGCGGACCGGCAGCGCCGCAAGCAGCGAAACAAGCGGCAGCAGCAGCAGAAAGAGAAAGAGCAGATGAAACAGATAGGGATCGAAAAAAACGAACAGCAGAAACGAAAGCAGCACCGCGTCAAAATACAGAATCCGGTTGCCGGTCATTTTTTTATACCGCCACAGGCGCCTGAACCTGGGAAAGCGCGCGCCGGGCAAGCTGCTGCTCGCTCACGCCGCTGACCAGCGCGCGGGGACTGAGCAGGATGCGGTGCGCGCAGACATTTTCAAAGACGGCCTGCACATCCTGGGGGATCAGATATTCCCGGCCGGAGAGATATGCGGCGGCCTTGGACATGCGAAGCAGCGCGAGCGTTCCGCGTGGACTGACGCCGAGGCGGATGGAAGGCTGCACGCGCGTCCAGGTGGTGAGTTCGGTGACATAGGTGTAGAGGACCTCGGAAACATAGATGCCCTCGACCTCGCGCTGCATGCCGGAAAGGTCCTGCGGCGAGATCACCCGGCCAACGGAGTCCAGCGAAACGGCGTTCTGATGGCGGCGCAGCATCTCCACTTCACTGCGCCGGTCCGGGTAACCCATCGAGAGCCGCACCATAAACCGGTCGAGCTGCGACTCCGGCAGCGGCTGCGTACCGGAGGAACCGGCCGGATTCTGCGTGGCGATCACGAGGTACGGCTGCGGCACCGGATGCGTCACGCCGTCCACCGTGATGCTGTTTTCCTCCATGACCTCAAGAAGCGCGGACTGCGTCTTGCTGGAGGCGCGGTTGATCTCGTCCGCCAGAAACAGGTTGCACATGGCCGCGCCCGGCACATACACCCCCGCGACGCCGCCGCTCTGCAGCGTGGTATACCCCGTAATGTCGGAGGGCATGACGTCCGGCGTAAACTGCATGCGCTTATACGAAAGGTCCATCGCCCGGGAAAAGGCGAGCGCCATCGTTGTCTTGCCCACGCCGGGCACATCCTCGAGCAGCACGTGCCCCTGTGCAAGCATTGCCATCAGGATACTGCCGATGACCGCGTCCTTGCCGACGACAACCTTGCGGACCTGATTGATGATCTCCTGTACTTTTTGCAACAAAGAAGCTACCTCGTACGATTTTTGAATCAACGGCATATGCGCCGTTGCGACTTATTATCAGCCTGCCAAATAAGTTCTTTTGCAGGGGCTTCAACCCTGCATCCCACCCGAGGGACACCTTCATTGGGAATCCCTGACCCCGCAAGCGCTCGATTCCGGGGCGCTTGCAGAAATGGGCGTTTAGGGCCGTTTCGGCCCGAAGCGGTGGTTTGGAGGCGGGGAGCCTCCAAGGTCCCTCTTTATCGACAAACTGTTGTTTTATCAGTTTATTGCGCGAGATGGGCAGGATTATTGCGAGAATGTATACATTCTGAGAACAGTTTTGAAATAATCAATACGCCGGCTCTGCTATTTATTCCTCATCGGGGGAAAAGCTGCCGACCGCGCGGCCGCCTGCGCCTCCGGAAAATGCGGCGCGCGGCGGACGGGAAGGAAGCCGCGCCCGATGACCAGCCGATTCGGCGAGTTTTCGGCGGGAGCGCGGTTCCCAAGCGCCGGACAGTAAATGATTTGCCTTGACTGCAGCGCCTTTCATACAGGAAAGCGCATCCGTCGGCGACTTGTAAATTTGGGGAAGAAAATACGAAAAAGTTCGATTCGCAGACAGTATAATTGCGGTGCCACGATTGCATTTGAAAGGAACATTATGCTAAAATAACAAAAAAAGAATTACATATCTGCCGGGAGAAAAGAACATGAAAAAATGTAATACGTGTCACGCAGCAGTGAATGACGATGCGCGGTTTTGTCCCAAATGCGGCGGAAGCGCATTTTCGCCGATGCTGCCGGAGGAGGCGTTTCCGGTTCGGACCGGGAAAAAGAAACCGAAGCCATGGGTTTGGGTATGCGTTGCAGCGGGCGCATTGGCTGTAACGGCGATAGTGGTGTTTCTGGCAATGGAATTCAACCCGGTCAGCCGGATGATGCGGAGCCTGAAAAACGGGGACTCGGAAACCGCCATGTCCATCGCCGAAGATCGTATCGCGGAGAGCGACAGACTGGAGGAGGATGCGACGGAGGAGCTCTCCGTATATGCAAACGAGATTCTGCAGCAATACCGCGACGGGCAGATCACCTACGATGAAGCCGATGCAAAGATGACAACGATCGCATCCGCCGGATTGCTGACTTCGGATGTGCTGGAAGCTGCCACCATGCTGGAGGAGGTTCACTATGCCAACGAGCAGTATGAAACAGCCGTGCAGGCCGCGGAAGACGGCGACTATAAAAAAGCGATTTATGCATATCGGGATGTGATTGAGCTCAACGTGGAACATGTGACGGGGGCGGAAGAGGGGCTGGCGTCCGCCGTCTCGGCATACAGAGACGGCGTTGTGGTTGCGGTAGGGGACTACATGGCGGCCAGCCAGTTCGACGTAGCCGCCGCCGCAATCCAGGAAGGACTGTCGGTTCTTGCGGAGGACGCCGAACTGACGCAGCTGCAGAACGACTGCGCGGATGCGGAATACCAGTTCCAAATCAGCCAGATGATCGCCGAGGCGGACGTATACGCGGACACGCATGATTATCAGGAAGCGTTGAACTGCATCGATCAGTACCTGTTGGAATATCCGGACGAAACGGCGCTGCTGAATGCGCGGGCAGGGTATGTGCAGCAGTATACCGACTATGTCATTCAGACGTCCAAAGATTCCGCTGCGGAGGGCGATTACGAAACAGCCCTTTCTCTGACCAATTCCTATCTGACGGTGCTCGAGAGCCCGGAGATTACGGCCCTGCAGCTGGCCTATGCCAGCTATATTCCCGTTCAGCTGGGCGATATGGAATTTTTCCTGAACAAATCCGAGGGCGGAGACTGGGCGATGGAAACGGATACGAAAGACGCGTATCTGGAGGATAATTATGGGAACCAGTATTCGCACAGTTTCTATTGCGAAACCGGTTCCGTAACGTATCTACTGAATTACAAGTACGCTTCCTTTACGGGCACGGTGGCTTTTCCAAAGGGACTTGACAGCGATTCCTACCGTTACAGCGCGACGCTGAAGATCATCGGCGACGATGATACGGAACTGGCCGTCTTTTCTGATTTCGACGCCGACTCCCGGCCGGAGACGTTCAGTCTGGACGTATCGGGGTATGAAAAGCTGACGCTGCATTGGGGCTGCTCCGGCATGAATATCTGGCATAACTGGGGCTATTTCGCCACCATATTCGACGGAATTCTGACGCCCATTCCGCTGGAGATCCCATCCTGAACAGAAACCGGCTGAAACGGTCCGTTTACGGTCTCCGGGCAGCTTGCGCCGGAGACTTTTTCATGCCCGCGTGCCGGGATTCAGCCGGCCCCCTGGAGAAATAGTTCGCAGGAAAGCTGTCCGTGAAGAAAAACGGGAGAAAACAGCCGCCCGCCGCTGCGCACGCTGGGCTGATGATGTTCAAGTCCGTCGTGCTTCCGTTTCCGGGCGGAACGATACCGGCCGGCGCTTCCTTGCACGGATTTTTGGGGTTCCGACCGGGCGCGAAATGTCCGATTCTGCTATTTGTTAAATAAAAATTCATAGGAAAGATCAAAAAGGAGCATTCTGCTGCTGCAATCCTGCCACAATAAGGAGATATAAAGGTAGGATTAAACGACAAGGAGATTGATTTATGAAACTTGCGCGTTTCCTATCCATCCTTTGTGCGATTACCCTGGCCGCGAGCGCACTGTCCGGCTGCAGCGCGCAGACGGCGGCGGAGACGGCCACACAGACGGCGGCTCCCACTGCGGAAACGGCCGGGTTGGGCGAAACGGAAGCCACCTACGTGCAGGTGCAGAGTATCGACGGGGGAACCATTACCGCGATCGTCGGCACGCTTGCGCAGAATGATGCGAATGCGCCGCAGAACGGCGGTCAGCAGGGAACGGCACCCGAGCAGTCGTCCGGGGACGGCAGCGGGCAGCAGCCGCAGGGAACGCCGTCGCAGGACGGCAGCGGGCAGCAGCCGCAGGGGACGCCGTCACTGGACAGCAGCGGGCAGCAGCCGCAGGGAACACCGTCGCTGGACGGCAGCGGGCAGCAGGACGGCTCGGACGGCGAACGGCAGCAGGGCGGTGCGTTCGGCGGACAGGGTTTTACCGCGGGTGATGAAACGATCACCTTTACCGTCGGCGACGCGACCGTGATCACGCTTGCGGACGGCAGCGCCGGGACGATCGAAGACATCGCCGCCGACGATATTCTCGCAATCACGCTTGGCAGCGATAATGTCGCCGAGACGATCGTCGTTCAGCAGACTAGCGGCGCTCCGGCGGATATGAGCGCAGGCAGTTGACGCTCCGCGGGCCCATTGGCTGCGGCGGGATGCTTCCGGCCGCGCGTCCGCTTCCGGAGGAAACGGTCTGCCGGGGAAGATGAAAACAGCGCGCCGGGAAATCGCCGGCGCGCTCAGCTTGTCGATACAGGGGGCGTTGGAGGCTTCGCCTCCAAACCACCGCTTCGGGTCGTAACGGCCCTAGGGTGTGTTTCTAAGATGCGGTGAGGAAAGGCCGAGCGGATTTTTGTCGGTTTGAGGAGCAAGACCGCAGGAATAGCAGCGCTATTTCAAGGTTTTAGCGACAATAAACCGGCGAAAAAGACGCCGGTTCCGTACCGCCGTGCTTTTAGAAACATACCCTAAGAACCCATCTTTGCAAGCGCCCTGGAAAGGGTGCTTGCGGAGTCAGGGATTCCCAAGGAAGGTGTCCCTTGGGTGGGGTGCAGGGGTGAACCCCCTGCAAAAGAACATTTTTGACAGACCTGGCGCGCTCAGTCCATATCCGCAAAGCACAGCCGCGGCAGATGCAGCAGGGCGGCGGCGCCCGCAAGCGTCGTTCCGTAGAACAGAGTCGGCTTTCCGGTGTCGAGATAGTCGACCAGCGTGCCGTTGCACACCGTGCTGCCCGTGCAGAGGATCAGATTCGCCCAGGCGATCGCCGCCTCGCGCTCCGATGCCCCGTCGCCGACGACGATGCCGAAGCGCGTCTGCCCGACGTTGCCCGGGTCCAGATCGAGCACGCGCACGGATGTCAGCGTTTTTGTCAGGTTTTCGAGGAACGACGGCTGGTAGCCGATCAGCGCGACGCGCGGATCGCCGTAGCGCGTCTTCACATAGGCGGCCGCTTCCCGGCCGCAGCGCTTGGGCCCGTCGTTTCTGCAGTGTACCATGCGGTCGCACAGACCCATACTGCCCATCACCGCGTTGATCGTTGCAATCAGCAGTCCGCGCGCATGCGCGTCCGTTTCAAACGGCAGTTCCAGAACCTCCTTCAGCGTACCGGAAAAGGATGCCGGCGCGTCCGTGAACGCCTGACCGAACGAACCCTTGTATTCGGCCTCGATCATCACGTCCTTGCCCGTCAGGATGGGGTAGTCCTTGCGCTCCGTCTCGCCGATGGCCTCTTGGGGCGTCAGCGCCCGCGCCCGCACGGTCACGTTCTCGGAAAGAAGATCCCGCATGCCGGGCAGCGCGAGAAAGCCGGAGACGATCCGTTCGTACAGTTCTTTTTGCGTCATAGTATCAACCTCCAAAGAAACGCCGTACCCTCGGCGCCGTCGTTCCGGTAAAACACCCCGTCTGTTTGGCGATGCCACGCAGTCCTGCGGCTCAGCCGAACACGCCGAGGTGCTCGAGCAGGATCTTCAATCCGAGCAGCACAAGGATGATCCCGCCGCACAGCGTTGCGCGGTCCTTGTACGCCGCGCCGAACTTATGGCCGATCGCCACGCCGGCAAACGAGAGCAGAAACGTCGTTGCCCCGATGCAGAGTACGGACGGCAGGATGCTTACGTTGAGAAATGCGAACGTGATGCCCACCGCGAGCGCGTCGATGCTCGTGGCGAACGCCAGCATGACAAGCTCCCGGTAATTCAGCTTTTCGCACGCGTCCCCTTCCGTGTCTCCGCCCCTGAGCGCGTCGTAGATCATCTTTCCGCCGATGAACCCCAGCAGCCCGAACGCCACCCAGTGATCCAGGCTTGTGATCAGCCGCGCGAACTGCCTGCCGAGCAGCCATCCGAGCAGCGGCATGGCCGCCTGAAATCCACCGAAAAACAGCGAGATGATCGCCGCGTTTTTCCGGTTCAGCCGTTTCATTCCAAGGCCCTTGCACATCGACACGGCGAACGCGTCCATCGAGAGCGCGACCGCCGTAAGCAGCAGTTCGATCAGCGACATGATTTCGTTTT
>CAZIQO010000101.1:0-8156 GCA_964541465.1 uncultured Oscillospiraceae bacterium
TCGCTAAAACCTTGAAATAGCGCTGCTATTCCTGCGGTTTTGCTCCTCAAACCGACAAAAAATCATTCGGCCTGTCCTCACCGCATTTTAGAAACACACCCCAGCTTAGGCGCGCAGAATGAAATACGTTTTCCGCCGGCCGGATACTCCCCCTCTTATGCCCGCGGAAAAAGCAGGCGTCCGTTTGGCCGAAACGGGCGCCTTTGCATACCGGCAAACGATTTTGCCGCATTGGCGGGACCGTGCTTTTCATTTGTTGGACGCCTTGGCTGCGGGGAGAATAAAAAACTGCCCCGAACGGGGCAGAGAGCCTTTTTACCGGAATGCCGGGATGAAAACCCGCACGGCCGCGCGGCCGAATCAGCCGAGCACGTACGGCGTGGCGGTCGGCACGGGGGTCGGCGTGGCCAGCGCGTCGCTGCCGGGCTCGCTCGTTGGATGCGGATCCGTGGACTCCCTTAAAAAGTCCGCGCCCTGGTCGAGCAGGTCCGCCGCGTCCTCGGCAATGCCGGAATCGTCCATGAAATAGCGGATCTCCTGCCACGCCTCCTTGCCGAGCTGCCGCAGCGAGCTGATGAGCCGCTCGAGCTTCCCGCTGAGCAGGTCCTTGGAATCCAGATAGGACAGAACCGCCATGACCAGAATCAGCAGCACGACGATGATGCCGATCAAGCGGAAAATGAATTTCATACGACAAAACCTCCGCGCTTTCAACGTTTGCAAGGGACTCCCCTGCAACAATTTATTGTATCACGGAAGTTTCAGATTCACCATGAAATAACTGTGAACGTTGCGGCGCGCATTCGCCGACCGTGACGGTCTCCGTTTTTTCGATCGCCGCTTCGATCATGGGGCCGAAATCGACGAGCGCTTCGCTTCGTTCGATATCCGGAAGTTTCGGCTTGGTGACCGGGTGCTGGGGCACGAACACCGTGCAGCAGTCCTCATAGGGCAGGATGGACGTTTCAAACGTGCCGATCCGTTTCGCGGAATCGACGATATCCTCCTTGTCGAAGCCGATCAGCGGCCGGAACACCGGCAGCGATACGGCCGCGCCTGTTACGGTCATGCTTTCGATGGTCTGGCTGGCCACCTGGCCGATGGATTCGCCGGTGACGAGCGCCTGCGCGCCACAGGAGACGGCGATGCGCTCGGCGATGCGCATCATGAGCCGCCGCATGAGAACGGTGGTTTCGCTCTTCGGGCAGCGCTCGTAGATGGCGAGTTGAATTTCGGTGAACGGCACGAGGTAGAGCGTAACGGCGCTCGCGTAACCGGAAAGCAGGCGCGTCAGCTCGATCACCTTGTCGCGCGCGCGTTCGCTCGTATACGGATAGCTGTAAAAGTGGACCGCCGAGATCCGCACGCCGCGCTTGGCGATCATGTAGCCCGCCACGGGGCTGTCGATCCCGCCCGAGATGAGCAGCAGCGCGTGGCCGTTGCAGCCGACCGGCATACCGCCTGCGCCGGGCAGCTCGCTGGCAAACACGAACGTCTGCGTCTGGCGGACCTCCACGCCGACGAGCATGTCCGGCGCGTGCACGTCCACCGAAAGCGCGGGGAACGCCTCCAGCACTTCGGCGCCGAGCTCGCGGCAGATCTCCTCGGAGCGCATGGGAAACCGCTTGTCCGCCCGCCGCGCGATCACCTTGAACGACGCGGGTCGGTCCTCGTCGATGCGCCGGGCGACAAGACGGTTCGCCGCGGCGACGATCTCCTCCCAGTTTTTTTCCACCGCGAGGGCGGGGCTCACCGAGTGGATGCCGAACACGCGCGTAAGGCGCGCGGCCGCGCCAGCGAGCGACTGCTCCGGCACGTCGAACACGAAAATGCGCCCCTGCTCGCGGACGACCTCCACGGGCATGGGACGAAGCGCGAGCTCGATGCGCCGCATCAGGCTTCGCTCAAAGAACGGGCGGTTAAGCCCCTTTAAATGGATCTCCGCATAACGGACGAGCAGCACCGGTTCCATAGAATTCCTTTCGCGTTTTACAGCGTTGCCGCGGCGCCCCGGCCAAGGGGGCGCGGCGGATTTCATTTGATTTAAAATTGACATCGGCCCCTGCGTTCGGCGGTGCACGGCTCGTTCTAAGAGCCTTTGGAGCCGCCCCGCGGCAGGTTTCGCTCAAACGTCGCTCGATGGCCTCAGCGGCGTTTGTAGCGCCGCAGGAACTCCACCTGCTCCTCCACGGCCGAGGCGGCAAGGTCCATCTCCTCGAGCGTGTTGAACGGGCAGAAGCTGAAGCGCAGCGCGCCCTCCTGCCGTGCGCCCGTCACGCCGATGGCGGACAGCACGCGGTTGACGCCCTTGCGGTGCGCCGAGCAGGCGGAGCCGGTGGATACGCACACGCCGCGCTCGGAAAGGGCGTTGAGCAGCACCTCGCCGCGCACGCCGGGGAACGACACGTTGAGGATATGCCCCGCGCCGTCGGAGACGGAGGGGCCGTTGACGACGGCGTCCGGTATGGTCAGCAGATTCGCGGCGAGCCGCTCCTTGCACGCGCGCATCTGCCGCATCCATTCTGTCTGATGCGCGCGGTACTGCATCAGCGCGGCCTCCATGCCGAGGATGCCCGGCACGTTCGTCGTGCCGGAGCGGAGGGAGCGTTCCTGTCCGCCGCCGATCTGCCCGCCGGAAAAACGGACGCCGCTGCGTACGAACAGCGCGCCCACGCCCTTCGGCGCGTGGAACTTATGCGCGCTGACGCTGTAAAGGTCGCACGGAACCCGCGTAAACGGCAGCTTGCAGAACGCCTGCACGCCGTCCACATGGAGCAGCGCGCCGGGGCAGAGGCGGCGAATCAGCGCGTAGGCGCCGGCAAGGTCGTTGACCGCGCCGGTTTCGTTGTTGACGTGCATGAGCGAGACCAGCGCCGTGTCGGGCGTGAGCGCGGCCTCCAGCTGGGCCAGCGAAGCCGTGCCGTCCGGGTTGCAGCCGATGAACACGACCTGCGTATCCGCCGAATCCTCAAAGGAACGGACGGTTTCATAGACCGAGGCGTGTTCGCTTTTGCAGGTAATCACGCGGCGTTTGCCGCGGATGTCCCGAAGCGTACCGAACACGGCCATGTTGTTGGATTCCGTGCCGCCCGAGGTAAAGACGATCTCCTCCGGCGCGCGGCTCATCGCCTCGGCGACGTGCTTGCGGGCGCGTTCGACCATGCGTTCGGTTTCGACGGCGGGGCCGTAGGCGCTGGCGGGGTTATAAAACTGCTCGGTCATCGCGGCGCGGGCTGCGTCCGCGGCTTCCGGCAGAACGCGCGTGGTCGCGCTGTTATCCAAATATATCATGCTTTTCGCTCCATTTATTGTTCTACCTTATCATATGCGGCCGGGCCGTGGTTCGCGCACCGCACGCTGGCAGTATAGCACATTTGCCGGCGTTTCGGCGGACGGATTTCACGAAACGGGCCCTCAAGGCGGCGCTTGGTTCCGCGCAGAAGCGAATCGGGCCGGCTCGCGCGGCAAGTGCGGAGAGAAAAAAACGGCGCGGCGGAAAATGCCGCGGCCGCCCGAAAAGGAAGGCGGTTAAACCACCCGACTGCGTCCGGCTTCAGCCGAACCGGTCCGTCAGATTGCCATATCCCTGCGCTTTCATTTCATCGTACGGCACGAACCGCAGCGCCGCGCCGTTGACGCAGTAGCGCACGCCGCCGGGCGATTCCGGGTCGTGTTCGAACACGTGCCCAAGGTGTGAGTCCCCCGTGCGGGAGCGGATCTCCGTGCGGCGCATGCCGAACGAATCGTCCGGACGGCGCACGATCACCGCCTCCTCGACAGGTCGCGAAAACGCGGGCCAGCCGCAGGGGGAATCGAACTTGTTGAACGAGGCAAACAGCGGTTCGCCCGTGACGACGTCGACATAGATCCCCTTTTCGTGACTGCCGCAGGATACGCTGGAGAACGGCCGCTCGGTCGCGTCCTCCTGCGTGACGGCGTACTGCTCCGGCGTCAGCAGCGCCGCGATGCGTTCGTCGGACGGCCGGGCGTAGCGGCCCGCGTCCACGACCGAGTGCGCGAGCCGTTCGATCTGTGCGCGCGGGATGTGGCAGTATCCGCCCGGGTTCTTCGCAAGATAGTTCTGGTGATATTCCTCCGCGGGAAAGAAGTTCTTCAGCGGCCCGATCTCGACCGCGAACCCGTCCGTGCGGCCGCGGACGATCCCCGCGATGCGTCCGACGGCGGCCTTCGCCGCCTCGTCCCCGCTTTCGTAATACACCCCGGCCTGATACTGGGTCCCGGCGTCGTGCCCCTGCCGGTTGACCGCGGCCGGGTCGATCACGGAGAAATAGACGAACAGCAACTGATCGAGGCTGACGGCGTCCGGATCGTAAGAAACGCGCACGGTCTCCCGAAAGCCCGTATCTCCCCGGCATACGGCCGGATAGTTCGCGTCCGATTCGCCGCTCCCGTTTGCATAGCCGCTGGTGGCGCCGGTCACGCCGCGGATCGACCGCATGAGCGCTTCCACGCCCCAGAAGCATCCGCCCGCCAGGTAAATCATTTGTATGTCCATCGGGAGGACGTCCTTTCCGGTTTATTGGCCTTGTCCGCGCCGCGATAAAGATCAGCGCGCCCGTTGATAATAATTGCCGTTATGCATCCGTACGCCCGCGCTTTTTGTCGAGCGCCGCGCCGGCCCGCTGCAGCAGATGGTCTGCCAGCACGAATCCGTACCCGAGCGCGATGAAGAAGAGCACCATCAAAAGCACGGTGAGGAGCACCTTTCCAAGCCCGAGAGAGTCCACGTTGAGAAACGGGTACGGGTAGCGCGAGGAGCCGAAGCCGTTCCCCTGACGGAGCGCTGCTGTGATCATGACGTAGGCGAAGTAGATCAGCGGAAAGGCCGTCCACACAAGCGGCGCGGTCAGGGTAATCTGCCCCTTTCTGTCGAAGAGTAGCCAGTCGAGTATTGTCATGATCGGCACGACGTAGTGCACCAGACGGACCGCCAGACGCATGTTCGTGCCCATCTGAAAGGAGCCGAGCATGAAGTGCGCAACGAGCCAGGTGACGGTAATGCCCATCATGACGATTCCCTTGAGCGTCGGGCAGAGGTTCTGCGGCGCACCCGGCCGGCGGCGGGCGAGCAGGTAGACGGCGTCCGCCGCAAAATAGAGCACGCACAGAAGATTGCTCAGATTCGTGTAGTAGCGAAACATCGAAAGATTGCACTGCCCGTTGAACACGCCGAGCAGGTACGTAATCCCGACCGCCCCGCAGAGCGCGATGCCGAACTTCCACACGACAGACGGCGCCTTTGCGCGAATATACATTTCCCCGCATCCCTTCATTTGATCTGTGATTCTGAAAAAAAGAAGAACAGAATTTTCCAGAACCATCATACCATTCAGGGCGGTTTCTGTCGAGAGCCGTCGATAAAGGGGGACCGTTGGAGGCTCCGCCTCCAAGCCGCCGCTTCGGGTCGTAACGGCCCGGAGAACCCGTTTCCGCAAGCAGGGGCGCGCCCGGCAGGGCCGGAATTCCAAAGGGACGTGTCCATTGGGTGGGGTGCAGGGGTGAAACCTCTGCAAAAGGCCTTTTGACAGACTGCGCTGCCCGAAGGGCGGCATCGGGCCGCGCCGGGCCGAACGATCCGAAAAGAAACAAATCAAACGCGGCGGAACGCCGAATGCGCCCCGCCGCGGTCTGCGGACAAAGGGAAGTTCAGATGGTCAGGAAAGGTCTGTGGGTCGAAGGGCCCGTTTCCGCCGCGTCGGTTTTCCCGATATGCGGAGCCAGCAGGAACGAAGGGCGGAGAGCGGAGCTCCTGTCAGATCGCAAGCTCCGTCCGCACGGTCGTCTTTGCGACGACCTTGCCTTCGCGGATGACGTACGGACGCTCCGGCGCGAGGCGGATCGCGTCGCGCGCGTCTTTTGCGTTGATGACGACGAGGTTGGCCTTTTTGCCGACCGCGAGGCCGTAGTCCCGCAGGCCGATGATCCTGGCGGCGGTGGTGGTGATCATGTCGTAAACCGTTTCGATCTCCGGCGGCAGGCTCATCTGCGCGGCGTGCGCGGTGACGTTGGCCACCTGCAGCATGTCCGCGCTGCCGTAGGGGTAGAAGGTGTCCTTCACGCAGTCCTGACCGAAGCTGACCAGAACGCCCGCTTCGATGAGCTCCTTGACGCGCGTGATGCCGCGGCGGATGGGCTGATGATCCAGCCGGCCCTGCAGCATGAGGTTCGTGACGGGGTTGGTGATCACGCGGATCTGCGCCTTTGCGCACTTGTCGATGACATAGGAGGCGTAATGGTCGTCGTACGCGGCGAGCGCGCAGGTGTGCCCCGCGGTGACGCGCCCGATCCAGCCGCGCTTGAGCGCTTCGTCGGCGACCATCTCGAGCGTGCGGTAGAAGGGATCGTCCGTTTCGTCCACGTGCATGTCGATATCCGCGTCGAATTCCTCCGCGATGTCGAAGCAGATGCGCACATGCTCGCGGCTGTCGTCCGGGCAGTTTTCGTTCGCCGGCATGCCGCCCACGACGTCTGCGCCGTTTCGCATGGCCTCGCGCATCAGCTTTTCGCAGCCGGGATTCTTGAGGATGCCCTCCTGCGGGAACGCGACGAGCTGCAGGTCCATGACGTGCCTGTATTTATCCCGAAGCGCTACGACGCCTTCGAGCGGCTTCAGCCCGCCGATGGTGTCCACGTCCACGTGGGAGCGCATGTTGAGCGTGCCGTTCTTCAGCGCCCTGAGCAGCACGTCCTCCGAGCGGGCGACGATATCCTCGGTGGTGTAAACGCGCTTTTTATCCCAGATGATCTCGATGGCCTCCCTGAGCGTACCGGAAACGTTCTTCCGCACCACGTCGAAGATGTTGACCTTATCAAGATGGATATGCGGGTCGATCAGACTCGGCGTGACGAGCGCGCCGCGCGCGTCGATCACATCGTCCGCTTCGGCGGCGATGTTCGCCGCGATCTCAACGATTCTGCCCCCGTCGATCGCGATGTCGGCAAGCGCGTCGCGGTCGCGGAGTTTTGCGTTTTTCAGCAGCATCTGCATACGGAAAACCTCCTGATTTCGATTTGTGAACGGTTATAAAAACGACAATGCCGGACGGGAATTGCATCTGCATTTTATCACAGGCGCAGATCGGGCGCAAGCGACGCCGAGTGCGGTTTATGCAGGGAAGCGATTCTCATCCGAATGGAACGATGCTGTTCTATACGGCAGAAACGGCGTGCAACGCGGGTGCGATTCGCTGCCTAAACGGACGGCGAAGGAAGCCGTCGCGACGGAATCGCAGCCGATCGGGAAACCACCGGAGCGCATCGGCGCGCCGAAGGCAATGACGCGCGCGGCGTTTGGAGCGCTACAGGCGGTTGACCGGCGGCCGGCAGACGCCGTTTTCGCAGACGTAGTAGGTCGTTTCGTTGTTGAGCGGCGGGTATGCCGGATCGTTGCCTTTTATTAGAAAGGCCCAATCGGAGTGAATGCGCGGCAGCGGCAGTTTCGCGGGGCCTTTCGGCGCGCAGACGATCTTTTTTACCGGAAGCGCGGACCAGAGGTAGAACGAAACGCCCGCCGGATATGCGGCCGCGGCGCCGTTCATGAAGCGCCGCTGGGCCTGCTCGCGCGCGGCGAACCGGGCGTTCTCCGTGAGCAGCGCCAGGCGGGAAAGGCAGTATGCCATCACGGAGTTGCCGGACGGCGCCGCTCCGTCCCAGGTCTCCTTCACGCGGGAAACGAGCGGCTCGTTCGCCGTTCCGGAAAAGAAGAATCCGCCGCCCGGTTCGTCCCGGAAGAGGTCCCAAACGCGGTCCGCCAGCTCCGCCGCGCGCAGAAGATATCGCTCCTCCAGCGTCGCCTGATGCAGCTGCAGCAGCGCGAAAAGATAGAACGCGTAGTCGTCCAGAAAGCCCGGCCCGGAACGCCTGCCGCCCGCGAACCCGGCAAAAACGGCGGCTCCGTCCGCAAGTTTCCGCCCGAAAAACGTGTCGGCCTCCAGCGCGAGGTCCAGATCGCCGGCCGTTCCCAGAATGCGGTATGCCGCGGCGTAGGCGGCGATCGCAAGCGCGTTCCAGGCGGTCAGACGCTTGGCGTCGGTGCACAGCGGCATGCGGCGCTTCCGGTATTCGTATACCGCGGGGATCAGCGCGTCGGTTTCCGGATCGTCGAGCGGAGCGGCAAGCAGGTTCGGCACGCTCTT
>CAZIQO010000102.1:0-8054 GCA_964541465.1 uncultured Oscillospiraceae bacterium
GCCAGCCCCTCAGTCCGCCTCCCGCGCGGCGGCGCCGTCCTCCGGGCGCTTTCGCATAATTAATATTGGAAGATCAAAGGGATCTGCAGGTACGGCTATATCCGCAAGCGCTGTTCCAGACGCTGCGAACTGCCGGCCGCGATCCTGACGCTGCTTTTTAGCTTTGTTCCGCCAGAATTGTCGAGGGTATCATAAAACAGTAGTCCGTCTTGCGCGTCGATTTTTTCTTAATTTAAACTGAACTGCGGTTCGAAGGGCGCCTCAATCGCCTGTAAACAGCACACGCGCCTCAAACGGTTCGAGCGCATCCTCCTGAATTTCGCCATCCATATTGCGAAGCACGCATTTGCCCGCATACGGAACCGTCAGTACGGCGGGCTCCGCGCTCATGTTGCACAGAATAAAAAATCTCTCGTCGCCCAGCGCGCGCGTATAGGCAAACACCTGCGGATGCGCCCGCTCGATCATGGCGAAATCTCCATAGATGAGCGTCTCGCTGCCGGCGCGGAGACGCAGCAGTCTGCGGTAAAAATGCAGCACGGAGTTCGGGTTGCGCTCGGCTGCCTCGACATTGATGATCCGGTAATTCGAATTCACCATGAGCCACGGTTCCCCTGCCGAAAAGCCGCCGTTTGCGCTTGCGTTCCACTGCATGGGCGCGCGCGCATTGTCCCGGCTTTTTTTGAGGATCGCGTTCCACGCGGCCTCCGCTTCTCCGCGCGCCGATGCGAGGCGGAAAAAATTGAGGCTCTCTATATCGCGCAGGTCCTCCGCGCCGCGAAACGGCACGTTCGTCATGCCGAGTTCCTCGCCCTGATAGATGAACGGCGTCCCGCGCAATAGATACATCGCCGTGCCCAGCATTTTCGCCGAACGCACGCGAAGCGCTTCGCTGCTCGTGCTGCCGAAGCGGGAGACGGGGCGCGGCTGGTCATGATTCGACCAAAACAGGCTGTTCCAGCCGCGCGCGAGCGTGGTCTGCCAATTCTCGATAATTGCTTTCATGCGGGCAAGATCCCACGGGACGATTTCCCATTTGCCGCTTTTCCCGCTGTCGATATCCATCAGATCAAACGAGAAGACCATGTCCAGCTCGTGATTTTTCGGATCGACGTATGTAAATCCGGTCCGGCTGTCGGAAAACGGCGTCTCGCCGACACACATGCAGTCCCGCCCGTCGAAGCATGCGCGCCGTATCTTTCGGAGGTATTCATGCACCCGCGGCTGATTGGCAAAGCGCTCCGGCGCAAAGACGTAGCCTTCCGGAGAGGCCGGACCCGTGCCGTCCGGCAGGCCGTCCGCCTTGGCGATGAGATTGATGACATCCATGCGAAAACCGTCCACGCCCTTATCGAACCAGCGGTTCATCATGGCGCAGATCTCCGCGCGAACGGCGGAATTTTGCCAGTTCAGATCGGGCTGCTTTTCCGAAAAGAGATGCAGATACCATTGATCCGTCGTCTCGTCGTAGGTCCACGCGGACGGCGTAAAGAACGACGCCCAGTTGTTCGGCTCCGCGCCGCCGACTCCGTTCCGCCAGATATAATAGTCCCGATAGGGATTGTCCCTGGACCTGCGCGATTCGACAAACCACGCGTGTTCGTCCGAAGTGTGATTCACAACGAGATCCATGATCAGCTTCAGCCCGCGCGCGTGAAGGCCTTCCAGCAGCGCGTCAAAGTCCGACATCGTGCCGAACTCCCGCATGATGCCCTCGTAATTGCGGATGTCGTAGCCCATGTCGTCGTTGGGAGAATCATACACGGGGTTGAGCCAGACCGCGCCGACGCCGAGCGATGCGATGTAATCCAGCTTCCGCGTGATGCCGTTAAGGTCGCCGACGCCGTCCCCGTTGGAATCAAAAAAACTGCGCGGGTAGATCTGATACACCGCGCGTTCCTTCCACCAGGCCTTGCCGATTGGAGAAGAGTGCATATCGATCATGCCTTTCGATAAATCCTTGTGCCGCTGCATGAATCCTGCTCTTATACGTCGAGCCGCCGTACGGATTCCCGCTCGACCAGCGTGATGGGCAGCACGAATTCCTGTTTGCCCGCCGCCGGGTCGGCGATTGCGTTGAGGATCATCTCAACCGCCTTTTCGCCTTTTTGATAGATATTCTGCCCCACGGTGGTCAGGCCGGGGATGGTGTACTGCGCAATGCTGAGATTGTCCACGCCAACGACGGAATACCGGTTGGGGATCAGGCGCTCGTGTTCGTTGAGCTCCTTGATGGCGCCCACGGCGAGCACATCCGCCGTGCAGAATGCGGCGGTCACATCCAGCGACGCGGCCATGCGCCGCGCGAGAGCGCATCCCGCGCCGAAGCTGATGTTGTCGGTAAGGATGTAGTTCGCGTTGCGGGCGATGCCAAACTCATTCAGCGCGTCGTAGTATCCAGCAAGGCGCAGTTTCATCACGCCGCCGTCCTTGATGGCGCCGGATAAAAACGCGATCTTCCGGTGCCCGTTCTCGATGAGGTGGCGGGTGGCGATGTATCCCGCGTGGCGGTCGTTGATCCGAATGGTGTGGAAATAGTGGTCGTCCATATAGCTGTCGATCAGCACGATCGGGATGCGCGTGTTGCGCAGATCGGTATAGGACTGCTCCTTGTACATGCCGATGATAATGATGCCGTCGAGATTCCGCTGCTGCGCGAGTTTGAGGTAGTTCTCGTCCGCGTTCGTGCCGGATATGATGACGTGATAGCCGTTCTGCCGCGCGCAGTATTCAATGCTGGAGAGGATCTCGCTGTAAAACGGATTCTCAAACACCATCTGGTTGCCCGGCTCGGTCTGCGGAATGATCACGCCGATGAGGTTCGACCGGTTGAGGCGCATGCTGCGCGCGGAATAATTCGACACATACCCGAGCTTCTCCGTCGCGGCGAGTACCTGCCTGCGCGTTGCCTCGGGGATGTTCTTTTTCCCGTTCATCACATAGGAAACCGTCGCCGTGGAGACGTTCGCTTCCTTTGCTACTTCCTTGATGGTTACACGGCTCATGTGCTTTCCGTCCTTGTTTAAACGTTTATATAAGCATACCGTTCTGCGGTCCGCCTGTCAATTGAGAAGCGAGAAAACCGCCGTATAAAGCGGCGTGCCCCGCTGGGTTTTCAGGAGCGGGAGCATGGCTCCCGCCGCTTGTTTCGAGCGTCCGTAGCCAGGGGAAAGCTTGCTGAGCAGTTCCCTTTGGAACGTATGTTCCGCGCGCCGCAGGGGAGAGAACGCGTCCGTGCCGTCCCCGCCGAGCAGGGCGAGCACATCCTGCGCAGCCGTAACCTGAATCTCGTAAAACGCCGCCGCTTCCTCGCCGCGCAGCGCGCGGAGCAGCCCGGTATAGAGGTGAAACAGCGCGTCTGTTTCCAGTTCCCCGGGCGTTTTGCGCATTGGTTCGCTGGCGGAAAGATCGACGGCCTCCCAGCCCTCCCTGCGCCACAGATAGCGCCCCGCGCCGTGGGGAAAGGCGCTCAGCCGGTCCGGCGTCACGATGCCGAAATCGCACAGTACGCCGTCCGAAAACAGCAGCCTGACCGCGTCCCCGGCGGATATCTGCATGCCGCCGATGGGACAGATGGACGAAAGCAACGGCGTTTCGGAGAGGAGCCGGTCTTTGGCGCAGTGTTCGGCGAACACAAGAAAATCCAGGTCGGAATACTCGTCAAAGCGTTCGCGTTCGGCGTTTGAGCCGAATGCGGCGACGGCGAGCACGCCGTGCTGAGCGGCATAGTATGCCGTAATGTCTTCCATGCGCCGCAGCGCGCGTTCCCGCCGTTCGCCGTCCATGCCTAAACCCCCCTGGCAAACGCCAGTTCGGCTGCGCTGATCACGCGGGCGCTGCCGGATGTGATTTTCCCGTTTTGCAAAACGACGCTGCCGCCGAGTTCATCTGCGTATATGCAGTCCGGCTCGCCGGAAGTCACGATGACGAGGTTTTGCAGCGCGTCGACACGGTTGCCGACGTCGCCGCCGGCAAGCAGATCGTCCGGCAGATTCAGCGCGACGGTACCCGGCGTGCGCAGGTAGACGGGGATCTCGGCGCGGCTCGCCTTAACGCGGACCGTACGCCCGCCTTCGAAGGTTTTATGCGTGAGAAAGCCGTACCAGCGTCCCTCCGGCAGATAGACCTCGCGTTCGTTCGTGTTCCCGGTCAGCACCGGCGCGACCAGCAGGTCGCCGAGCATGAATTGGTCGTGGCAGCGCTGAGCGCGTTCGTCCGCAGGATAGTCGAACACCAGGTGGCGCATCATCGGCGCGCGGGTCCCGGCGGCGCGCCGCGCCTGACGGTAAAGCTCCGGCAGAAGGTTCATGCGCAGGCGGGCATAGAACAGCGCAATCTTCATAACGGCGGGGTCGCCCGCATACTCCGCCACGTTCCAGGGGCTCCGGTCGTTGACAAAGCCGGTTTCGGAACCGCCGTACTGCCCGCCGAGCGGTTCGCTGTGCCACTGCATAACGGGCGCGAACACCGAAAGTGCCGTTGCGCGCAGATAAAGCTCCGCGCCGGGCAGCCCGCCCGCGAAGCCGCCGATGTCGAAACTCCAGAACGGCACGCCGCTCAGGCCCAGCGACAGCCCGGCGCTCAGCACCGCCCGAAGTTCCGAAAAGGTGGACGCCTGATCGCCCGCCCAGTGGATCGGGCAGCGCTGCGCGCCGAGATATCCCGCGCGGGAGAAGAGCGTACGCTCCGGGCCGATCGCCGCGGCGTAGGTTTCCTCATAGTCCGCGGCGTAGCGGTTTCGCATCGGCGTGCCGTCGCGCCCGTTATGAAAGCGAACGGACAGGTCGTGGATAAATTCGCCGCCGTCCGTTTTGAATCCGTCCACGCCCATGTCCAGCAGGTATTTACGCTTGTCCATCCACCAGGACCGTGCCTGCGGCATGGTGAAATCCGGCACATGCGCGCCGACGAACCATTGCTTCGGAATGCGGTAGGGCGTGCCGTCCGCGTTTTGCACGACAAGGCCGTTCGCCACGGCGTATGCGTCGTCCGCGTCGTGCTGGGCGCAAACCTGACCGGCGTCGAGTTCTTTCAGCGCGGGAATCTGCCAGAGCACGAGCCGGACGCCCTGCGCGTGCAGCGCGTCGATCATGCCCTTCGGGTCCGGCCAGGGCGCCCGATAGGTGAAGTCGCTTTCAGAAAACGCGGCCCCGCCGTCCTTGGTTTCGTATTTTGCGCCGTTCCAGATATAAAACGTCGTTTCGTCGCTCCAGGCTTCGATGACGAGAACGGTCGCCGGATAGCCCGTTTTGTGCAGGATTGCCATCTGCTCTTCGATATCGCTCTGTCTGTTCCAGCGGTTTGCGGAAATCCATGGGCCGAACGCCCACTTCGGCGGCAGCGCCGGAGCGCCCGTCATTTTCACAAACTGCGAAACGATGTCCCGCGGAGACCCGAAGAGAAAGTATGCGTCGTATTCGCCCGCGGGCAGCGCAACCTCAACATGACCGTTCGTCAGCGTAAACGTCGCCGCGGCGTCGGTTTGTATAAACAGCCCGTGCCCGTCGTTGCAAAAGAAAAACGGAAGCGGGAAATACGTTTTGTCGCCTTGATGCGTGAACTTTTCCGCAACGGCGCATTCCGTGCGCCTGTTCATGCGATCCACGCCGTCGAAACGCTCGCCCATGCCGTATGCAACGGAAGCGTCGCACTCGTAAGAAAGAATGACGGCCGCCCGCGTTTTACGCTGCATGAGATTGCGAATCTTCTGTTGGTCGATATTGTGCAGTCGTAGCATAATCAGCCTTTCACGCCACCCGCCATGAGGCCGCTCTTGAAGTATTTCTGTGCAAATATGTATACGAGGATGATCGGCAGCATGGAAATCAGGCTGCCTGCCATGAGCACGTTATATTCGGTCGCATACTGCCCGTTGAGCGTGTTGAGCGCCAGCGGGAGCGTCATAAGGTTCCGATCGGACAGCATGACCAGCGGCCAGAGGAAGTCGTTCCAGGAATCCATAAACGTCGTGATGCAGAGCGTCGCCAGCGTCGGCGCGCAAAGCGGCAGAACGACCTGCCAATAGGTGCGGAACAGTCCCGCGCCGTCGATACGCGCCGCTTCCAGAAAATCGTTTGGGATGCTCCTGATCGTCTGCACGAGCAGAAACACCGCAAACGCGCGAAACAGCGAGGGTAAAATCACGCTGCCGTACGTATTGATGAGGCCGAGACGGCTCATGATGACAAACAGCGGGATCAGCGTCACCTGCGTCGGGATCATCATGGACGCAAGGTAGAGCTTGAACAGCCCGTTTGCAAGCGGGAAGCGAATCTTGGCGAACGCAAACGCCGCCATGGAGGAGGACAGCAGCGTGATCAGCGTGTAGCTCACGGCGATGAACACGCTGTTGAACATCGCCCGGCCGAACGGGAACTGCGTGAAAACCTTTTTATAGGCGGCCAGTGTCGGCTCGCTCGGGATCCACTCGATCGGCAGGCTCATCAGGGCGGAGCGGCTTTTGAACGACGTCGAGAGCATCCAGAAAAACGGGACCATCGCGATCAGTGCGATCATCGCGGCGATCATGTAGTATGCGGTTTTGGAAAGACGTTTACGAACCATAGTGCACCCACCGTTTCTGTGCCGAGAGCTGCAGGCGCGTAAACGCGAAGATAATGATGAACAGCAGCCAAGAGAACGCCGCGGCATACCCCATCTCGTAATAGCGGAAGCCGTATTTGTAGATGCGCTCCACCATGACCTGCGTCGCGCCGTTGGGGCCGCCGTCGGTCATGATCATCACCTGCGGGAAAAGCTGAAACGCGTTGATGAGGCTGACCACGAGCACAAAGAACAGCGACGGCGTCAGCAGCGGCAGCGTGATGCGGAAGAAGCGTTTCCAAGCGCCCGCGCCGTCGATGGACGCAGCCTCGTAATAACCTTTGTCGATGGCCTGCAGGCCGGAGAGCAGAATCAGGCCGTAAAAGCCCATGTCCTTCCAGACGGACGCGAGGACGATAGACGGCATGGCCCATTGCTCGCTCTGGAGCCAGGCGGGCCCCTGAATGCCGAAGATTTCCAATATGTTGTTGACGATGCCGAATTTCGACGACAGTACCCAGCGAAAGATCAGCGCGCCGGCAATCCAACTGGTCAGCACCGGGATGTAGTACAGCACCCGGAAGACGCCGACGCCGCGGTAGCCCTTGCTCAGAAGCCACGCGATGCCGAGCGAACAGATCAGAAGCAGCGGCAGATAGAGCACGATGAAATAGCCGGTATTGGTAAGAACCCGCCAGAATTCTTCGCCGGACAGGATTTCCTTGTAATTCTGCAGGCCGATGTAGTGATCGGCGAGAAACCCGTTTGCCGCAAGCTTGTCCAGGCCGTTCCAGTCCGTCAGGCTGATGAGCAGCGAAAGGATGATCGGCATCAGCGAAAAGACGACGAGCCCGGCCACGCTTGGCAGAAGAAACGGGGACGCCCGCATCAAATCCCGCAGGGAACGGGTCGGGGCGTTTCTTTTGCGGGTCATGTTTGACGGCTCCTCCCAAAGAAAATCGAGAACCGGGCAGGGCATTTGCCCTGCCCGGGTAGCTCGTTGCTGCGATTACAGTTTATCCGAGCTGGATGCTCGCTTCAAGCTCCGCCTGACAATCGTCCATCGCCTGCTCGACGGAGACGGCGCCGGTGGCCGCTTCCTCAAGATGTTTGGTGATGATGTCCGACATCAGGGAGTTCTCCTCGATGACCGGCGGAAGCGTCAGGTAACTGAGCGAATCAAAAACGGCCTGACGGTTTGCGGGCTTTCCGAGATCCAGATAGGTCGCCAGCACGCTCTCGTCCGTGATGGCCGGCAAATCCCAGCCGTTGTCGATGCGCAGCTTCGCCGCCTCCGGGCTGGAGGCAAGGAAGTTGATCCAGGTCATGGCCGCCTGCGTGTTTTCACTCTCGGTGTTGACGACATATGCGTTGGAGAAGAAGTGCGTGGCCTTCTGCACCATCCCGGGCTCCACGGCGATATCCCAGTCGAAGTCGCAGTTCTCGGCAAACGTACTGAACGCCCAGATGCCGGTGGGGATCATGCCGAGTTTGCCGCTCATGAACCAATC
>CAZIQO010000103.1:0-7820 GCA_964541465.1 uncultured Oscillospiraceae bacterium
CGTCTGCGGCGATGTTGTTCGGCACGACGAACGCGCCCACGCCGATCATCGGGCCGCCGATGCCGCTCTGGTCCGGCAGCGTGAGGCCGAGCGCAAACGTGCTGAGCGGCACGCGCTGATCGGGATAGAACCTGCGGCAGACGAAACCGTCCTCGAGGTAGAGGTCGTTCTTCCAGGTGCCCATCTTGATCTGCGCCAGATCGAGGATCTTGTTGCGCAGGTCCTCCGCGGCGAGCTTCGTGGCGTTGCCCGCGCAGTAGGTGGAGCGGGAGGCGACCGTCTGCCACTCGTATGGCGTATGGTCGGTGTCGCCGGTGCGGACGGTGATCTTGCCCGGATCGACCGTCAGCGTTTCCGCCGCGATCTGCGTCATGACCGTATCGGAGCCCTGGCCCATGTCCTGACTGGAGACCAGCAGGACGAATGTGCCGTCCTCATTCATGCGGATGATCACGGAGGAGGCCACGTCCGTCGGCATGGACGGCGCTTTCCAGCCGCCCGCAATACCCTTGCCGCGCAGCTTCGTCGGGTTGCCGGACGGCTCGCAGGGCTTATCGAGCTCCATGAGCTCCGCCGCGCGGTCGAGGCACTCCTGATAGCCCGCGACCTCGATCACCTGGCCGGTCGCGGAGATGCCGCCCTCGCGGATGCCGTTGATCTTGCGGATCTCGAGCGGCGAAATCCCCATCTCCTGCGCGATCATGTCGAGGTTCTGCTCGATGGCGAAATGGATCTCGCTCATACCGAAGCCGCGGTACGGACCGCCGACCGGGTGGTTGGTGTACACGCAGTAGCTGTCGGTGCTGATGTTCTCGATATCGTACGGACCCACGCAGGCCCAGCCGGCCGCCTTGACGATGTTGACGCCGTACTCGGTGTACGCGCCGCCGTCCCAGGCGAGCATGTTCTTGGAGCCGATGATCTTGCCGTCCTTGCGGACCGCCGACTTGATGTTGGTATGCAGACCCTGGCGCACGTAGGCGTTCTGGAATTCGTCCTCGCGCGTGTAGATCAGCTTGACGGGACGGCCCGGACAGAGCATGGCGAGCGGGATGACGATGCCCTCGAGCGTCGTGCCGGCCTTGCAGCCGAACCCGCCGCCCACCGCCTTGCTGATGACGCGGATCTTGTTGAGCGGGAAATCGAAGGTGTCCGCCAGCGCGCGGCGCACCGCGAACGGGGACTGGCAGGCCGCCCAGATGGTCAGCTCGCCGTCCGGCATATACTGCGCCACGCAGCAGTGCGGCTCGATCGGCACGTGCTGCACGTGCGGAATGTAGAAGCTGTTGTCGAACACGCGGTCCGCCTCGGCGAACGCCTTGTCCGCGTCGCCCTTACGGAGCACATAGTGATGCGAGATGTTCGTGCCGGGCTCCGGGTAGAAGATGGGCAGCACCTTGTAGGAACCGAGATCCGGGTGGATGATCGGCGCGTCCGGCTTCATGCCTTCGAGCGCGTCCGTCACGGCGGGCAGTTCCTCATAGTCCACCTTGATGAGATCGCACGCCTGCTTCGCGATCTCCGGGCTCTCCGCCGCGACGGCGGCGACCGCTTCGCCGCGGTACTTGGCCGTACCCACCGCGAGGAAGTTCTTGTCCTCGAGGTAGAGCCCGGCGCGCTTCTTGTAATGATCGCCTGTGATTACGCAGCGCACGCCCGGCAGCGCCTTTGCGGCGGCGATGTCGATATTCAGAATCTTCGCGTGCGCATAGGGACTTCTGGCAACCTGCGCAAACAGCGGGCGGGAAAATTGGATATCGTCCGCGAACTGCGCGGTTCCTGTTACTTTTTTAATCGCGTCGACGCGCTCAATGGATTGTCCTACTACCTTCATTTTTCGTAGACCCCCTTTGCCGCTACGTCCTCAATGGCTTCCACAATCTTTTTATAACCCGTGCAGCGGCAAAGATTGCCTGCCATCGCATGGTTGATCTCCGCGCGCGTGGGATGCGGGTTTTCCCGCAGCAGCGCCTCGGCGCTCATGAGCATGCCCGGCGTGCAGAAGCCGCACTGGAGCGCCATGTGCTCGATGAACGATTCCTGCAAAGGCGAAAGCTCGCTGCCCTTTGCAAGGCCCTCGACGGTGGTGATATGCTTGCCGTTGACCTCCGGCGCGAGGATCAGGCAGGAGTTGACCGCCTTGCCGTCCATGATCACCGTGCACGCGCCACATTCGCCCGCGCCGCAGCCTTCCTTCGTTCCGGTCAGCGCCAGGCGGTTCCTCAGCACGTTTAAAAGCGTTTCGTTGGCGGGAACGTTGAGTTCCACCAGCTCTTCGTTGACAAAGAACTTGACGTTGTATTCCATATCCGTTCCCTCCTTACTGCAGTTGATTGAGCGCATCGCGCACAATGTAGGAGACGATGTCCAGCCGGTACTGCTTATCCGCGCGGACATCGTCGATCGGTTTGACCTCGGTGGCGGCGAGCGCCGCAGCCTGTTCGATCAGTTCCGGGGTAAGCTGCTTGCCCGAAAGAAGCGCTTCGGTTTTATCAAGACGCAGCGGCGTGGGCGCCACGGAGCCCATGGAAACGCGGTATTCGTTTCCGGTTTTGAGCACCGTGCCGCAGACGGTGGAAAGGTCCACCTCGCCGCGGCGGGACACCTTGCGGAAGACCGCCTTCGCGTCCCGGATGTACGGCACGCGGATGCCGGTCACAAGCTCTCCCTCCTTGAGGTCCACCTTCCGCACAAACAGAATGAAGTTGCGGATCGGGACCTCGCGCTTCCCGTCGGGACCCGCGATCTCTACGACCGCGTCGCAGCAGTACAGCGGCGTCGCGGTGTCGGCCAGCGGCGAAGCGTTGACGATGTTGCCAATGCAGGTGGCGCGGTTGCGCACCTGCTTGCTGCCGATCGAATCGGCGGCTTCGGCGAGGAACGGATAATACCGTTTCACGTTTTCGTCCGCCGCAATCTCGTACACGGTCGCAAGCGCGCCGATGTGCAGCCCCGTCGATTCGGAAAACGTAACGCCGCCAAGACCGGGTATGTTCTTGATGTCGATCACGTAGTCCGGCGCAATCAGGCGGTCACGCAGCCGGATGACGATATCCGTTGCGCCCGCCATGAATACCGCGCGATCACCATGCTCTTTCTTCATGGCGATGGCTTCCTCCAGCGTAGCCGGAGCCAAATAGATGAAATCTCTCAAAGACGTTTCTCCTCTCGCACTGATTTTTCAATCGAATTCTTCCGTTTGAATCCGAATTGCATCCTCTTTCATACGGCGTTCCACTCGCCGGAAACGCCCGATCCACTCGCGCCCCTGTTCGGTGAGGCTGCTGCCGCCGCCCGTCGTCCCGCCCAGGCGCCGCTCCACCAGCCGCCGCCCGAGCTCCTGCTCCATAAGGTTGAGCAGTTTCCAGGCGTTGCTGTAGGAAATGCCGGCCTTCTCCGCGCCCTTCTGCAGCGACTGCTCGCTTTCGATGCACTCGAGCAGCCGGACGCACCGCTCGTCGAACATCAGTTCGCCGATGCGCAGCGCAACCGCCGCCGTCACCTCCGGGTGTACGCGCGGCTTTTCCTTCCGCTGCTGCCGCTGGTACTCCGCCTCGGTGTTGATATCGGTCAGCATGCCGTTTTCGTCGGTCGGCACGAACTCCGTTTCGTCCTTCCACTGCGCCAGCGCGCCGCGCAGCCCGCGCTCGCCGGCGTATGAAATCAGGGACGGGAAGCACGCGCGTTTTACCATCGCCGGATGCCCCGCTGCGCCCTGATATGAGGGAATCGCCACCGCCCGGTCGGAAAGCAGCAGCTTTCGGATCGTTTCCGCGTGCAGATACGGCACGTCCGCCGGCGTGATCAGCACGCGCTCGCAGTCCTCCGGCAGCGCCTGCAGCCCGCACTTGACGGAATCCATCATCTCCGTGGCGACGTACTCCCGGTTTCTCACGAACCGCACGCCGGCCGACTGCAGATGCCGTTCGAGCAGGCCCGCGTGGTAGCCCGTTACGATCAGAATCTCCTCTACCCCCGCCTCCCGGAACGTTTCGATCTGCCGGGCGACGAGCGTCTTCCCGCCGAGCTTGAGCATCGGCTGAAAGTGCTCCATCTGCTTTGGCTCGCCCGCCGCGAGAATCAACGCCACAACGCTCATGGCACACGCCCCGTCCGTTCCGGAATTTCCATGTGCGCGCATACGCGCGCATAGTCCTTCGGCGTATCCACGTCGATCGCGCAGCCGGCCGCGTCGGTGAGCACATAGCCGATGCGTCCTGCGAACTGCCGGAACGCGCCGCGCATGCCGTCACCGCCTCCGTATTCGAGCAGGCGCCGCACGCAGTCTGCGCGAACCAACGGCGGGTGCAGCCGCTTTGCGCCGTCGCTGGGAAACACGACGTCGTACGGCCCGCGGCTCAGCGCGTGTTCCAGTTCGCCAAGCACCCGCGGCGGAACGGCCGGCATATCGCCCGGCAGCAGGAACACGGCGTCCACGCCGCCGCTTCTTGCGATTTCCGCAAGTCCGAGCTGCACGGAGAAAAACATATCGGTTGTTTCAAACTGATGATTCCACACGAAGCGCGCGCCCGTGCCGGACAACGCCTGTATGATCTGCTTGCCATTCTTCCCAATTACGACAAACAGGTCTCGCACACCTGCCTGCACAAACACGTCAATGGTATTCTCAATCATTGTCCTGCCGTTGATCGGGAGCAGCGGCTTGAATGCGCCCATCCTGCTCGACCGTCCCGCAACGGCAATCAGGCCCGCAGCCTTCATTGCGAATCGCCACCGTACGGAGTTGCTCTATTGCTAGAATCGCCTATTTTGCCGCAAATGTCAAGGCCGATGTTTTTGCAGGAACATACCGTCCGTTCCTGCAAGTTTCCCGAAATACCGCGGTTCGCGGGGGAAACGGCGACCGCTCGTGAACGCCTGCGGCAAAAAAATCGGAATGCAAAAAAATATATTTTTATTTTCTTACTCGAGCGGGCAGTCCCAGCTGTTGCGGACCTTGTGATATTCGAGTCCCGCGGAATAGGAGGACGGGCGCACGCGCAGCAGGGCCTTCGGTCCCGCGGCGTAGCTTCCGTCCGGTTCGATATGCTTGAACACAACCAGCAGTTCTTCGTCTCCGCCGCCCGCCTGCGCAACGCGAACATAGATCATCACGCGCCCGTACCCGTCGCGTTCCAGAACGGCGATCTCCGGAAACGATAACTGCTCCGGGGTTTCGGAAAAACGTCCGATCAGATGCTTTGCCGCCGCAGCCTCGCACTCCGCCGCAGCCCGTCCGCCGTAGGTCAATTGCATGCCGCATACCCTCCTGTTCCTCCCGATCAGTTTAGCACACTCGGGAAGGCGGGGCAATCCCTTTCGCAGGACCGACGGCGCCTCGGCCCGCCCGCGTTTTGCATGAACCGCCGCGGCCGGCTGCAGAAAAACGGGATTTTGTGATGCTCCGATTGCGTTGGAATCTGCGGCGCGGTCTGGTATAATACTGGCAGATATGCAATCTGCTTCCAGGGAGAGCGCCGTATGAATCCACAAAAAACCAGACGCATCCTCATGATCGTGATCATCGCCGCGGCCGTCGCATTCGCCGTGGCCGGTTATCTGCTTCTGCCCGACGTGCTTGTATTACAGATCACCGCATCCGGCGAGGCGGGCAACACCATGCGGAAACTGCCTGGCCTGGCGATTTCTTTTCTCATCAGCGTGATCTTCGCGATCTGGTACGAACGGAAGGGCGAGAAGAAGTTCCTCATCGCCGCCCTCGTCGGGCTGCTGATGTCCGTGCTGACGTTTCTCTTCAACCTCGGCTGACAGCGTCGAAACATGCCGGGCGGCGTGCCCCGTATCCCGTCAATTTGCCTCTTTTTGCACAATATGATAGAATTATCCTATTCAGAAAGGGGGATTCTTTATGAAACTGAGTAGACCAAAAACAGTTACCTTCGTCATCTGCCTGATTGTCGGCCTGCTGACCCTCATTGCGCACGTCATTTCGATTCCGGTCATCGGGTCCTTCCTCAACCGGAACGAATTCTTTCTTATGGCCGGTTCCTGGCTGCTGCTGACCCTGGCCGTCCTCTTCAAGGGGCTGTAAGGCGGCGTTCGCCGGTCGGTTTCGGCAGGGAACGGGGAAGGCCGAATAGCGCGCGCATCCGTCGCGTGTATTTTCGTTTGCGCCCGATTCCGGAAGTCCCGTCCCTGCGCCGGCAGGGTCGATGCGGCCGGACCATCCTGGTACAATGCATCCCGAACCCCGCAGATACGATGAGGCTCGCGCGTTTTTTGCGCGAGCCTTTTTTATTTTGATAGACCGTCCCGCGCGCCGGCTCCGCTTGTACGCGCCGCGCGCGCAATGCTATACTGATAAAAAGCGCGCGGCTTACGCCGCTTCGGACGGGACCGGCGATGGATCGAACCATTCTTCACTGCGATTGCAACGCCTTTTTCGCTTCGGTCGAGTGCATCACGCGGCCGGAGCTTCGAAACGTGCCCATGGCCGTCTGCGGCGACCCGAAGAACCGGCACGGCATCATCCTCGCAAAAAACGAATTGGCGAAACGGTACGGCATCGTGACGGCGGAAACGGTCTGGCAGGCGCTGAAGAAATGCCCGAACCTGACGCTGGTTGCGCCGCACCACGGCCGGTACAAAGAGATCTCCGAGCAGGTCAACGCGATCTATGAGCAGTACACCGATCTGGTCGAACCGTTCAGCATCGACGAATCCTGGCTGGACCTGACCGGCACGATGCATCTCTTCGGCACCGGGAAGGACGTTGCGGACGAACTGCGCCGCCGCATCCGCGAGGAGATCGGCATCACGATCTCCGTCGGCGTTTCGTTCAACAAGGTGTTTGCAAAACTCGGCAGCGACTATAAAAAACCGGACGCCACAACCGTGATCACGCGCGAAAACTTCCGTTCCGTTCTCTGGCCGCTCCCCGCGCGCGACATGCTCTTTGTCGGCAAGGTGGCGGCAGAGCGGCTGCTCGACGGCGGAATCCGAACGATCGGCGAAATCGCCGGGGCCGGCAGGGACCGCATGACGGCGCTGCTCGGCCGTTCCGGCGCGTCCGTCTGGGCGTACGCCATGGGGCTCGACGACAACCCGGTCAGGCGGCGCGGCGAGACCGACGCGCCGAAGAGCGTGGGCAGCGGCACGACGTTCGCGCGCGACCTCGTCGGCAGGCAGGACGTCCGCTCCGGTCTCCTGCTGCTGTGCGATCAGGTCGGAACGCGGCTTCGCAGGCGCGGGTACTACTGCACGACGGTGCAGGTGCAGATCCGGGACCCGTTTTTAAAGACCATCTCGCGCCAGCAGAAGCTCCCCGCCGCGACGAACGTCACAAAGGAACTCTATGAAACCGCCGCCGCCATCGTGGAGCGCGCCTGGACGCCGTCCGCACCGATCCGTATGCTGACGGTCACGGCCTCCGGCCTGACGGACCGCTGCGCGGAGCAGATGCGCCTCATCGGCGACACCACCGACCGGCGGCTGAAGAGCGCGAAGCTCGACGGCGTTGTGGACACGATCCGGACCCGGTTCGGCAAGGACGCGATCTCCTACGGCAGCGTAATGAAAAAGCCCGGCGAACCGACGGATTCGGACGAATAGGCAAATCCATCCGGTAGAAATAAAAGAACCGCCCGCGCCGATACGAGAACGGCGAGGACGGTTTTTTGATTCGCCGCAAACGGATCGGCCCCGCGCTATACGGCGCCCAGATCCCGCTTCTCAAACCGGAGAAACGCCCAAACGACGCAGACGCAGGAAACGAGCGCGCAAAGCACGATGAACAGCGGATTCAGGCCGCTTTCCAGCATCTCGGCTGGCAGGAAGTACCGAAACGGCGAAAGGAAGCG
>CAZIQO010000104.1:0-7731 GCA_964541465.1 uncultured Oscillospiraceae bacterium
TGGCGGGCGGAATGTCGAGCGGGCTCGGCAGATAGTCCACGATGGCGTTGAGCAGCGGCTGCACGCCCTTGTTGCGGTACGACGAGCCGCAGGTGACCGGCACCACGCGTCCGGAAAGCGTCGCCTTGCGGATGCATGGGATCAGCTCCTCGGCGGAGAACCACTCGCCGGCGAAATACCGCTCCATGAGCGATTCGTCCTCCTCGATGACCGTGTCGAGCAGCTTCGCGCGCTGCTCCTTGGCCTGTTTGAGCATCGACGCGGGAATCCCCTCCTCGCGGATATCGGTGCCGTCGTCGTTATAATAGACCTCCGCCTTCATCGATACGAGGTCGATGATGCCGCGGAAATCCCCCTCGCTGCCGATGGGCAGCTGAACGGGCAGGGCGTTCGCGCCGAGCCGGTCGCGCATCATATCGCACACATGGAAAAAATCCGCGCCCGTGATATCCATTTTGTTGACGTAGGCGATACACGGCACGCCGTACTTCATGGCCTGGCGCCAGACGGTTTCCGACTGCGGCTCCACGCCGCCCTTGGCGCAAAATACCGCGACCGCGCCGTCGAGTACGCGCAGCGAACGTTCCACCTCGACGGTGAAGTCGACATGGCCGGGCGTGTCGATAATATTGATGCGATGCTGGCGCCAGTACGCGGTCGTCGCGGCGGACGTGATCGTGATGCCGCGCTCCTGCTCCTGCACCATATAGTCCATGGCGGCCGAGCCTTCGTGCACCTCGCCGAGCTTATGGATCTTGCCGGTATAGTACAGAATTCGCTCCGTCGTGGTGGTCTTGCCGGCGTCGATGTGCGCCATGATGCCGATATTTCTGGTTTTTTCCAGTGCTGTATCTCTTGGCAATTTCGTTTCCCTTATTTCTGCTGTTTCCTGTCCTTACAGTACTGCGCGGGTCTGCGGATCGGATCAACTGCTCCGAACCGCAGGCCCGTGGCTTTTGAATCATCGTTCGAATGTGCTTCCGCCCTTTGGATCATCCGGGACGGACTTCCGTATACCGCGTCTGCCGGAGCGAACCCCGCGTCCGGCGCGCCGTTATCCGCACGCTCCGCCCGGATCCGCCGGCGCCCGTTTTGCAAAGCGCCGCGTTCCTGCGGACAAGCCGGCCGTTACCAGCGGTAATGCGCGAACGCCTTGTTCGCCTCGGCCATCTTATGCGTGTCTTCCTTCTTCTTGAAGGCGCTGCCGACGGAGTTGGCGCCGTCCATGATCTCGCCCGCGAGGCGCTCGCTCATCGTATGCTCGCCGCGCGCGCGGGAGTAGGATACGAGCCACCGCAGACCAAGGGTCTGGCGGCGCTCGGCGCGGATCTCGATCGGGACCTGATAGGTCGCGCCGCCGACTCTGCGCGCCTTGACCTCGAGCACGGGCATGATATTGCTCATCGCCTGCTCGAACACCTCGGCGGGCTCGCGGCCGGTCTTTTCGCGGATGATTTCGAACGCATCGTAAACGGTCTTCTGCGCCACGCCGCGCTTGCCGTCGAGCATGACCTGATTGATCAGCTTCGTGACAACGGCATCGTTGTAAATCGGGTCGGGCAGCACTTCGCGCTTGGGGATAAATCCTCTTCTCGGCATTGTTTCTGTCCCTCCCTTACTTCTTCGGGCGCTTCGCGCCGTAGAGCGAACGGGCCTGCTTGCGGTCCGCAACGCCCGCGGTGTCGAGCGCGCCGCGGATGATGTGGTAACGAACGCCCGGCAGGTCCTTGACACGGCCGCCGCGGATGAGCACCACGGAGTGCTCCTGCAGGTTATGGCCGATGCCGGGAATATACGCGGTGCCCTCGAGTCCGTCGGTGAGGCGGATACGGGCGATCTTGCGAAGCGCGGAATTCGGCTTCTTGGGCGTCATGGTACGCACCGCCGTGCAGACGCCGCGGCGCTGCGGGCACTGTTTCAGAATAGGCGCGGTGGATTTATACTCCACCTTTTCTCTGCCTTTACGAACCAACTGGTTAATCGTCGGCATGAAAACTCTCCTTACAAATTAGTATCTATATCGCATTACCGCTCCCTGCAACCCCTCGTAGAGAGCATTGTATCCGTTTTCACGCTCCCGCATGCGGCGAAAGCCGCGTTTCCTGCGGGAGGTGCCAAATTGGAATTGTATCAGCATTACCGCCCGTTGTCAAATGGTTTCTTCCCCATCGTGCGGATCCTCCGCGGTTCCGAGGCCCCTGGAAAGGCGGCTCCTGCTGAAGAGCAGCTTCGTGCGCGATTTCGTCGTGATCGGCGTCCATCCCTTCCCCGTCATCTCGGCGATGACCGGGTGGGACAGTGCGTCGACATACATATCGCGCGACCAGCGCTTTGCCAGCGCGTTGGCAAGGAGCCTGCCGATCAACGCGCCGAGCAGCACGCTCACAATCCACCCCGCGAACGGCATGAACATGGAGATATTCACGAGCGGCTGCTTGACGGCGTCCGCCGTAAACAGAAACAGCGCGCCGATCCCCACGAGCACCGGAACCAGAACCGGCAGATAATCCAGCCAGAGGAACCGGGCGCGGCATCTGCCGCATACGGACATCTGCACGGGAATCATGGTGCCGATCTTCACCGCGCGCTTGCCGAAGAGCCACTTCTGCACGCGCCGCGGCTCCGGGTGCGCCATGTCGAGGATGGCGTATCCGCGCCGTTTGCCCTTGACAGGGCCCTTGCAGAACTGGCATTCGCGGGACTCGAACAGCCGCGCGACGCCGCCTTCCGGCAGCAGGGACTCGTACAGATCGATATCCCGCATGATATCCTGCATATCCTCGCTTTTGCGGATCGTGCAGGCGCTGCAGGAGCGCATGTTCAGCAGGCGGCAGTACTTCGTGCCGGAAAGCTGGCATTCCGGATTGTGCGGAAGTTTTTCCATCGCTGCTCCTTTCGGCTGTTCGTTCGATCGTCCGACCGCCGTTTTCCCTCGCCCGCTACTTCTTTTCGGTGACCGCCACGTTGCGGTAGCGCCTCAGTCCGATCCCGGCCGGGATCAGCTTGCCGATGATCACGTTCTCCTTTAACCCGACGAGCGGATCGATCTTTCCCTTGATGGCCGCCTCGGTCAGCACGCGCGTGGTCTCCTGGAAGGACGCGGCCGAGAGGAACGAGTCCGTTGCAAGCGACGCCTTCGTGATGCCCAGCAGCTTGCGCTTTGCGATGGCGGGACGGCCGTTGTTTTCCATGACGCGCTCGTTCTCCTGCTCGAAGCGGAAGATGTCGACCAGTTCGCCCGGCAGCATGGTCGTGTCGCCGTTTTCCTCAACCTGGACCTTGCGGAGCATCTGCCGGATGATGATCTCGATGTGCTTATCGGAGATCTCGACGCCCTGCAGACGGTAGACGCTCTGCACTTCCTTGAGCAGATACGCCTGCACGCCCTTGACGCCCTTGATCTTGAGGATGTCGTGCGGATTGACGCTGCCTTCCGTGAGCTCGTCGCCCGCCTCGACCGTATCGCCCTCGCCGACCTTGAGTTTGCTGCCGAACGGGATGAGATAGCTCTCCGCCTCGCCGTCGTCGTTCGTAACGACCGCCTCGTGGCGCTTCTTGGAATCGTCGATGTGCACGACGCCGTTGATCTCGGAAATCACCGCGAGGCCCTTTGGCTTGCGCGCTTCAAAGAGCTCCTCCACGCGGGGAAGGCCCTGCGTGATATCGTCCGCGCTCGCGACGCCGCCGGTGTGGAACGTACGCATCGTCAGCTGCGTGCCCGGCTCGCCGATGGCCTGCGCCGCAATGATGCCGACAGCCTCGCCGATGTTGACCGGAGAGCCGGTGGCGAGGTTCGCGCCGTAGCACTTGGCGCAGACGCCGTGGTCCGCGTGGCAGGCAAACACCGAGCGGCAGTGCACGCTCTTGACGCCCGCCTTCTCAATGGCCTCGGCCTGCTCGTAGCTGATCATCGTATCGGCCTCCACGATCACCTCGCCCGTTTTGGGGTCCACCACCGGGTCGACGGTATAGCGGCCTAGAATACGCGCCTTGAGCGGCTCGATGAGCTTGTTGCCCTCGCGGATATCGGTGATGATCATGCCCTTGGGCGCTTCGCCGCGCTTGGCGTAGCAATCCTCCTCGCGCACGATCACGTCCTGCGAAACATCCACGAGGCGGCGGGTCAGGTATCCGGAGTCCGCCGTGCGGAGCGCCGTGTCGGCAAGGCCCTTCCTCGCGCCGTGCGAGGAGATGAAGAACTCGAGCACCGAGAGGCCCTCGCGGAAGTTCGCGCGGATCGGCACCTCGATAATCTGGCCGCTCGGGTCGGCCATCAGGCCGCGCATGCCGGCAAGCTGGCGGATCTGCGCCGTGCTGCCGCGCGCGCCGGAGTTGGCCATCATGTAAATCGGATTGAATTCGTCGAGGGAGGCCATCAGCGCGCGGGATACCATCTCCGTGGTCTCCTCCCAGATCTTGATCACGCGCTCGCGGCGCTCGGCGTTGCTGAGCATGCCCATGCGGAAGAGGTTGTCGATCTCGACGACCTTCTTCTCCGCCTCGGCGATGAGCTCTTTCTTCTCCTTCGGCACCTGGATATCCTGGAACCCTACGGTGATGCCGCCCTTCGTGGAGTAGGTAAAGCCCAGCTTCTTGATGCGGTCGAGCACCTGCGAAGTGGTCGTGGGCCCGTATTTGCGGTAGCAGCAGTCGACGATGTTGCCGAGGTCCTTCTTGGCAACAAGCTTATCGACCTCGAGCACAAAGAGGTTCTCCTCCTTCGTGCGGTCGACCATGCCGAGGTCCTGCGGAATCGCGTTGTTGAAGATGACGCGCCCGACGGTCGTGTCGATGAGCTTGCGCCGCTTCTCGCCGCGCCATTCGCGGGTGATGCGGATCTTCACCTTCGCCTGCAGCGAAACGTCGCCCGTCTGGTAGGCCATGACCGCCTCTTCCTCGGAGTGGAAGATCTTTCCCTCGCCCTTCGCACCCGGGCGCTCCATGGTCAGGTAATAGCAGCCGATGACCATGTCCTGCGTGGGCGACACGACGGGGCGTCCGTCCTGCGGCTTGAGGATATTGTTGCTCGCGAGCATGAGGAAGCGCGCTTCCGACTGCGCCTCGACCGACAGCGGCACGTGGACGGCCATCTGGTCGCCGTCGAAGTCCGCGTTGTACGCGGTGCAGACGAGCGGATGAAGCTTGAGCGCGCGGCCCTCCACGAGGATCGGCTCAAACGCCTGGATGCCGAGTCGGTGCAGCGTAGGCGCGCGGTTCAACAGCACGGGATGGTCCTTGATGACGTCCTCGAGCACGCCCCAGACCGCGGGATCGACGCGCTCCACCATGCGCTTCGCGCCCTTGACGTTCTGCGCGAACCCGCCCTTGACGAGCTTTTTCATCACGAACGGCTTGAACAGTTCGAGCGCCATCTCCTTGGGCAGGCCGCACTGATACATCTGCAGTTCCGGGCCCACGACGATGACGCTGCGGCCGGAATAGTCCACGCGCTTGCCGAGCAGGTTCTGGCGGAACCGCCCCTGCTTGCCGCGCAGCATGTCGGAGAGCGATTTGAGCGGACGGTTGCCCGGCCCCGTCACGGGGCGCGTGCGGCGTCCGTTGTCGATGAGCGAATCGACCGCCTCCTGCAGCATGCGCTTTTCGTTGCGCACGATGATATCCGGCGCGCGCAGCTCCAGCAGACGCTTGAGCCGGTTGTTCCGGTTGATCACGCGGCGGTAAAGGTCGTTGAGGTCGCTCGTGGCAAAGCGTCCGCCGTCGAGCTGTACCATCGGGCGGATCTCCGGCGGAATGACCGGAATCACCGTGAGGATGATCCACTCCGGCTTGTTGCCGCTCTGGATGAACGCCTCGATCACCTCGAGCCGCTTGATCGCGTTGGCGCGCTTCTGTCCGGAGGAACCGGAGATCTCCTCGCGCAGCTCCTTCTCGAGCGCGATCAGGTCGAGTTTGGTCAGCAGTTCGCGGATGGCCTCCGCGCCCATGCCCGCGCGGAACGCTTTGGGCCCGAACTGCTCCTGCGCCTCGCGGTATTCCCGATCGGTCAGAATCTGCTTGTACTGCAACCCGGTCTCGCCGGGGTCGATGACCACATACGCGCCGAAATAGAGCACCTGCTCGAGCGAGCGCGGGCTCATGTCCAGCAGCATCTTCATGCGGCACGGAATGCCCTTGAAATACCAGATATGGGAGACCGGCACGGCCAGTTCGATGTGGCCCATGCGCTCACGGCGCACCTTTGCGCGCGTGACCTCGACGCCGCACTTCTCGCATACGATGCCCTTGTAGCGGCCGCGCTTATACCGTCCGCAGTGGCACTCCCAGTCCTTGGTCGGCCCAAAGATCCGCTCACAGAACAAGCCGTCCTTTTCGGGCTTGAGCGTGCGGTAATTTATGGTTTCCGGTTTCTTGACCTCGCCGTGCGACCACTCGAGGATCTTTTCCGGCGAAGCCAGTCCGATTTGCAGTGCGTCGAAATTCGTCAGTTCAAACACAGTCTATCTCTCCCTTGCAGCCCGCTCAGTCTATATCCTTGTTGATGTCGATGCCAAGGCCGTCCGCCAATTCTCCGAGATCCTCGTCCAGTCCCTCCAGCGTGTCCTCGGCCGGCTCTTCCTCGATCGCGATATCCTCGTCCTCGTCGATATCGTCGAAATCCTCGAAATCGTCGAGATCCTCCATATCCTCCTCGCTTCCGAGCGGCGGAACGCTGAGCGGCACATCCTCCGTACCGCTGATGTTGACGTCCATCGGGACGACATCCTCGTCGTCGTCCTCCCCGATGATGATCTCCTCGCGCGTGTCGGAGAGCACCTTGATATCGAGCGCGAGCGACTGCAGTTCCTTGATCAGCACCTTGAACGATTCCGGCACGCCGGCGGGCGGCACGTTGTCGCCCTTGACGATCGCCTCGTAGGTCTTGACGCGGCCGACCACGTCGTCCGACTTGACGGTCAGAATCTCCTGGAGCGTATACGCCGCGCCGTATGCCTCGAGCGCCCAGACCTCCATCTCGCCGAAGCGCTGGCCGCCGAACTGCGCCTTACCGCCGAGCGGCTGCTGCGTCACCAGCGAGTACGGTCCCGTGGAGCGCGCGTGGATCTTGTCGTCGACCAGGTGCGCGAGCTTGAGGTAGTACATATAGCCGACCGAGATGCGGTTCTCAAACGGCTCGCCCGTGCGGCCGTCGTAAAGAGTCGTCTTGCCGTCCTCGGCAAAGCCGCCCTTGACGAGCAGGTCCTTGATGTCGGCCTCGGTCGCGCCGTCGAATACCGGCGTGGCGATCTTGATGCCGAGCGCCTTGCAGGCCAGGCCGAGATGCAGTTCGAGCACCTGCCCGATGTTCATACGGGAGGGAACGCCGAGGGGGTTGAGCACGATCTGCAGCGGCGTGCCGTCCGGCAGGAACGGCATATCCTCCTCGGGCAGGATACGCGAAATAACGCCCTTGTTCCCGTGGCGGCCCGCCATCTTGTCTCCCACGGAGATCTTGCGCTTCTGCGCGATGTAGACGCGCACCATCTGGTTGACGCCGGGGCTGAGTTCGTCCTTATGCTCCCGCGTGAACACCTTGACGTCCACGACGATGCCGCCCTCGCCGTGCGGCACGCGCAGGGACGTATCCCTCACGTCGCGCGCCTTCTCGCCGAAGATCGCGCGGAGCAGCCGTTCCTCCGCGGTAAGCTCGGTTTCGCCCTTGGGCGTTACCTTGCCAACGAGGATGTCGCCGCTGCGCACCTCCGCGCCGGGGCGGATGATGCCGCTTTCGTC
>CAZIQO010000105.1:0-7098 GCA_964541465.1 uncultured Oscillospiraceae bacterium
TTCATGTGATCGTCCTTGCGCCCGCGTCCGTGCAGGAGATGGCCAGCCTGACCGTCAAGGGTTTCGATCTTGCGGACAAGTATTCCATGCCGTCCATGATCCTTGCCGACGGCACCATCGGGCAGATGATGGAGCCGGTTTCGCTGGACATCGGCGAGCAGAAAACATACGAAAAGCCCTGGGCGCTGACCGGAACGGGCATGAAACGGAAGCACAATATCGTAACGTCGCTCTACCTGCAGCCCGAGGAGCTCGAGCAGACGAACTTCAAGCGCTACGAACGCTACGCGCAGATCGAACGGGACGAACCGGCGGCGGAATCGTATCGTATGGACGACGCGGACTACTGCGTGGTCGCCTACGGCATCGCCGCGCGCGTATCCAGAAACGCCGTCAACGCGGCGCGCGCAAAGGGGATCCGCGTCGGGCTGATCCGCCCGATCACGCTCTGGCCGTTCCCGAAGCAGACGCTTCTGGAGGCGGCAAAGCGGACGAAGGCGTTCCTCTCCGTGGAGCTCTCCATGGGGCAGATGATCGAGGATATCGAGCTCGCCATCCGCTGCGCGCGCCCGGTTTCGCTGGTCAACCGCGCCGGCGGCATGATCCCGTCGCCGGAGGAAGTGCTGGCCGGCATCGAACGGCTCGCAGGAGGTGAAACGAAATGATTGTTGCGAAACGACCCGACTCCCTGCTGCCCGTGGCGACGCATTACTGCCCGGGCTGCACGCATGGCATCATCCACCGCCTCGTGGCAGAAGCCATCGATGTACTCGGCATCGAAGGACGGACGATCGGCGTGGCGCCGGTCGGCTGCGCGGTGCTTGCCTACAACTATTTTAGATGCGACATGATCGAGGCCGCGCACGGGCGCGCGCCGGCGGTCGCCACGGGGCTCAAGCGCGCGGATCCCGAGAATATCATCTTCTCCTATCAGGGCGACGGCGATCTGGCCAGCATCGGCATGGCGGAGACCGTGCACGCCGCCGCGCGCAACGAAAACATCACGGTGATCTTCGTCAACAACGCCATCTACGGCATGACCGGCGGCCAGATGGCGCCGACCTCGCTGCCGGGCCAGGTCACGCAGACCTCGCCCTACGGGCGGGACGTGACGGTGTGCGGCTATCCGGTCAAAATCTGCGAAATGCTCGCCCAGCTCGAAGGGCCGGCGTATCTCGAGCGCGTGACCGTCAACAGCGTGAAGAACGTCCGCGCCGCGAAGAAGGCGATCGAGAAGGCGTTCCGAAACCAGATCGAGGGCAAGGGCTTCTCGCTCATCGAGGTGCTTTCGGCCTGCCCGACCAACTGGGGCATGACGCCGCAGGCCGCGCTGAAATGGATCGACGAGAAGATGATTCCGTACTATCCGCTCGGCGTGTACAAGGACCGCGGCGGGAAGGGGGCGTAAGCGTATGGAAGAAAAATCGGGAACCATGCGGATCCTGATCGCAGGGTTCGGCGGACAGGGCGTGCTGTTCATCGGAAAATTTTTGGCCTACCTCGGCCTCATCGGCGGGCGGCAGGTGAGCTGGCTGCCCTCCTACGGGCCGGAGATGCGCGGCGGCACCGCGAACTGCAGCGTGATTCTGAGCGATTCGCCCATCGGCTCGCCCATCGTGTCCGAGCCGGACGTTCTCATCGCCATGAACCTGCCGTCGTTTCAGAAGTATCAAAGCAAGGTGCGCCCGGGCGGCGTGATCGTGATGGACTCCTCGCTCATCGGCGAAAAGCCGGAGCGGACGGACGTGCGCGTGTTCGCCGTTCCGGCAGCGCAGGCCGCGGCGGACGCGGGCCTGAACGGACTCGGAAACATGATCCTGCTCGGCAGATTCCTGAAGGAGTGCATGCCGCGGCAGGAGGAGGCGGCCGAGGCCGCGCTGCTCAAAGTGGTGCCCGCAAAGAAGGCGCACCTGCTGGACGCGAACCGGAAGGCCATCGCGCTCGGGACGGATTTCAAAGGATAAGGACGCATGCGCATTTCCTGCATCCAGATGAATATGCTCCCCGCCGAACCGGACGCCAACTTCGCCCGCGCGGAGGAGCTGGTCCGGAAGGCGGCGGCGGAGGAAAAGCCGGATGTGATCGTCCTGCCGGAGACGTGGAACACGGGTTTCGCGCCGGGCAGGATCGACCCCGCGCTTGCGGACGGCGACGGCGCGCGCACGCAGGAAACGTTCTCCGCGCTCGGAAGGGAACTCGGCGTCAATATCGCAGCCGGCAGCGTGGCCAGCCGCAGGGACGGCGGGCTTCACAACACGGCGTACGTATTCGACCGCGCGGGGAACCGGATCGCGCGTTACGATAAAACGCATCTGTTTTCGCCGATGGGCGAGGATCGGGCGTTTGTCAAGGGCGGCTCGCTCTGCCGTTTCCCGCTCGACGGGGCGCGGTGCGCGCTGGTGATTTGCTACGATATCCGTTTTCCCGAACTCGTCCGCACGCTGGCATTGCCGGGGCTGGACGTCCTGTTCGTCGTGTCCCAGTGGCCGGAGCAGCGGATTGGGCAGCTGGAGACGCTCTCCCGTGCGCGGGCGATCGAGAACCAGATGTTCGTATCGCTCTGCAATTCCTGCGGGGAAGCGTTCGGCACGCGCTTCGGCGGCCGTTCCGCCGTGATCGACCCTTGGGGAACGGCGCTTGCCGAGGCGGGGACCGGGGAAACGACGATCACCGCGGACGCGGACCTTAGCGTCCTAGACGACATCCGCGGTTCGATCCCGGTGTTTCGGGATCGGCGCCCGGACCTGTACGATCTGAATTTCTGCCCGGCGGACGGGGGGATTTCCAGAATTGACCATTATATGGAAGATTAAGCATAAAAAGGGGTAAAGCAGCATGAACTACAAATTTCCGGTAACAAGGAACCCGCATCCCAAGCAGAAACCCAATCAGGATCACCTGGTATTCGGGCAGAATTTCTCCGACCACATGTTCGAGATGGAGTACGACGAGGGAAAGGGCTGGCACGACGGCCGCATCGTTCCCTACGGCAACATCTCCATCGACCCGGCCTCCTGCGTGCTGCACTACGCGCAGATGATGTTCGAGGGCATGAAGGCGTACAAGACCGCGGACGGGCACGTACAGCTCTTCCGTCCGTATATGAACGCCAAACGCCTCAACCAGACCAACGAGCGCATGTGCATCCCCCCCATGGACGAGGAGCTGTTCATCGCCGCAATCAAGGCGACCGTTCTAGCGGATATCGACTGGGTGCCGGAAAAGCCGGGCACGTCGCTCTATGTGCGCCCGTTCATCCTTTCGGACGAGGTGTCCTTCAGCGTCCTGCCGGCCAAGCACTACCGCTTCATGATCATCCTCTGTCCGTCCGGCCCGTATTACGCGGCGAACATGGGCAAGCTCTCGGCCACGCGCATCTACGTGGAGGACGAGTTCATCCGCGCGGCGCAGGGCGGCACGGGCTTTGCCAAGGTCGGCGGCAATTACGCCGGCGGCATGAAGGCCTCGCAGAAGGCGCTGAAGTACCACTGCAAGGACGTTTTGTGGCTGGATGCGAAGGAGCACCGCTATGTCGAGGAGATCGGGACCTCCAACGCGTTCTTCATGATCGGGGACGAGGTGATCACGGCGCCGCTCGGCGGAACGATACTGCCCGGCATCACGCGCGATTCGGTCATCACGCTGCTCGGCGAGTGGGGCGTCAAGGTCAATCAGCGCAGGCTTTCGCTCGACGAACTGTTCGACGCGGCGAAGCGCGGCGCGCTGAAAGAGGTGTTCGCCACCGGCACGGCCGCGGTCATTTCGCCCATCGGCACGCTCTGCTATCAGGGCGGGGACTATGTCGTGAACGACAACCAAGTCGGCGCGCTGTCCCAGAAGCTCTACGATACGCTCAGCGGCATACAGACCGGCAAACTGCCGGATACCCACGGCTGGGTGGAGCGCGTGATCTGAGCGCGGCCAAAAAATAGTTGGAAGAAATATATCATATACTATTGACTTATGGATTTGAACGTGCTAGAGTAAGCGCAATCCACAAAAACGCGACGACGGAAACCAGTACTCGTCCATACGCTTTGTTCAGAGAGATGCCGGCCGGTGCAAGGCAGAGAAAGCGGCGACGACGAATTCCTTCCCGAGCGGCTTGCTGAACGGAAATAAGTAGGCAAAGACGGGAGCGCCCGATACAGCGCTTAGGATATGATCGTATCCGAGAGGCCGCCGCGCGCATGCGGGCGGTAAATAGAGGTGGTACCACGGGAACATCCCGTCCTCTGCTGAAGAACCGGCAGGGGACGGGTTTTTTTGTTGGTATCGGGCGCCGATGAACGGGTGCGGATCATGACCTTCCGCCGGGTCGCTTCAGAGCGGAAAAAAACGGACGTTTCCGGCTGACGGAAACGCCGGATCAAGAAGGAGAGCACAAGTATGGCAGCCTATTACCAGCAGGAGATCGAGACCGCTCCGCACGAAACCATCCGCGCGCTGCAGAGCGAGCGGCTCGCCGCAACCGTAAAGCGCGTCTACGAGCGGGTGCCGCTCTATCATCGGCGCATGGACGAAGCGGGCGTTTCACCGGCGGATATCCAAAGCGTGGACGACCTTCCCAAACTGCCCTTTACCTGCAAGCAGGACCTTCGGGACACCTACCCCTACGGACTGTTCGCCGCGCCGCTGCGCGACGTGGTGCGCATCCACGCGTCTTCCGGAACCACCGGCAAGCAGATCGTGGTCGGGTACACCAAAAACGACCTGGCGATCTGGGCCGACTGCTGCGCGCGCGCGCTCGTCGCGGCGGGCGGCGGCCCGGAGGACGTCGTGCACGTGTCCTACGGCTACGGGCTGTTCACGGGCGGGCTGGGCATGGACGGGGCGGCGCTGAAGATCGGCGCGGCCACGATCCCGGTGTCGAGCGGCAACACCAAGCGGCAGATCACGATTCTGGAGGATTTCGGCTCGACCATCCTCTGCTGCACGCCCTCCTATGCGCTGCATCTCTCCGAGGCGCTGCGCGAAAGCGGCGGCACGAAGGAAGATCTTTCGCTCAAGGCCGGCATCTTCGGCGCGGAGCCGTGGACGAACGAAATGCGCCGTCAGCTCGAGGAGCAGCTCGGCATCAGGGCGTACGATATCTACGGGCTGACCGAGATCGTCGGCCCGGGCGTGGCGTTCGAGTGCGGGGAACAGACCGGCATGCACGTCAACGAGGATCACTTCATCGCGGAGGTGATCGACCCGGATACCGGCGAGGTGCTGCCGGAGGGAACGCAGGGCGAGCTGGTGTTCTCGTGCATTACGAAGGAGGCGTTCCCGATTCTGCGGTACCGCACGCGCGATATCGGCGTAATCAGCCGCGCGCCCTGCCCCTGCGGGCGGACGCTGGTCAAGATGACCAAGCCCAGGGGCCGCACGGACGACATGCTCATTGTGCGCGGCGTGAATGTGTTCCCGAGCCAGATCGAAACCGTGCTGCTGGAACAGGGCTATTCCGCGAACTACCGCATCGTGGTGGACCGCTTTGCAAACTTCGATACCATCGAGGTGCAGGTGGAAATCAACAGCGGCATCTTCTCCGATATCGTCAAGGGCCTCGACCGGAAGGAGAAGGAACTGGAGGACGCGCTAAGGTCGCTGCTGGGCATAAGCGCGAAGGTGAAGCTGCTTGAGCCCAACACCATCGAGCGTTCCACGGGCAAGGCGGTCCGTGTGATCGACAGGCGAAAACTGCTGGACTGAGAAGAAAAGAAGGAGGGTGCGATCATGGTACAACAACTGTCCGTATTTCTGCAGAACGAACGCGGCAAGCTGGCCGCCATCACCCGCGCGCTGGCGGACGGCGGCATCGATATCCGCGCGCTGTCCATCGCCGACACCACGGATTTCGGTATCCTCAGGATGCTGGTCAGCGACACCGGGCTGGCGAAACGCATTCTCGAGGAGCAGCATTATGCCGCCGGGATCACCGCGGTCGTTGTGGTGGCGGTTCCCGACGTGCCGGGCGGCCTTGCCGGTGTGCTGTCGCTGATGGCCGGCGGCGGGATCGATATCGAGTATATGTACTCGCTCATCGGCCGCGGCGAGAAGAAGGCCTATATGGTGTTCCGCGTGTCCGACGAGGAAAAACTGCTCCGCCTGCTGGCGGAAAACGGGGTGGATACGATCTCCGACGAAGAGCTCGACATCCGCTGACGGAAAGACGAAACAGAAAATCGAGGGACGAACATGAAGGAGCTCAACAGAACGGCCGAACGGTTTACGGACTCCGTGATCCGCCGCATGACGCGCATCGCCTACCGCTATGGCGCGATCAATCTCGCGCAGGGGTACCCGGATTTCGATCCGCCGGAGGCGCTTACCAGCCGGCTTCGGGAGATCAGCCGTACCGGCCCGCATCAGTATGCCATCACGATGGGCGCGCCGAACTTCCGGCAGGCGCTGGCGCGCAAGTGCGGGCGGTATATGGAGCGGACGCTCGACCCGGAAACCGAGATGGTGGTGACCATCGGTTCGACCGAGGCCATGGTGGACACGCTCTTTGCGCTGACCAATCCGGGCGACAGGATCATCCTGTTTTCGCCGTACTTTGAGAACTATACCGCGCAGATCATGATGGTCGGCTGCGAGGCCGTTTTCGTGCCGCTCAAGCCGCCGGCGTTCGGGTTCGACCCGGAAGCGCTGGAGGACGCGTTCCGGCAGGACGCAAAGGCGATTCTGATCTGCAACCCCGCAAATCCCAGCGGCAAGGTCTTTACGCGGCAGGAACTGCAGCTCATCGCCGAAATGGCGGTCCGCTACGATACCTACGTGATCATGGACGAGGTGTACGAACACATCGTCTACGCGCCGCACCGGCATATCTACATGAACAGCCTGCCGGGCATGTGGGAGCGCACGGTGTCGTGCAGCTCGCTTTCCAAGACCTATTCCGTCACGGGCTGGCGGCTCGGGTACGCCATTGCGCCGAAGCGCCTCATGGACCGCATCAAGCAGTTCCACGATTTCAACGCCGTGGGCGCCGCGTCGCCTCTGATGGAGGCCGCCGTCGTCGGGCTGGACATGCCGGAGAGCTATTATGACGGTCTGGCCGCGCATTACACGCATATGAAGGAACTCTTCACATGCGTGTAATGCGCGGCC
>CAZIQO010000106.1:0-6986 GCA_964541465.1 uncultured Oscillospiraceae bacterium
CGACGTCAAGTTCCTCCAGCGTTCCCATCAGGGACGCGGGCACGGTCACGACCAGATCCTTCGCCGGGTTCTCGTACCGCCCGAACCTGAACCATTCCCACACCTGGCTGACAGTGCTGCTGCAGTATTCGATCTTCAGCGTGCCGCCGGAAACGGAATACCGCATCTTCTGCGAGTCGGAAAGCTGCATCGCCGCCGATTCGCTGAACGTGATTTCCCCGCCGTCGCCGGAGCGGATTTCCACATTCCCGGCAACCCAGTTGATCTTGATCCTGTCGATCCCGTCCGCGGAGACCGAAACCGTCTCTTCGGCCGTCGTCATATCGGACGATGCGCCGCCCGCGCTCCGGCTGCTGAGCCAGCCTTCGTCGTACAGGTTCCAGGTTTTGAACACATTGACTCCTTTCAGGGAAAGCACCAGAAGCGCCGTCAGCAAAACGGCCACGACTACGCCGACCACAATCCGGATGATACCACCCGTACGCATATTGCCTTCCCCCCTACCGTTTTATTTGAAAAATGCCCTTGATCACCGAGCTGACCGCCGCCGCGATCAAAAAGATCAGCCAGGTGAGATGCCACGCACCCGTCATGAAGCTTACGATCATATAAACGCACACCGTCAGCAGCCAGAGCGCCCCGATGATCGCGTCCATCGCCTGCTTGTTCCTGCGGCCGTGCTGCTTCCACTCCTTGAATTCCTCCACCATGGTGTCGTCTGCCCTGACGTACTTTTCCTTCGTGATGCCGTTGTATATCAGCAGGCCGGTCGCCACGGCGATGAGCACGAACATCAGCACCACGCCGGTTACGTTCTGCAGCAGGATGCACGGCACGACGCAGAGGATATACAGACCGACCGCGATCGCGATAAACAGCGCGTTGCGCTTTCTGCTTTTTTCCGCATCCGGCGTTATCGCGCCGAGGTTGGCGATGAGGCTCTCCACGTCGCCGATGCTGGCGACCGCGATATTGTAGGCCGCCTCCTCGCTCTTTCCCTCGCCGATCAGGTCGTTGTACTTCTCGGTCAGGTTCTGCAGCATTTCCTCCTTCAATTCCACCGCGCGCGCCGTATTGGGCGCTTTCTCAAACAGCGAATCGATGTATTCCCTGAGTTTCTCGTTCATAGGGATCCTTCTTCTCCTCCCGTTAACAATTTGTCGATCAGCGCTTCCGCCGTCTTCCATTCCCGTTTGCGCAACTGATACGATTCCCGCCCGAGCTCCGTGATCGAATAGTACCGGCGCCGCGCGCCCGTCGTTTCGTCGCCCCAGTACGACGCGATGCATCCCTCGTCCTCGAGCCGCCGAAACGCCGTATACAGCGTGGCTTCCTTGAGTTCGAACCGGCCTCCCGTCATGCCGTGAATCGCCTTGTTGATCATGTAGCCATAGTTGTCCTTCTTCATCAGCTGCGCCAGGATGATAGTTTCCGTGTTCCCACGAATCAGATCCGATGCTACGGACATGGCGCACCTCCTTTGCAATTGCAGGTATATCCTACACGAGTATACCTCGCCTGTCAAGGTATATTATGAAATATATTATCGCAGCGCCTAATATATGTTTCCGGTAGGTGTTTACTCTCTGATCGTCCGCAAAAACGCCCCGACAAAACAGCCGCCCCCGCGTTCTCAGCTTGCACGGCATCCACGCCGGGACAAACGAAAAGCGGCCGTTTTGTGAAAGCGGCCGCTTCAGCTTGTCGATTATGGGGGTGTGTTGGAGGCTTCGCCTCCAAACCACCGTTTCGGGTCGTAACGGCCCGAAGACAGGCCATCGAAAAACCAAGGTTTTTCGATGGAAGCCGCTGTGGCGGGAATTTGCATGCAGCATCGGCCTCGATCGGCTGCGCCGACTGTCGGTTTTGCTGCATGAAGCGTGTTAAAATCACCGTACATGCCGCTGGTTTTGACGGATTATTTGGTTGAACTTTCTTTTTTACATTGTCAAATTGACGCAGCAATTTGACTGCGACTTTATTGATGATCTGGCTTCCGGCCGTGACGGCCCTAAGAACCCATTTCCGCAGGTACCCTGAAATCGGGGCGCTTGTGTGGGCAGGAATTCCCAAGGGACGCGTCCCTTGGGTCGCGTTTTTCAGCCCTGCCGGTCCTTTTCAGGAACCTTCTCGCAGCGAATCCCGCCGTCCTCCTGCTCCACGCGGTAGAGCGTGTACAGTGCCGCGTCGATATCGGAGGCGGCCATCAGCGCCCGGGCGCGGTCGACGTTTTCGCAGGAGATCCTTAGCGACATGCCGCAGCTTGCCGTGATCGCGCGCAGGGTCGGCATCAGCGCGGCGTCCGTCTCCTTAAGCAGCCGCTGCGCGGCGATCGCCGCGTGCGTGGAGTCGAACGTATAGAGGTAATACGTCCGGCGCATCAGAGTGAAATCACCTTGTCGGCCTTCTGCATCGCGCTGATGATATCGTACATATTGCTGACCGTGCCGATCTTCAGCCGCTCGGTCAGTCCGTAATAATTCAGGCAGGTGCCGCAGACCAGCACGGCCGTTCCCCGCTCGATCAGCGTCTGCAGGCTGTCGAACACCTGCGTTTCCTCCCCAGCCGGCAATTTGACGCCCGCGTTCATAAACAGCACGCTCGCGGGGACCTCGTCGCTTTGGGAGAGCGTATAGAGCGCCATCTTCAGGAGGTTGTAGCCAAGCGTCGCGTCTCCGCCGCCCACACAGTCCTTTCCAATAAACACCGCGTAACCGCGGCCGCCGCCTGCGCGCGGGCCGGGCGCGGGCTCGGCAGCCTGCGCGGCCTTTCCCGTGAACCGCACGGCATACGCCCCCGCGGCTTCCGACGTTTCCACATGCAGTCCCATGGCCTTTCCAAGCCGGCTCAGGTTCTCCATCGCGGCCTGATTATCCACCTGCACGGTCAAATCTTCGCATCCGCGGTCCAGTTCCTTCTTCGCCAGAATCACCGGCTGCGGGCAAGGAAGTCCCTTTGCATCGATCTGCATCGCTTCCACCATCCTTTCGTTGTCAGCCGCCGCTGTGCGCGGACGCGCGTCGGCCTGAAGGCATTATACTTCAAAAAGTATCACGCCGGCAAGCCCGCAGCCGCCTCTTTTGCCGCCGGCCGCAGCGCGCCGGCATCCGCGGAAACCACGGGTTAAAAACGAACGCCGCACCCGTTCATTGCACGCGTGTCTGCGGAGTGCAATTTTACCCGCGCATACCAAAAAAATCATAGATACGACAAAACATTGCCCCGGTCCGCCGGCAGGCGGCGCGTTTCTGAAAGGATTTTGCAGGGAAAAAACCGGCGCCCCCGTGAAACGGCGGGGGCACCGAAGCAAATAACTGCTATTTATTTACGGATTACAGCAGGTTCTTTCCGCTCTCCGGGTCGAACAGGTGCGCAAGCGTGCCGTCGAACGTGATATGCACCTGATCGCCGAATTTGAACCCGAACCGGTTTTCGGCCGGCAGGTCGATCGTGGCGATGCGCATCACGCAGTCCTTCCCGCATGCGGTCACGTGAACGTAGAGTTCGCTGCCCATCATCTCGGAAACGTCGACCTTCGCGCCGACGGACGCCTTGCCGGGGCCCTGCGCAAGCATGATATGCTCGGGGCGTATGCCGAGGACGATCTTCTGCGGCTTCTGGCCCTTGTCCTTGAGCGCACGCTGTTTCTCCTCCGGCAGGTTGATAACCGCATCCTCGAGACGCGCAATGTATTTCCCGTTCTCCAGAGCGAGGTCCGCGTCGAAGAAGTTCATCTGCGGCGTGCCGATAAAACCCGCGACGAACAGGTTGGCCGGATGATCGAACACATCCTGCGGCGTGCCGATCTGCTGAATGAAACCGTCCTTCATAATGACGATCCGATCGCCCAGCGTCATGGCCTCGGTCTGATCGTGCGTAACGTACACAAACGTGGTGTTGACCGTCTGGCGCAGCTTGATCAGTTCGGCGCGCATCTGGTTCCTGAGCTTTGCGTCCAGGTTGCTCAGCGGCTCGTCCATGAGGAAGACCTGCGGTTTGCGGACGATTGCGCGGCCGATGGCGACGCGCTGCCGCTGGCCGCCGGAAAGCGCCTTCGGTTTGCGCTGCAGATACTCCGTAATGCCCAGTATCTCGGCCGCTTCCTTGACCTTGGCGTCGATCTGCGCCTTCGGTACCTTGCGCAGCTTGAGTCCGAACGCCATGTTCTCGTACACGGTCATGTGCGGATAGAGCGCGTAGTTCTGGAAGACCATCGCGATATCGCGGTCCTTGGGCGCAACATCGTTGACGATGCGGTCGCCGATGCGCAGTTCGCCCTCTGTGATTTCCTCGAGGCCGGCGATCATCCGCAGCGTCGTCGATTTGCCGCAGCCCGAGGGGCCGACAAGCACGATGAATTCCTTGTCCGCGATTTCAAGATTGAAATCCTGAACCGCCACCACGTTTTTGTCGTAGACCTTCTTGATGTTTGTGAGAGTAACGTTTGCCATACTGTTCTTTGGCTCTGCCGGGCGCAACATTCGTTCATCGCCCGGCTCGCGATCGTCCGCAAAGGAACGAACGCATTACGACAGGTCTCCACACTGCCGCACCGCAAGCCCTGCAGAAGTGGTATCCCTCCTTTTATACAGCGTCGAGGCGAATAAAAAGTGGAGTAGCCGCCACGCGCCTGAATACAAAGATCGGATGTACTTATTATTACAGAATTTTCTGCCGGATGCAATCCCGAATTCCGGATAAATTCCTTTTTTTGCCGCTTTGCCGCAGAATTCGGATCCCTCGCCGACAGCACAGAAACGTGCGGTGGGGTCCGTCGGAACCGACTATCGCGGCTCTCCTGCCGCAGCGCGGACACGAAGCGCCGTGGACTTCTACAATTCATATCCCGGCGTGTAGTGCAAGAAAAACTTCGTAACAACACGTCTCCCTGCGCTGTACGTGAGCCGTGATAAACATTCCCTGTGTGTAAGCCGGCAAGAAACTAGCGTGCCGGCGCCCTTGAAAAGCAATGCCGGCACGCGCATTCGGCGGTCCGAAAATCAATCCGGAAAGGCCGCATATCGCTTTCGTTTGATTTGCAATAATATATTATAAATATTTGCATAATAACTTGCATCACCGGTTCAATTGTAAAATAATAATGAATGTGCCCGTCTCGAATTGCAGCGTTTCCTTCATTTTACTCTGTTTCCGTTTTCAGAGCCACGATCCTTCGAGTCGCGGCACAAACAAAATTTCAGGAGGATGGGGATTTTATGGAAAAAAAGAAGAAGAAACTTTCCCTCTCGGCATGGATTTTCATTGCGATGATCGCCGGCATCCTGGTAGGTCTTTGCCTCACGAAACAGGCAGCGTTCGTTTCCGCCTATATCAAACCCTTCGGTACGATTTTTGTTAATTTGCTGAAGTTCATCGTCGTACCCATCGTGCTGCTCTCCATCATCTGCGGCATGATTCAGATGAAGGACATCAAGAAGGTCGGGTCCATTGGTTGGAAGACGATCGTGTATTATCTGGCCACGACCGCAATCGCCATCATCATCGGCCTTGTCTTTGCCAACATCTTCAAGGGAGCCTTCCCGGCGCTGAGCACCACGGATGCCGCCTACGAAGCCAAAGAGTCGAACGTGATGGATACGATCGTCAATATCTTCCCGTCGAATCTGTGGGGATCGCTGGTGAACTCCAACATGCTCCAGGTGATCGTGATCGCGCTCTTCGTCGGCTCCGGTATTCTGCTTGCCGGTGAAAAGGGTCTGTCCGCCGCGAACGTCATCGAGAGCCTCAACGAAGTGATCAACAGGGTTCTCATGTTCATCATCAAGCTCACGCCGATCGGCGTTTTCTGCCTTATGACGGACACCGTCGCCAACAACGGGCCAAAAATACTCACCTCGCTCGCCATTGTTCTCGGCGTAGCGTATCTGGCCTACATCGTGCATCTGCTGGTGGTGTACTCCACGGCCGTTAAGACCATGGGCGGCATGAATCCGTTCAAGTTCTTCAAGGGCATGGTTCCCGCCATGATCTTCGCCTTCACCTCCACCTCTTCGGTCGCTACGCTGCCGCTGACCAAGGAGTGCGCGGACGGACTCGGCGCCGATCCTGAGTACAGCTCGTTCATCCTGCCGCTCGGCGCGACAATCAACATGGACGGCACCGCAATCTACATGGGCGTTGCGTCAATCTTCATCGCCAGCTGCTACGGCATCAATCTGACCATCGGCCAGATGCTGACGATCATTTTCACCGCAACGCTGGCCTCCATCGGCACCGCGGGCGTTTCCGGCGCAGGCATGATCATGCTCGCAATGGTCCTGCAAAGCGTCAATCTGCCCGTCGCCGGCATCGGCCTCATCATGGGCGTCGACAAGCTCTTCGACATGGGCCGCACAACGCTGAACATTGTCGGCGACGCGTCCTGCACGCTGGTGATCACCAGAGCCGAACAGAAGAAGGCCGCTAAGCTGGCAGCTCAGTCAAAGCAGGCATAGCGCAGCAGGAAACGCATAGCGCTGGAAGAAAACGGAACAAACCAAACGGCTCAACCCGTGCGGTTCAGCAGGATCGGCAAAGCGGCCTCGTCGCTTTGCCGATCTTTTTCCAGGCAGGAATTCCTGCATCATCGTCCAAATCGGTACGCCGGGGCGAAAACAATTTCTTTCATACAAACATCGGCCCCTGTAGGCCGGAATATGTCTGGCCCGGCAGAAAAGGTCAAAAAGGCGGCGAATCGCCGTGCACATTTCTCCCGCCCTGCGTTCCGTGCTCGGCAGCCAGTTTCGCTCATGCACCTTCTTGGTCTGCATGGCAAACGACAATCGTAAAATAAATTGAAGTAAGCGGAAGAGTTGTCAAGCCGAACGGATGTCTGCGCCGTGTCTTTGCGTCCCCCGTTTTTCATGTTGACTTTTCCCTCTGCCTGTGATACAGTTCTAGTTGCTCGCCGGAAAGAGACGGCGCGCATTTACCGCGGGGTAGAGCAGTTGGTAGCTCGTCGGGCTCATAACCCGGAGGTCGTAGGT
>CAZIQO010000107.1:0-6215 GCA_964541465.1 uncultured Oscillospiraceae bacterium
GCGGTTTCTCCTCGTCCGTATGGAGCATGAGGAGTTCATATAGCTTTAATAATTTAACTTTGTTCGGACTTGAAGGAGGCATAGGACACCTCGCGTTCTTTACCGCCTATTATAGCAATTTACAACAGAAAATACAACATTTAGCTGTCGATACTTGTCGACATCTTGATGGATATGAACAGATGCAGGAATTGAGAAACGCAGGAGCGGGCAGCCGGATACTTTTCTCTTTCTTGCCAATTTCTTGCCACCCGCGCCCCAAACAGGGGAAATTTTCCTGCAGGAGGAGGAAAGAAATCACTATAAACAGGATGGTTTCCAGCATTTCTAGGAACGACTCTCACATAAATCCGTGTACGGTTCATACCCAAAGTGTGTCATTGGTTCGAATCCAATCGTCGCTACCATGAAAAAGGTCCACAAACAATGCGTTTGCAGGCTTTTCTTTATTATAGACTGCAGTCTGTTCCGAGCGCGAAGCGGGAGGGACAAAAAATCTACCCGCTGTGCGGGTGGAGTAAGAAATTATACAGAGAGAATCACTTTTCCGATAGGATAGAAGTGTTCAAGCTACTATGCCGGGAAGGAACGGTGATTCCATGGCTAAACAGGAAAGCAGTTTAGCACACACACAATAGCTGTGTAAGTGCCACATTGTATTCACCCCGAAGTATAGACGAAAGATCATTTACAATCAATATAGAGTAAGGCTGGGGAAATGCTCAGGCAGCTATGCGAGTACAAAAGCGTCGAAATACACGAAGGCCATCTGATGTCGGATCATGTGCATATGGTGGTGAGCATTCCGCCAAAGATGCGTGTATCCGGTTTTATGGGTGGAAGCGATTATGGACCACAGCAAGAAAATACAGATAAACGGCGCAGGAGTTCTACTCCTGCACCCCGCCAAAAGGGATCGCCGTCCCTTTGGAATCCCATGAATTTTCAGCAATAGCCAGATAAGGATTCTCAGGGCCTTGCCCTGAGCGAGGATTCGGGTGCGGCACCCCCGAAAAAAGCCCCTTATTTTCGCCGCACGACCGTTACGCGCGGGGAAAGCCCGCCGGCCTCGGTGCGCGTTTCGGCGGCGACGGTCAGGCCCGGTTCGGCCGAAAGGCAGCCGGACAGCAGCCGGTGCTCCATGGTGTAGAGCACGGCGATGCCGTCCTTTGCCAGAAGGCGCGGCAGCAGCCGGACAAAGCCGCGGTAGAGCGGCTCGTTGGATGCGTGCGTGCCGACGCGGTTGCCGAACGGCAGATTGCTCAGGATCAGGTCGAACGGTTCGCGTGGTTCGAAACGCAGGATGTCCTTCTGCAGAAATCGCGCGCGGCTGTTCGCTGCGCGTGCGTTTTCCCATGCCGCCTCGAGCGCGCGGCCGGAACAGTCCACGCCAAGCAGCGCAGCGGGGGAAGCCGCCTTTTCCAGTTCGAATAGAAGCGTGCCGCTGCCGCAGAAGGGATCGAGCGCGCGCACGCGCGCTGTGGAGACGAACGGAAGCGCATACCGCGCAAGACACGCCGCCGTCGCGGGATGGATGGACGCGGGCAGGGTGCGCCTGCGGTAAGCGAAGCGTTCGTCCGGCACGCTGCAGGGTCTGATGAACACGTCGCAGGCATTGTCCCTGCAAACGACGCGCAGCTCGTCCGCATAATGGGAGGGATCGTCGCCGCCGCCGAGCGCGGAAGCGATCGCGCGGATGAACGGAGCGCGATCGCCGCGGTAATTGCGCAGTTCCACGCGGTATGGGCGCGTCAGCGTTTCGTCCGCCGCAGCCGCGATGCGGACGGGATCCTGCGGCAGATCTCTTGAAAGCGGAAGCAGGAGCTCGAACGCGCAGCGCGCGGCAAGCAGCGGGGAAAGCCGGTCGGTCCGTACGATTGCGCCGTCCGGACAGACTTTGGCGGGAAACCCCAGTAAACGGAGCTCAGATGCGAGGATATTCTCAAACCCGGCGGGGGAAACCAGCAGAACGTCGCGCGCTTCGGGGAGCGCGTCCCGCGGCGGGAGCGGCAGACCGCGCTTCAGCGCGGAAAGCGCTTTTTCGCGCGCGGCGCGGATGTCGAGAATGTGCGTCTGTTCGGATTCGTCCCGCGCGGACGGAACGGAATAGGCGTTCAGCGCGTCGGATGCGGTCTCCCCGCCGACGCTGCCAAGCGCGAGCAGAAGGGAAGGTACGACAAAGAGCGTGTCCTCGCAGGAAAGCGCGTCGGCAAGCGCCTCCGCGTCGCGCGCGTCGCCGAGCGCGCCGAGCAGACGCGCGGCGTTTTTGCGCGCCTTGGGCAGTGCGGAGGAAAGTTGCCTCCGCAGGACCGACCGGTCGGAAAAGAGGCGGTCGATCGCCTCGCGGTTCGCCTGCTTCCGGGCGAGCACGGTCAGCGCCGAGAGCGCTCCGACCGGGTCGGATTCGACCGAACCGGCGAGGCTTGCAAGATCCGGCGCGGCGGCGTCAGACGCGGTTTGCGGTGTTTTTGATGATCTCGAGGATCGCTTCCGTTCCATCCGAGCGTGTGTCCTCCTCCATGGCGCGCGTATAGCGCGCGCGGTCGCGGTACACCTCGTCGATCGCGAGGCAGAGCGATTCCGGCGTGGCGGTGTCCTGATTCAGGGAGATCGCGTAGCCCTTCTTCTGAAAATAGGCGGCGTTGAGCAGCTGATCGCCGCGCGTGGACGATTTGGAGAGCGGGACCAGCACGGAGGGCTTATTGAGCGCGAGCAGTTCGAACACGGCGTTCGCGCCCGCCCGCGAAAGCACGACGTCCGCGAGCGCGAAAAGATCTGGCAGTTCCTGATCGATGTATTCGTACTGCACGTACCCGTTGCAGGAGCAGAGCCGGTCGAGCTTGCCGCGGCCGCAGAGATGGATCACGTCGTATTTTTTAATGAGCGTCGGCAGCGCCGCACGGAGCAGCTCGTTGAGCCGCTGCGCCCCGAGACTTCCGCCCATGACGAGCAGAACGGGCTTGCCGCCCGAAAAACCGGTGAACGATTTGGCGCGCACGGCGTTGCCCTCGTAGAGCGCCGGGCGGATCGGCGTGCCGGTGAACACGCCTTTCCGCTTCGGGACGCAGGAAAGCGTGTCCTCGAACGTAACGCAGATCGTATCGGTGAAGCGGCAGGCGATGCGGTTGCTCAGGCCCGGCGAAAAATCGGATTCGTGCGCAACGACGGGCGTTCTGCCCGAGCCGATCACGACGGGCACCGAAACGAAGCCGCCCTTGCTGAACACCACGTCCGGCCGGAGCGTGCGGATGAGCCGCCGCGCCTGCGAGCAGCCCCGGAGCACGCGGAACGGGTCGAGAAAGTTCTGCCAGGAAAAGTAGCGCCGGAGCTTGCCGGTGGAGATCGGGTGATACGTTACGCCGCCGACCGCGCCGATGAGCTCGCGCTCCATGCCGGTCTCCGAGCCGATATAGTGGACCTCCCAGCCCTCCGAAAGCAGGCGCTCGATGAGCGCGATGTTCGGCGTGACGTGGCCGGCCGTTCCGCCGCCGGTAAAGACGATGCGCTTTGCGTCCATACGCGTTTTCCTCCGAAAAACACACGACCGGCGTGACCCGATCGTGTGCGTTGTCCGTGTCCTCTCTAGTTTATGCCGTAGCGGCGGATTTGTCCACTGCCGGCTTACCGTCAGCCGTCGGTGACCGTGTCGTTGTTGAGCGCGTCCTCCTTGAGCATCGCACGCGCGATGTCGAACTTCATCTGCGACCACTCCGTGCCCATCGGGAGGCTGACCTCCAGCATGACGCAGACCAGCCGCGCGTTCTCCTCGGTGACCTCTTCGCCGTCGAGGCTGTCGCGCCAGCAGATGAACCACGCGAGCTCCTTGGTCTTGTCGTCGTTGAGCTCGGCCGTGCCGGTCTTGCCCGCAAGCGTATAGCCGAGGGTAAGCGGCCCTTTGGTGATGAAGCTCTTGGTCATATAGCGCGCCGTGCCGTCGGTGCAGACCTTCAAAAGCGCCGGGTAGATCATCTCGACCGTGGACGGCTGCAGAAGCTGCTTGTAGACCGTGGGTGTGCGCTGCTCGACGAGCGTATAGTCGGTGCCGTCCGCGTGCCAGATGGAGTCCACAAGATACGGCTGCATGACCTTGCCGTCGTTGGCGTAGGCGGAGGCGAGGCACGCCAGTTCCAGCGGGGTGGTGAGCAGTTCGCCCTGGCCGTAGCCCGTGACCGCGAGATCGTAGTCGTTCGGCGTTTCACCCTCGTTATAAAGCTGCGGCGAACTGACATCCAGGCCGTAGAGCATCTTGTCGAGCACCAGATGGACGCCGTCGACCTCGGACCAGTTGCCCTCGTCGTCCTGTTCCCAGACGGATTCACCGCCCTCGGCAAGGTTCTGCCAGCTGATGCCGTCCGAGCCGGCCGTCCAGTAGATGCGGGGCTCCGTTCCCGTTGCTTCAAGCGCAAGAGCGTTGTCCCAGCCGATGGTGTTGAGCATGAAGTTGGAGAACGTCGTCCAGCCCATGCGCATCGCGCCGTAGGCGAAAAACAGGTTGTCCGACGAGATGATGGAGTTGATCATGTTCATCGGCGAAAGGCGGCTGTCGCTGTGGGTGCGCTTGAGCGAGTGATCGACGCTCTGCTCCTTCCAGGTTTCCGTGCTCGCACGCTCGGTCAGATTGTTCAGGAACGTTTCGGACGGAATCCAGGAATCCTCGTCGATCTCCTCGGAGGCGGGGAACACGTCGTTGACGGTCATGGTGTTCGTTTCGAGCAGCGCCGCGCTCGTAAAGAGCTTGAAGGTCGATCCCGGCGGATACAGGCCCTGCGTGGCGCGGTTGTAGAGGGGAAGGTTGACCGTGTCGTTCTGCATGGCTTCCCACTCCTCCTCCGGAACGCCTCGGGACAGATCGTTGAGATCGAACCCGGGCCAGGAGGTCATGGCCTGAATCGCGCCGGTTTTGGGGTTGAGCACGATCACGCAGCCGTGGATGGAGTCGTCGTAGACGACCGTGTCGACCACGTCCTCAAGCCGCTCCTGCAGTTCGGGGATGATCGTCAGGTGCAGGTCGTACCCGTCGACCGCGTCGGTTTCGTAGAGCATGCCGCGGCTGCCGCCCTCGGCGGTCTGGATGTAGGTGAAGCGGCCGTTGGTACCGAGCAACTCGTCCTCGTAGAGCTGCTCGAGGCCGTACTTGCCGATGTAGGAGTCGCCGTTGTATCGCGTCTCGGTGGTGTAGAACCGTTCATTCTCCTCGTCGTAGCGCACGTCGCCGTACGATTCAAAGTTGATCTTTTCCTTCTTGGAGATGATGCCGGCGTATCCGATGATATGGCAGAGCGAATCCCCGTATGGGTAATATCGCAGCGTGCCGTAGTTCGCCGTATCGATGGCGAGGCCCTCGATGGCGAGCAGGCGGTTTTTCAAATCGAGCGTGGCTTCGTCGGGATAAAAGGTTTTGAGTTTGCAGAAATCGTTTCGCTGTTTGGTGAGGGCCGTACGCACGTCGTCCTCGGTCAGTTCCATCTCGGGAACGGCGGCCACCTCGCGGATGAACTCCTCCGTGTCCGGAATCGTACTCGGCACGCAGAAGACGGTGACCGCACTCACGTTCTGCGCGTATGCTTCGCCGTCGCAGAGAATCTCGCCGCGGTTGGCCTGCAGAATGCCGACGCGGAGGCTGTCGCCCCACTCCATGTCCGGGAAAATCAGGCTCGGCGACCAGTTGATCGTCCAGCGGTGCTCGATGCGGTCGGCCTGGATCGTAAACGAATAGGTCAGATCGGTTCCGGCGCGTTCGCTGTGATAGGTCAGATCGTAGCTGACCCGTGCGACGATTTCGCCGTCGAGCACGTCGGTGGCGGTATAGTCGATGCCGGAAAGCTGCAGTTCGTCGAAGATGCTCTCATACTTTTCGACGAACTCCACCTCTGTGATGGTCTCTTCGATCTCCGGCGAGGCGGACGCCTCCGGCGTGGGGGTTGCGTTGGGATCCGGCGTCGCGTTCGGGTCGGGCGTGGACGTCGGAGTCGGCGTGGGCGTCGGGGAAGGCGAAGCTTCGGGCGTGGGGGTTTCGTCGCTCTCACGCTGGTCCGCGGGCATGTCCTCTTCGTCGATCAGATTGGGATCGACGGTTCCGCCGGGTGTGGCGTTTGAATCGGGCGTGACGCTCTCGGCGGGGGATTCGCTCGTCTCCGGATTCGGTGTTGCGCCGTCGGTTGAAGCGGATTCCGGAGAAGAGGAGCCCTCGGGGGTCGCGGCGGCCTCGGAGGACG
>CAZIQO010000108.1:0-6153 GCA_964541465.1 uncultured Oscillospiraceae bacterium
GCGCATCTTCGTGCTCGACGAGGCGACGAGCTCCATCGACACCGAGACGGAGCAGCTCATCCAGAACGCGATCACGCATATCCTCACGAACCGGACGAGTTTTATCGTTGCGCACCGCCTCTCGACGATCCGCAGCGCGGACCGCATCCTCGTGATCCGCGGCGGGTGCATCACGGAGTCCGGCACACATGAAGAGCTGCTTGCGCTCGGCGGCTACTACTTTGACCTCTATACCAGGCAGTTTCGCGAGGAGGAAACCGCCGAATCGCTCGCCGGCCCTGCCGCAGAAAAGGAGTAACGATGGCTTCCGGGTATTCCTACTGGCTGCTTTTCATCATCTGCCCGCTGATCTTTCTTGCCAGCCTGATCGACGCGGTCGCCGGCGGCGGCGGGCTGATCTCGCTGCCGGCGTACCTGCTTGCGGGCATTCCGCCGCACAACGCGATTGCGACGAACAAGCTCTCCAGCGGCATCGGCACCTGCGCTTCCACGGCGCGGTTTATCAAAAACAAGTGCGTCGACTGGCCGACGGCGATCCCGTCCGCGGCGCTCGCCATCCTTGGCTCGATCGCCGGCGCAAAGCTGGTCCTCGCCATCGACGAAATGGTCGTCCGCTACATCATGCTCGCGATCCTGCCGGTCATCACGTTTGTGGTTCTGCGGAACCGCGACCTCTCGGCGCTTCCCTCCGCGCCGGCCGACCGGAAGCGGCAGTTTATCATCGTGCTGGCCTTTTCGCTGATCGTCGGCATGTACGACGGGTTCTACGGCCCCGGATCCGGCACGTTTCTGCTGCTTGCGTACACGCAGCTTGCCGGCATGTCCTTAAGGGCCGCTTCCGGCAACGTGAAGATCGCGAACCTCTCGAGCAATATCGGCAGCGTCGTCGTGTTTCTTCTCAACGGGCAGGTGATCGTTCCGTTCGGGCTGATCGCGGGCGTGTTCGCGCTCTGCGGACATTTCCTCGGCGCGGGTCTTCTGCTGAAGAAAGGCGTCAGGATCGTCCGCCCGATCATCCTCGCCGTGCTCGGTCTGCTGTTCGTCCGGCTGATCTGGGACATCGTGGCGGCTTGATAGATAAAAGTAGGCAGAAAAACAGCGCGAGGTGTCCCGCACTGCTTCTTTGCGATAAAGGGGTACTGGAGGCTCCTCCTCCAAACCACCGCTTCGGGCCGTTACGGCCCTGAGAACCCATTTTGCAAGCGCCCTGTTAAGGGCGCTTGCAGTGTCCGGGATTCCCAAGGGACGCGTCCCTTGGGTGGGATCCAGGGGTGAAACCCCTGATAAACTTCTTAACAGACTGACAGCGCGGGGGTTCCCGCGCTGTTTTGATCGAATGGTTGCCCGGTTCAGCGGTAATGGATGTTCATGTTCCCGAAGGACACGTCCGCGGTGACGGCCAGCGTGTCCGCCGCGTCCGGTTCCGCATTGCCGGTCGTCTGGATCGAGCCGAACGATTTGTCCGATTTTACGGTAAGCCGCATCGTTCTCGGAACGATCAGGTCGAAGCTGCCGAACGATACGTCCACGTCGAGTTTTGCGCCGGAACGGACACGCTTCACCTCCGTGAGGTCAATGATACACTTGCCGAACGAAATATCGATATCGCCGCCGGCCAGTTCGTCGAGAATGATCTTGCGGTCCTCGTCGCAGAACGAGCAGTCGTAATGAATGTATCCGTCGTCCTCCTGATATTCGGACACCGGTTCGTGGTCCATGCCGCAGTGTTTGCACCATTTGCGCTTATGCGGAACGAACGCTTCATAAAGGATCGTCAGGCCCAGAATGATCAGCAGGCTCGGCCAGATCACGCTCCAGGTCAGCGCATACGAGATGACATGCAGATTAAACAAGAGGAAGTAAATCCCGAGCGCGGCAACCGCCAGGCTGAACACCGAGAACCTCTTGAAGCACCAGGAAATGCCAAGCCCGATGATCACGGCGGGCCAAATGATTCCCCAGATCCCGACCGACAGGTTGCCCGTCTTTTGAATCAGAAACGCGATGCCCAGCGCGATTACGAGCACGGCGAACCAGATGCCGTCCTTCTTGATGCCGGAATCCCAGGAAAACGTAAATTTATTATCCTTCCCTTTCTTCGTATTCTGCGAATCCACGATGACCACGCGCGGCTCAACCGGCCTGACGCCGAGCAGTTCGTCCGTCGTGACGCCGAGCACTTCGCACAGCTTCGGCAGGATCGAAATATCCGGGCAGGACACGTCGTTTTCCCATTTGCTGACCGCCTGCGCGGAAACGCCGACCTTCTCGGCAAGCTGTTCCTGTGTGAGTCCCTTTTCCTTTCTAAGCTGCATGATGCGCTTGCCCATTGATTGTTGCTGTTCCATCTTGTTCCCCCTCTCTTTCCTGCCTCTATTATGCCATGACAAAAAAGCCCTGACCATAGCCTGTTTGTCGAGTTGTGAAAAAGATCTCCACCGTCGGTTGTTTTTTGCTCAACCGAATAAATGCCGTTGTTTGATGCGGGCGAGTTTTTCTCAACCGTCGGTTGATTTGTCGCCGGTCGACGTGCTTTCTTTACAGAAACGCGCGGTTCGGTTACAATACGATTGGATCAAAGGAGGATTTTTCACCATGGCATTGCGAACCATCCGCACCGAAGAAGACCCCTGCCTGTACAAAACGTGCAGGCCGGTCGAACGATATGACGAACGCCTCTCCACGCTCATCGACGATCTGTTTGAAACCATGTCCGCCGCGGACGGCGCCGGGCTCGCCGCGCCGCAGGTCGGCGTGCTCCGCCGCGTCGTCGTCGTGGACGCGGGCGAAGGAAAGGTCGAACTCGTCAATCCGCGCATCGTCCTTTCCGAAGGGAAACAGGGCGGCTACGAGGGCTGCCTTTCGTTTCCCGGAAAATCCGGATACGTGGAGCGCGCCGAGCACGTGGTGGCCGAAGGGTTCGACCGTCGCGGCTTTCTGCGCACCTACGATGTGCACGGATTCTTCGCGCGCGCCATTCAGCACGAACTCGACCATCTGGACGGCGTCGTCTACACGACGCTCGTCACCGAACCACCGGAGGGATTCGACGAAAAGGAACAGTCCATATGAGAATCGCTTTCCTCGGCACGCCTGAATTTGCGCTCCCCTCGCTGGACATGCTGGTCCGGTCCGGGCATGCGCTGCATGTGTTTACGCAGCCGGACCGGCCCGTCGGCCGTCACGCGCTGCTCACGCCCCCGCCCGTCAAGGTTTACGCGCAAGCGCACGGGATCCCCGTTTCACAGTTCGACCGCATCCGCTCCCCCGAGGGCGTAGAAGCGCTCCGCTCGTTCGCGCCCGATCTGATGGTCACGGCGGCGTTCGGACAGATCCTTTCCGCGGAAAACCTGTCGATTCCGCAATACGGCTGCATCAACGTGCACGCCTCGCTGCTCCCGAAGTACCGCGGCGCAGCGCCGATCCAGTGGGCGATCGCAAACGGCGAGACCGAAACGGGCGTAACCACCATGTTCACCGACGTCGGCCTGGATACGGGCGACATCCTGCTGTCCGCGCGCGCCCTGATCGGCGAAAATGAAACGGCCGGCGAGCTGACGGAGCGTCTTTCCCGGCTCGGCGCGGAAACGCTCAAAAAAACGATCGCCGCGCTCGAAAGCGGAACGCTCCGCCGAAAAAAGCAGGACGAGGCGCTCGCGACGAAGTGCCCCATGCTGAAAAAGGAACATGGGCGGCTGGATTTTGCGCGCACCGTTTCCGAAACGCATAACCGCGCGCGCGGCATGACGCCCTGGCCGGGCGCGTACGCCATGCTCGGCGGCGAACCGCTCAAGATTCACGCCACGCGAAAAAGCGGCCTTCCCGCCGGAACGGAGCCCGTCGGCACGCTCGCCGGCAGCGCGAAAACGGGGCTTTTCGTCCGTTGCGCCGACGGCTGGCTTGAAATAAAGGAACTGCAGGCGGCGGGAGGAAAGCGGCTGGACGCCGGGACGTTCCTTGCCGGCCGTCCGCTGGAAGGCAGGGTGCTTACTTGAACCCCAGGCGGCAGGCGCTCGAAACGCTGATGGAAATCACCGACCGCGGCGCATACGCAAATCTTGCTGTGAAGCGTCTCGGCGCTTCCCTGCCCGCGCGCGAAGCAAAGCAGGCCGCCTCGCTTGTCTATACGACGCTCGATCACCTGCTGACCATCGATTACTACCTTTCCTTCTTCGCCAAGGGAACGCAGAAGCCCGCCGTGCGCGGCATTCTGCGGCTTGGGGTGTGCGAGCTGCTCTATCGCTCCACGCCCGCGCACGCCGCCGTTTCGGAGAGCGTCCAACTGACGCGCGAAATCGGGAAGCCTGCGCTCTGCGGGTTCGTCAACGCCGTACTGCGCGCCGTCGACCGCGCACGAAACGCGCTTCCCCCGTTTCCGCCCGATCCGCCCGCCCGCCTTTCCCTGCAGTACAGCTGCCCGGAATGGATCGTGCGCGAGTGGCTGGCCGCGTACGGCGAGGAGCGGACCGAGGCGCTGCTTAGCTGCCCGCCCGCGCCGGTCGAGGTGCGCGCGCAGTGGCCGTTTACGCGGGACGAGCTTCGCGCCGCGCTGCCTGTCGAAAGCACGCCCGGCGAATGGGACGAAAACGCGCTCGCGCTCGCCGGCGGCTTCGATATCGCCGGCTCCGAGCTGTTTCAAAGCGGCCGGATGACCGTGATGAGTCAGAGCGCGATGCTTGCGTGCCGCGCGCTCGGCGACGTGCGCCAACAGCGCGTGCTGGACGCGTGCGCCGCGCCCGGCGGAAAGTCGGCCTACCTTGCGAGTCTTTTTGAAAACGACGTGTCCCTCGTCTGCTTTGAGCTGCACCCGCACCGGAAGGAACTGCTCGACCGGACGCTTTCCCGCCTGCACGTGATTGCCGAAACGCTCGTGCGCGACGCGTCCGTATTCGACGCGGCGTATGAAAGCGCGTTCGACGCGGTGCTGCTCGACGCGCCCTGCAGCGGGCTCGGCCTGCTCGGCGGCAAGCCGGATATCCGCTACGCAAAGACGGACGAGTCCGTCGCCTCGCTTGCCGCGCTGCAGTCCCGCATTCTGGACGCCTGCGGCCGTTATGTCCGTCCGAACGGCGTGCTGGTCTACGCAACGTGCACGATCTCCCGGCGGGAGAACGAGGAGCAGATCGCCTCGTTCCTGCGGCGTACGCCTGCGTTTACTCTGGAACGCATGCCGCTCCCGATCGAAAACGACGGCGTTCTTCAGCTTTTGCCGCATGTTCACCATACCGACGGATTCTTTCTTGCAAGAATGAGGCGAGGATAAAGGGATGTACTTAAGCGACTGCGGCAAAGAACAGATCTTCGCGCTTCTATCCGATTGGGGCGAACCGAGGTACCGCGCCGCGCAGGTCTGGGACTGGCTGAACAGGGGCGCGCGGCCGGACGAAATGACGAATCTTCCCAAAGGGCTCCGCGAAAAGCTCGCCGCCATCCCCTACGGCGGCGTAACGATCGAACGGAAGCTCGTTTCCGCACGCGACGGCACCGTGAAATATCTCTTCCTGCTCGAGGACGAAAACCTTGTCGAGGGCGTCCTGATGCGGTATCATTATGGTAATACCGTCTGTTTGTCCACGCAGGTGGGCTGCAATATGGGCTGCCGGTTCTGCGCCTCCACGCTCAGCGGATGCGTTCGTAATCTTCGCGTCGGCGAACTGCTTGGGCAGGTCCACGAAATCGAGCGGAGCGAACCCGCTCCGGCGCCGGGGCACCGCGCGGTGACGAACCTTGTTCTGATGGGCAGCGGCGAACCGCTCGACAACTATGAAAACGTCGTGGCGTTTCTACGCGTCGTTACGTCGCCGGACGGGCTCGGCATCAGCCCGAGAAATATTTCGGTCTCCACGTGCGGCATCGTTCCGAAGATCGATTCCTTTCTCCGGGACGCGCCGCATGTCACGCTTTCGATCTCGCTGCATGCGCACGACGACGAAACGCGTTCCTCGATCATGCCGGTCAACCGCGTCTATCCGATCGCCGACGTGATCGCGGCGGCGAAGCGGTACGCCGACGGGACCGGGCGGCGCGTGGTGTTTGAATATGCGCTCATCGACGGCGTCAATGCGTCCGCGCGGGACGCCGACGCGCTTGCGGACCGGCTCCGCGGGATCCTCTGCCATGTGAACCTGATCCCGCTCAACCCCGTTTCGGAAC
>CAZIQO010000109.1:0-5835 GCA_964541465.1 uncultured Oscillospiraceae bacterium
CACGCTCGGCTCGAAGAGCTTGCCGTCCGTGATGACGATCTGCGGGTTGAAGTCCGTGAGGTTATCGAACACCACGATGTCCGCGCGGTAACCGGGCGCGACGGCGCCGTAGTGCCGGATGCCGTAGGTGTTGGCGGTGTTGATGGTCGCCATCTGAATGGCGTGGATCGGCGAGATGCCGTTTGCGACCGCGCGGCGGACGATGTAGTTGATGTGCCCCTCCGAGCGGATATCCGCGAGGTGCTTGTCGTCCGTGCAGAACGACATGCGGCGCGTAGGCAGCCGGTTTTCGGCGATCTTGCGCATGATTTCCTCCACGCCGCGCGAGGCGGAGCCGAGGCGTAGATGGATGCGCAGGCCCTTGCGCAGCTTTTCGAGCACCTCCTCATAGGTGATGCACTCGTGGTCGGTGTGCGGCCCCGCGACGCAGTAGGCGTTGAGCGCGTCGCCGGAGAGCGCCGGTGCGTGCCCGTCGATCGGGTGATGGCGGAACAGATGCAGCTTATCGAGCATCTCGCCGTCGCCCTCGACCGTGGCCATGTAGTCCATGACCTCGCCGAGCCCGAGTACGCGCGGGTGCGCGATGAACGGCTCGAGGTCGCGTGCGGTCAGCTTTGCGCCGCTCGTTTCAAACGCGGTGCACGGCACGCAGGACGGAACCATAACAAAAACGGAAAGGGGCAGCCATTCCGTTTGATCAAGCATGTATTGGATTCCGTCCGCGCCGCAGACGTTCGCAATTTCGTGTGGATCGGCAATGATGGAGGTCGTGCCCTTCTCGAGGATCACGTTTGCAAAGCGGGAAGGGTGCGCCATCGAGGACTCGATGTGCACATGCCCGTCGAAAAGTCCGGGGCAGAGGTACCCGCCCTTCGCGTCGATCTCGGCCTTGCCGGAATAGGAGCCCACGCCGATGATGATGCCGTCGCGGATGGCGACGTCCCCCTCGATAATCTCTTCGGTAAAGACGTTTACAATCCTTGCGTTCTTGATGACCAAGGCTGCGTTTCGGTCGGCCGCGTTGAGAATGGCGGCGCGCAGACGTGACTTCTGCATGGATGCTCACCCACCTTTTTGTTAGTATAGCATAAAGTTTGTTTGATGCAAATACTTTCCCTCAAGTTTTTGCTGTGATAGAATACTTCCGTATCGGTGCGCTCATACGCTTGACGAAAGAATATCGGACAAAGGGAGGCGGGCGCCTTGCGTATTTTGATTCGAAACGGAACGATCGTGCGCGGCGAAGGAACCGAACAGGCGGATCTGCTGATTGAAAACGGCGTGATCGCGCGCATCGCGCCGCGCATGTCCTGTGGAGCGGACGAAACGCTCGACGCGTCCGGCAGGCTCGTATTCGCGGGCTTTATCGACACGCACACGCACTTCGATCTCGACCTCGGCGTGACGGTCACGGCGGACGATTTCAAAACCGGCACGCGCGCGGCGGTGCTCGGCGGCACGACGTGCGTGCTGGATTTTGCTACGCAGGACCGCGGCATGACCATGCAGCAGGCGCTGGATCTGTGGCATAAAAAGGCGGCGGGTTCAAGCTGCAATTACGGCTTCCACATGGCGATATCGGAATGGAACGACGCGCGCGCGTGCGAGATCGAGCGCATGGTCGCGCAGGGCGTTACGTCGTTTAAGATGTATATGGTCTACGATGCCATGCGGCTCAACGACGGCGAGATCTACGCCGCGCTCAAACGCATGGCGGCGCTCGACTGCGTCGCGGGCGTGCACTGCGAAAACTACGACCTGCTGCAGCGGCGCATCTGCGAGCTAGGCGACGCGGGCGTGCACGGGCCCGTCGGGCATCCGCTGTCCCGCCCGAACGCGGTGGAGGCGGAGGCGGTCGCGCGGCTGATGCGGATCGCCGAGCTGGCGAACGTGCCGGCGTGGGTCGTGCATCTCTCCACGAAGGAAGGACTGGAGGAGGCGACGCGCGCGAGGGACCGCGGACAGGAGGTCTACCTCGAAACGTGCCCGCAGTATCTGGTGCTGGACGATTCGCGCTACGCGCAGCCCGACGGCGAGAAGTTCATTCTGTCCCCGCCGCTTCGGAAGAAAGCCGATCAGGATGCGCTGCTCTTTGCCATGGGCGCGGGGAAGATCGACTTTATCGGCACCGACCACTGCTCGTTTACGATGGCGCAGAAGGCACTCGGCGGCGGGGAGTTTTCCAAGGTGCCGAACGGCGCGGCCGGCGTGCAGAACCGCGCGCAGCTGATCTACACCTGCGCCGTGCGGACGGGCCGCATCACGCTGCCGCAGATGGCGTCGCTCATGAGCGAAAACGCCGCGAAGTTCTTCGGCATGTATCCGCACAAGGGCGTTCTTTGCGAGGGCGCGGACGCGGACGTGACGATCTACGATCCGAGCGGCGAGGGCGCGATCTCGTACCGTACGAACGCGCACAACTGCGATAACTCCCCCTACGAGGGGATGCGCGTGCTGGGCCGCGTGACCGACGTGCTGCTCGGCGGCGAGCCGATTGTGCGAAACGGCGCGCTTGTGCGCGAAGGCGCGGGGCGGTATGTGTTCCGCAGGCCCGCGCGGCGGTACCGCGCGTGAATGTCGCGTGCGTGCTGCTCGCCGCGGGCGCCGGGAAACGCTTCGGCGGCGACAAGCTTCTGTATCCGGTCGGCGGCGTGCCGATGGCGCAGCGCGCGCTGGCGCTGTTCGCCGGGGTTCCGTTTTCCGCGCGCGTGTGCGTAACCCGGACGGAGGCGCGGTTTATCCGGACGGAGGCGGCGCGGCGCGGTTATGTTGTCCGGATCAACCCGGAGCCGGAGCGCGGCGTGGGCACGAGCGTTTCCATCGGCACGGCGGCCGCGGAGGCGGCGGGCCCGCCGGACGGCATCCTGTACGCCGTGTGCGACCAGCCGTACCTGACGGAGGCGAGCGTAAGGCGGCTGCTTGGCGCGTTCGAAGCCGCGCCGGAGCGCATCGTCTCCCTGTCATACCGGGGCGTGCGGGGGAATCCCGCCATATTTCCCAAAGAACTTTTTTCCGAACTATGCGCGCTGAACGCCGATATCGGCGGCGGCGCGGTGATTCGGAACCATCCGGCGCTTCTCCTGCCGGTCGAGGCGGATTCCGCCCGGGAACTGGAGGATGTGGATACGCGCGCGGAGAGGACCTGAAGGAATGCAACTGATACGAGGACATCTGATCGAAGCGAAGCGCTTCGGAGAACCGGACATCACGGAAAACGGATATATCGCCGTCGAGGGCGGCGTGATCAAGGGCGTTTACGCCGATCTGCCGGAGGCGTACGCGGGCGCGCCCGTTACGGACTATTCCGACAGGCTTGTGCTGCAGGGTTTCTGCGACATGCACCTGCACGCGTCGCAGTTCCCCATGCTCGGCATGGGCATGGATCTGCCGCTGCTCGACTGGCTCAGGACCTACACGTTCAAAACGGAGGCGCGTTTTGCGGACGAAGCGTACGCAAGGCGGGTCTACCGCCGCTTCGCGGACGCGCTCGTTTCCAACGGAACGACGCGCGTGTGCGCGTTTTCCTCGATCCACGCGGACGCGACGCTCATCCTCATGGAGGAGCTCGAACGGGCGGGCGTAAGCGGCTTCGTGGGCAAGGTGAACATGGACCGAAACGGCGGGGAGTGCGAGGAGACGCTCGAGGATTCCAAGCGCGGGACGCTGCGCTGGCTCGACGCGTGCGGCCGCTTCTCATCGGTGCGCCCGATTCTGACGCCGCGGTTCACGCCGTCCTGCTCGGACGGGATGCTCGCGTGGCTGGGCGCGCTCGCGCGCGAGCGGGGTCTGTTCGTGCAGTCGCATTTGTCCGAGAATCGCGCGGAGATCGAACTGGTGAAGCGCCTGCATCCCGACTGCGCGCAGTACTGGCAGACATACGAGAAATACGGGCTGTTCTCCGACCATACAATCATGGCGCACTGCGTCCATTCCGACGAGCGCGAGCAGGACGCGCTGATCAGGCACGGCGTGCTCTGCGCGCACTGCCCCGATTCCAACGTGAATATCTGCAGCGGGTTCGCGCCCGTGCGGCGCATGGCGGCGCGCGGCGTATGGGTCGCGCTCGGGTCGGACATCGCGGGCGGCGCCGAACTGCCGATGCTGCGGGTGATGACGGCCTGCATCCGCGCTTCCAAGGCGCGCGCCGTGCTCACCGGCGGGGCGGATGCGTTTCTGACCGTCGGCGAAGCGTACTACCTGGCCACGAGCGCGGGCGCGCGCTATTTCGGCGACGAACCGGGGTTTGCGCCGGGCAACCGCCTGCACGCCGTCGTGATCGACGATTCCGGCATGCCGGAAGGCGTGCGGCCGCTGACGGTGAAGGAGCGTTTCGAGCGGGCGGCGTATCTTTCAAACGAGCGTTCCGTCGCCGCCGTGTACGGGAACGGGAAGCGCATCAAATAAACCGCGGGAGATAAAATACGTTTCAGCGGACGGCAGGGAAAACGTCCGGCCGCATCGAATATTATGAATAAGGCAGAGTCTACCGAATTTTGCCGAAGAAGGAGTGATTGTATGCGTATTTCGATCACAGGGAAGAATCTCGAGATCTCCGATTACCTCCGCGACCTCGTCGAAAAGAAGGTCGGGAAGCTGGAACGGTATTTTCCGCAGGACACCGAAGCCCTGGTAACGCTTTCCGTGGAGAAGAACCGCCACATCGTCGAGGTAACGATTCCGTTCGAGGGCGGGATCATCCGCGGCGAGGAGATCACTGGCGACATGTACGCTTCCATCGACAACGTGCTGGACAAACTGGAAAAGCAGATCATCCGCCATCGCACGAAGCTGGAAAAGAGCCTGCGTTCGGGCGCGTTTCGGTACGACGAGCCGCTTTTCGGCGGCAGCTACGGCGACGCCGAGGAGGATGGGCCGCGGATCGTTCGCGTCAAGCGGTTCAACATCAAACCCATGAGCGAGGAGGAGGCCATGCTTCAGATCGAGATGGTCGGTCATTCGTTCTATGTGTTTATCAATTCGGATACGAACCGGATGAACGTGCTCTATAAGCGCAAGGACGGCAACTACGGCCTTATCGAGCCGGAGAACTGATCGTCATTCCGGCATTATCAACATATTATATATAGTATATAGCGTGCAACTGCAAAACCCGGCGCGAAAACGCCGGGTTTTGCATATCGTTACAAGATGAAATAAGGGATTCCAAAGGGAATTCCCTTTGGCGGGGTGCAGGGGCGGCGCCCCTGCAAATCCCTCCGCACCGGAAATTACTTCAGATTTTCGGGGTTCAGGCATTCGAGTTCCGGAACGACGAAGCGGCCGTCCCTGCGGATGAGCCTGCCGTCGAACCAAAGTTCGCCGCCGCCGTACTCGGGTGTCTGGATCAGCACGAGATCCCAGTGCTGCGAGCTCTTGTTGCCGTTGTTGCAGTCGTCGTAGCAGGAGCCGGGCGTGAAGTGGATGCTGCCGGCGATCTTCTCGTCGAAAAGCGTGTCCTTCATGGGCGAGGTGATGTACGGGTTCACGCCGATGGCGAATTCGCCGACGTAGCGCGCGCCCTCGTCGATGTCGAGCTGCTTGTTGATGCGCTCCACGTCGTTTGCGCCGGCCTCGACGATCCTGCCGTCTTTGAACGTGAGTTTGATATCGGTGTAGGTAAAGCCGCCTTCCAGCGAAGGCGTGTTGTAGGCGATGGTGCCGTTGACGCTGTCCTTCACCGGCGCGGTGTAGACCTCGCCGTCCGGAATGTTCATGTGCCCGGCGCACTTGATGGCGGGCAGGCCCTTGATGGAGAAGGTCAGGTCCGTGCCGGGGGAGACGAGGCGCACCTTATCGGTCTTTTCCATCAGCGCCTTGAGGCTGTCCATGGCGCGG
>CAZIQO010000110.1:0-5702 GCA_964541465.1 uncultured Oscillospiraceae bacterium
TTCATGTTGTGTTTCCTCCTTTAATTTAGATAGATGTAGCCTGCTTCGACGCAAGCTCGTGGACAAAATCTTCGTATTCCTCCTGCGCGGCCTTTGCCTTTTCCCGCGCCGTTTTCATTTCGCCGTTCGTCTCACCGCGTTCGACCGCCAATGCCGTGGCCAGAGAAAGCGACAGGTTCGCGTCCTGCATCTTCATGGCCAGCTTCGATTCCTTCGCCCGGACGGCCGCACGCCGTTCCGTCCGCTTCCGGTCGCGTGTCGCCCGTACCTCGATCCAGACCACCAGCAGGGCGAACACGCCCGAAATGATCTCTCCAATGTAGCTCAAATTGCATCCCTCCGTTTCTTACTCGTACAGCAGCCTGCAGCGCCCGCACTTATGCCAGTATCCGCTGCCGCCCTGATTGATTCCTTCCAGCACGACGCCGACGTCGCGCCCCTTGTCGTGAATCACCTTGCCGGAGCCGAGGTACAGACCGATATGCGTTTCGTCCTCCGCGTTCGTGCTGCTGTTTCGGAATACGAAGTCCCCGGCGATCAGCTCGCTGCGGGTGACCTCGGCGCACAGCGACCACAGTCCGTCGCAGTCGCGGCGGCTGTCCCAGACGCCCGTTTCCCGCATGAGCCAGGAAATGAATCCCGAGCAGTCGTGGCCGAGCAGGTCGGAAAAGCCGTATTTATACTGCTTGTCCCGAAACTTGATCGCCCGGGCGTATTCGTCGTCCTTTGACTGGATCGCGCTGTCGGACAGGTCCGTCATGCCGCTGCCGCCCCAGACGTACAGGTCCCCGATCCGCGTCAGCGCCAGCGCGCAGACTGCGTTCGCCTTGTCCGACGGCGTCTCCTTTTCGACGGTCTCCGCTTCGGCCGCCGTGTCGCCGAACAGCGCCGCCCACATTTCGGTTCCAACGACCCCGTCGACGGTCAGCCCGGCCTGCGCCTGAAACCGCTTCACGGCCTCCAGCGTGTCCGCGCCGAACGTCTTTTTCGTCACGGCCGTGATGTGGTCGGCGTAGTATCCAAGCTCCAGCAGCTTCTGTTTACAAAGAAGCACGTCCTCGCCGGACGTGCCTTTTTTCAGGTTGCGTGTAAATTCCATCGCCGCTCCTTTGTCAAGATCTGTTACAAATATGCCTCGTTCGGTTCATACGCCCTTCATGGACGTCTGCTATTCTGACGGCATAAGGTTTCCATGGTTCAGACAAACGAACTGATTTCCTCCTTTTATTACCTCCCACCCCGAACCATGTAAATCGAAGGGCGCTCCGATAAGAGGCGCCCTGTCGATTTTGGGAGAGGGTATTATGTGATCGTCACCCCCCGGCTTTCCGACGTACCCGTGATCTGCGAAAGATAATCCTTCAGCAGCGCCTTGCCCTTCCGCCCGCCCGAATCGACGGTGAACTCCGTGTAGAAGCCGTTCCGTCCCATGGTGTGCTTGACCGTGGTCACCGTTCCGATTGCCGTTTCCTTGCCTGCGCTTTCCACCAGTGAAACGACGTCTCCCACGATCATGGCGGGCGTAAATATTCCCGCAAAGCTCTCCGTCCGGCCCGAGAGCGCAATGCCGGCCGCCAGTTCGTCGGCGTAGGCCTGCAGTTCGGCGGCGGACGTTCCGTCCGGCACGTCGACGTACAGCGTTTTGTTGCCCGGCGAGTTCCACCAGCGGTGCGGCTCGAGCGTGACATACAGTACCTGCTCCGGATCCGAGCAGCGCACGCAGATCTTGGCGTACGTGTTCTCGTCCGCATATTCCGTGCTGTAGCTCCAGCAGGTCTTTTCCCGTTCGAAGGAGTACGCGCCCGGCTGGTCGAACCGCGTGTCCGCGGCGCTCGCCACGCCTACCACGCCGTCCATCGTCTCCCGAATCTGCCAGCCGGAGAGCAGCGCGACCACCTGCGTCAGCCCGTCGAGGATCGTCGTATCCGGCTCGAAGGTCAGGCCCCACGTCTTTGCCGGATCGCCGACGAAGCTCTCCTCCACGCCGGCCAGCGCGAAAACTGTTTCAAGGTTCAGCTTCAAGTCGGATTCGATAAACGCCGTATCCTCGTCGAACGTCTGGTCCTTTAACAGCTTTCCGATCGTGTTTCGCGCCGAGACGGACACCGTGCCCTTCGGATAGTCCACGTTCGTCCGGTCGATGTAGAACCGTCCCATGCCGATCTCGTCCGAGGAGCCCATCGAGAAGTACAGCTCCAGCCGCGTGTTCGGCTGCACGATCGACCGCGCCCGGCCGACCAGCCGGCTCTCCACATTCTGAAACGTCGCCGACAGCTGCGAAATCGCGCTGTCCTTGGTATGCGAGATCGTCAGGCTGTCCACCATGGCGGAGATATCGCTTGGCAGCATGTACATGACGAACCGGTGCGCGTCTCCAGCCGACCAGAACCCGTACGCGCCGTGGTGCGCGACTTTCTTGAGCTGCGGCTTCTCCACGCCGGTGTTCGTGCAGACGCGGCCCTTGTCGGCGAAGGTGAGGCTGTCGTAGATCCCCATGTCCGGATACGCTTCTTTCGCTTTCACCACGCCGCCGTCCAGATAGAAAAACCGCAGACCATCATCCATCATATGAACCGCCTGCGGGGAAGCGCCGGCCCCCAGCGTACCCGTATACTCAAAGGAAAGCTCCAAGATTATCAGCTCCCCTCTCCGCGGAAGAACGTCAGCGAGGCGGTGAACTTTAGCAGGTTGTTCGCCGTCTTGTAGGGGTAGCTGAGCGTAAACGACGTCTCGATCGCCGCGCCCGCGGCCGGCGCGGTCTTGAATGTAATCCCGGGTGCAACCTTGCCGAGAAAGAACGTCGTGCCGAACGTGTGCGAGTCCCTTATCGTGCTTGTGTTCATCTGTAAGGAATACGACCAGGAATAGGACGGGATGTACACTCGCCAGTACCGCGCGCTGGTCAGAGGAAAGTCCCATACCTGCCCGCTGCGGGCGGCTGTGACCGCCGTCCACGTGCCGTTATCGTCGGAACACTCGATCGCCATATTGTCCAGCTGTGCGGACGGCACCGTGATCAGCTCGAACTTCATGCAGTTGCATGCCTTCGCTTCCCCGAAATCGATCCAGATCGGGGTCGCCGAAGAAATCGTGCAGCCGTACGGATAATGGTTCGGGTTCGTGCAGTTCCACCAGGCAATCGGATCGCAGTATGCGCCGGAGGAAACCGACCGTGTTTTCAGGTTCCCGAACTCGACGTTGTCCGAAAGCGCGTCCAGCTCCGCCGTCCAGTAGTTTTCCCGCATGTCGGCCATGTTGTTGGCGGGATCCGCCGTATAGTCCGTTCCCCGCGTTTTTGCCACGCCGTCGACGTAGATCGTCTCGCTGTCCGGTTCGAAGAGTGGTGACCCGATGTCGAATTCGGTCGTTACGCCGTCCCCGATCCCGATCGCCAGATGCGAAACGGCAAGCGGCGTGAACATCGAGCTGTCCGGTAGGCTGATCGCCGCAAACCCCGGCATGCCGATCTGCCGGACGGTGTGGTTCACGCATTCCGTATCGCTCCAGATAAACACCGGATAATCCACCCGCCAGTTTTCCGTATCCCGCGTGCAACTGGACAGCGTCGTCGTTTTCCGTCCGTGGTTCCGCGTATCCATCTGAGCGGGCGTATCGTTGGCAAACCGGGAGAACGCCGCCGCCATTGGGAGGCTGTTGTTCCCAAAGATGCAGGAGACGACCAGATTCCCGCTCTCCGGCGCGTAGAGTCCGTTCGTGCCGAACCCGCCCTGCGTGAACGTGACGTAGAACGTGCCCCGGATGATCACAACGTCCGAGTCGGTCTTGGCAATCGCGATCTGGTTGCCTTCGCTGTCCTTCAAAAATGCGTGCGTGACAAGAAAATACCAGATGGAATAATTGTCCAGAAAACCGACTTCCGTGATCGTGTTGCCATTGTACTCATCCGCTTCGAGCCGGACTTCTTTTGTCACATAGCTCGTCGGACTATCGTATACCGTATCGATCACGGTTGCATCCTTCGAACCCAGCTGTGAAAACATCGCAGTACGGATCACATCCAGCGTCCCCGTCCCGGTGCCGAATGCGATCCGCACCAGATGCGAGCACTCCCAACTGACCCCTCCGCTTGCCGTCAGGCAGTAAAACCACCGGTTCAGGATAATGTTGTACGCAACGGCAGTCTGTTTAACCTTCCCGGTCTTTGCATCCTGCACGATCACATCAAAGCGGTTATGGATCACTGCGTGCTGTTCGAGTTTGTTCATATCGTCTTTCTCCTTATATCGGAATCACGTCTACCGGCGTTAGGGTTACGGATCCAGAACCTGTCACAACAGCCCGTTCGCTGGTTACCGGATAGAATTTATTCGCTGTGATCAGCAGCACGGTCCCGGTCGTCGTAACCGTTACGGATTCTTCTTCGACGCCCTCGTTCGGCGCGCCTTCGGCGTGGATGGTCAGCGTTTCAAGCGCCATCTTCATGCCGTCCACAATCCAGTATCCCGCGCGACAATCCGTAATCGTCAGATCGAACGGCGTCACCCGGTTCATATCCTCGCCAAGCACGACGAGCAGTTCGTTTCCATTCTGTATCGTCGCAGACAGAATCGTCCGCTCGGGTGAAATGGACATGGAAGAAAAGACCTCGCCGCCGATGTCCTGACTGAACGCGAACAGCAGGTTCCGCTCGTCTACGCGTGTAACGCCGCTGATTTCGAACACCGCTTCCAACGGATGCGTCATGAGGTATACGAACTCGGGATCGACGTTCGCCCGTTCCGTCGTCACCGGGTAATACCGTGTCGGCGGGATCATCCAGACCCGCGCATTCCGCGGCTGCACATCTGCGTACTCCGCCGGCATGGCCTGCCCGGCGTACGTTCGGTAGGACAGTACATACTGTATCTGCCCGGCATTTTCGGTCACGAACCCAAGCCGGTAATCGTTCGTCCGAAACAGAGCGAGGGTCACATTGCCTGTTCCGAGTTCCGTGACCTGCCGTTCCTCCTCCCAGAGGAGCGCGCCGCTTTCCTGCTCCGCGTAGGCTCTGTAATAAACGCCGCCTTCGCGCAGATACCCGATCACGAGCCCCTGATCGACCCCGACGTCAAGGTTCGACTTCCACGCGCGGCAGGAACTGATCTGCTCCACGTTTTCGGCAAGCGGGATCCGCGTTGCTTCGTCCTGCCATTTCTGGACGTACAGCGTGCCAGCCGCATCCGTAAAAAAGATATACGGCGTCTCTTCTGTAATCAGCTCATAACAGCGGGTCTTCGCGTTGATCGTCCATTCGCCGTTGAACTCGATCGCAACGTCCACCGCCGCACCAAGCGTCCAGTTCCATGCCCACGGGGATTCGAGGTCGGTCGGAAAGCTGCGCTCGTAGATGTTGGCGACGCCGCTGTCGATGCAGACCGCATACGCCAGCGAAGGCGTCGTTTCGCCAGGCAGCTGCCGGATCGCCACGTCGCCGAGGCCCGCGGACACCTCGCCGTGGATCTCCTCCGTCAGCAGCGTGTTGACAGTCGACTGCGTTGCGACCACGCGCAGGTTCGGCCGCGCGTCCCTGCTCTCGACCTGAAACCGTTCCAGGAGTTTACTGCGAATCACGGCCGGCAGGATTCTCATTCGTCCGTCACCTCCGGCGCAAGCGTCAGTGTCGTTTTGTACCAATCGCCGGCAAGGTGGCTGAAATCTTTCAGTTCGATAATATGCCCGTAGAACATGCCGTACTTGCACTC
>CAZIQO010000111.1:0-5671 GCA_964541465.1 uncultured Oscillospiraceae bacterium
CCCCTGACCTCCAGCGTGACAGGCTGGCGTACTAGCCAACTGTACTACCGGGCCATCGAGATGGTGGGAACAACAGGGCTCGAACCTGTGACCCCTTGCTTGTAAGGCAAGTGCTCTCCCAGCTGAGCTATGCTCCCCCGCACATCGCAAACGCGTAACCTAGTATAACGCATGCGGGTTTTTGTGTCAACGGGAATTCGCCGATTTTGGCGCCGCGCAGCGCATAAAACTTCATGAAAAAAGACTGCTTGGGGCAGCGCAGCGTCGATGCGGAGCGTTCGGCGCAGAGCGCGCCGTTCCCGACGCGGAAAACGGAAATTTTTCTGCCGGACAGGCTATTCCGACTGATAAAGCGAGCTGAGAATGTGCTCCATGGATGCGATATCCGCGCGGTAACAGCGCGTCTGATCGAACGTCACGCTGTCGACGGGCAGCGTGGAATATTGGACGGTATCCGCTCCAATGCGCTTCAGCGCCGTATAAAGCTCGGTCGTCTGCGTCAGCGTCAGGTTTGAGGTGAAATAGTCCGCCAGGGAGTATTTGAGGGGGATCAGCTTGAACCAGCTGGCCTCCTGCGCCTCGCTCAGCAGCGCGCGCAGCACCGTCTGCTGCCGCTCGATGCGCAGCATTTCGTCCGTGCCGCCGCTTTCAAGATAGTCGGCCGCTTCTTCTCCGGAACAGACGGTCCGGCCGATCGTAACGCCGCCGAACGCGTCGATCAGCCGGGGCAGGCCGGCCAACTCAAACTGCACATAATACGAAAAGCGGACGGGGAAGACTTCCTCCAGGCGGCGAATCGCCCCGCGGATATCGACCGCGTCGGAAAGGGGCGTATCGTCCTGGGTCAGCGTATTGCGCGGGATGAAGATGATCTGGCAGGCGCTCTGCCGGACGGCGATGATGGCGTAGGAATCCGCGTGCCCGGCCTCGTCCATGCCGACCAGCAGGACGTCCATATGGCTGCGGTTAAATCTGGAAGCCGTTACGACGGGCCGGAGTGTGGGCGAGGAAGTCGGACTCGGCGACAAAGTGACCGCGGGAGACGGCGTTTCGGACGGCGCGCCGGAGGGCGTTAAAAGAGTTTCGTCGTCCGGAACAAGGATCAGCGCCGCTTCGTTCAGCGATTCCGGCGTCGCTTCCGAAGCGGTCTCGGTGGCCTCGGCGGCGGACGGTTCCGGATCCGACGGATCGTTCTGCAGCTCGCTTCTGGCCACGCTGCCGATGATGCGGATGCAGAGATACACCAGCGCGCAGGCGAGCAGAAGAAACCCGATCGTCGACGGAACCGTCAGATTGATGCGCTTTTTCAGCCGCTGAAACGCCTTCATATGTCAAACCGTCCTGCCCGAACATCAAGATTGCACGTTTTAGTTTGACCGCGGAACGTTGCGATATTCGTCGGAATGATATATAATACGGAAAATCATGTGCCGAACGGACACGACGGACGAAACTGGAAAACAGACACGAATGGGAGTAAATCAATGAAGCAATTGAAAAATCGGAAGATCGACACGAAGAGTCTTACGCGGGCGGCGATTCTGTCCGCGCTGATCGTCGTGATGACGGTTGTTCCGTATACGGGGTATATCTACTACGGACTGATTGAAATCACCACGCTGCACATCGTCGTAGCGGCGGGCGCGGTGCTGCTCGGCTGGGAGTACGGCGCGGTGCTCGGCCTCGTCTGGGGCATAACCTGCATGCTGCGCGCGCTTACGAACCCGCTCTGGGCGCCGTTTGTGAACCCTCTGATCTCGGTCGTGCCGCGGATCCTCGTCGGCGCGGTCGCCGGCTGGACGGCCGCGGGGCTGAGAAAACTCAAGTGCAGGTCCGGCGTCGTATCCGGCGTATCCGCGGCGGCGGCGACCCTGACCAACACCGTGCTGGTGCTCTCCGCGCTCAAACTGTTCTCGGCGGTACTGGAGGGAGCACCTCTGATTGGGACGATCTACACCACCCTGATCACCGTCAACGGCGTGATCGAACTGGTTGCGGCGATCCTGCTCGTTCCGGCGATCGTCGCGGCGGTGCGGCCGCGCTCGCTGACAATGGGCATCGACATCGGCGCTTCGACGACGAAATTTGCGCTGGTGCGAAACGGCAGGTGCGTGCGGGAATACCGTAAGCCGGACGATCAGCCGTTCGACGAGGCGCTCGCCGAATTCGGGACCGCGGGCGTGAAGCGCATCGCCGTAACGGGCGTCGGCGCGTCGTTCATCAAGGGGAATCTGTGCGGCATACCGACCGCGCGGCGGGACGAATTCACGGCGATTTCGCGCGGCGCGACGCATCTGTCCCGCCGGCATAACTGCCTCGTGGTCAGCGTGGGAACGGGCACGTCGTTTACGCGCGTCACCCCGATCCGCGCCTGGCACGTCGGCGGCACGGGGCTTGGCGGCGGCTCGCTCAAAGGGCTGAGCGGGCGGCTCTGCGGAACGGACGATATGGAAAAACTGCAGCAGTTGGCGGCCGCGGGCGATCTGCACGCGATCGATCTGCAGCTCATGGACGTTTGCGAAGGCACGATTTCGAACCTGAAGCCGAACACCACGGCGGCGAATCTGGTCAAGATCTCGCAGGCTTCCCGGCCGGAGGACCTGGCGGCGGGGCTGTGCAACCTGATCTTTCAGGCGATCGGCGTGATGGCGGCGTTTGCGGTCAAACGGCATTGTACGCGCACGATCGTGCTCGTGGGTACGATCACCGACTGGCCGATTGCAAAGCGCAGTCTGGACGAGGTGGCCGAACTGCACCGCGTGGAGTTCGTCGTCCCGGAGCATGCGGCGTTCGCGGCGGCGATCGGCGCCGCGCTGGCGGAATAGGAGAAAAAAGATGAAGAAGTATAACGTTGCGCTGCTTGGATTCGGCACGGTGGGCAGCGGAGTCTATCGCATACTCAGCGAGAACGGCCCGCAGATTACGCACCGCGAGGGGATTGAAATCGAGGTAAAGCGGATCCTCGTGCGCGATTTTGAGCACGAGCCCAACCTGAACCTGGCTCCGCGTGCGCTCTTTACGACCGTGTTCGACGAGATCGCTTCCGATCCCGGCATCGACATCGTCGTCGAGTGCATGGGCGGCATCGAGCCGGCGCGTTCGTTCATCCTCGCGGCCCTGGGCGCCGGGAAGACGGTCGTCACCTCCAATAAGGAGGTCATGAGCAAGCACTGGCCCGCGTTCGAGCAGGCGGCGAAATCCACCGGCGCGGGGCTGTACCTCGAAGCCACGGTCGGCGGCGGGATTCCGATCCTGCGCACGATCATCGATTCGATGCAGGCAAACAACATCACCCGCGTGATGGGCATCATCAACGGCACGACGAACTATATCCTCACCCAGATGACCGAGGCGGGGCAGAACTTCGAGGACGCGCTTCGGGACGCCCAGCGGCTTGGCTACGCGGAGGCGAACCCGAGCGCGGATGTGGAAGGCTACGACGCGATGTACAAGCTCTCGATCCTTTCGTCCATGGCGTTTCACGCGCATATGCCGATTGAGGTGATCTACCGCGAGGGGATTACAAAGCTTACGCAGGCGGACTTCGACACGGCGCGCCTGCTCGGCTACCGGATCAAGCTTCTCGCCATCGGCAAGAAGGACGGCAACCGCATCGAGGTGCGCGTGCATCCGACCATGATACCGGATACGCACCCGCTCGCGAGCGTGCGCGGCGTGTTCAACGCGATCTTTCTGACCGGCCACGCCGTCGACGACATCATGCTTTACGGCCGCGGCGCGGGCTGCATGCCGACCGCAAGCGCCGTGGTCAGCGACATCGTCTACGCCTGCCATTCCGAGAAGCGGCACCAGTACATGACGTTCCGGAACGCCGAGCACATCAGCAGCGAGATCGAGCTTGTAAAGGACTTTTCGTGCATCTACTGCGTGCGTCTGCACGTGATCGACCAGCCGGGCACCATGGCCGCGGTCGCGGGGGCGTTCGCCCGGCACGGCGTGTCTCTCAAGAGCGTGCTCCAGCTCGGCGAGCAGGACGGTCCGTCGTCCCGCATCACGTTCCTGACGCATATGGCGCGCGAATTCAGCGTGCGCGCCGCGCTCGAGGAGATCGGTAAGCTCTCCTGCGTGGACGGCGTGGAGAGCTTGATCCGCGTAGAGGAATGACGCGCAGAAAGCGAAATAACACTTGCAATGAACGCGCCGTTTCGCTATAATGTTCGTTGCGAGCGCTGGTGTAGCTCAGTAGGTAGAGCGCGTCATTGGTAATGACGAGGTTCATGGGTCCGACTCCCATCACCAGCTCCATACGGCGACGTCCCGGAAATTCCGGGGCGCCGTTTGCTTTTTCAAGTTGGCGGGTTTTGCGTAAAAAATCCCCGGCCGCACGCAGTCGTACGGCCGGAAATATGTTGCTTATGTTGCTCCGGCGTTTTCAGGATTCGGCAGGCGGACCGTTGCTGTCGGTGGAGGCGTCGGCCTCACCGGCTTCCTGCGCCGGTTCCGGAAGAGGAGCCGGACCGCAGGCGGGCGCGAGTCCCTGCTTCTTCGGTTTCCGGCGGAACAACCGCAGGATCAGATACGTCACCGCCGCAAACAGCGCCGCGATGCCGAGGTAGTTGGCAATCAGCAGCAACGCTGCGCCGACGGAACGTTCACCGCCGCGCCCGTTGCCTTCGCCGAGGCCCTGCCCATTTCCCTGGTGCTGGCCGCCTCCCGCACCCTGACCGCCGCCATGGCTGCCGTCAAAACCGTCGTCCGGACTGACGGGAGCCGTCTCAGCGGAACTTCCCGCCGAAGGAAGCGCAGCATCCGAACTGCCGGGAGCCGTTTCATCGGAATTTTCTGCCGACGGAAGCGCAGCGTCCGAACCGGGGTTCTCCCCCGCCGGCGCACCGCCCGCTTCATTCGGGAACTCCGACTGACCGTCCTGTCCCTCCAGCGGAGCGGAGGAGCCGCCGAATGCCGCTTCGCCGGAGGAAACCGCGGCGGTGCGGAACGGCGTGGTCAGATACGAAACGTACGACGTGGTAAAGAGGCTGTATCCCCCGAACGCAAGCAGGGCAGCGAGCAGCACGGCGCAGACGATCTTTGCCGCCTTCAGGCCGCCTTTCCTGAGCAGCTTTCCGAAGATATAGTCCGCGTGCAGCCCGATATGCACGCCCGTGAGCACGATCGCAAGCGCCGCGGTGAACGTATGCAGCGTTTCCACGTTCCCGCGCATGCCAAACGAGAATAGCACCTCGCTGATCAGAATGCCGGAAACGCCCACCGCGAGAAAATCGAGCAGCAGCAGCGCGTCGACGCAATAACGCGCGCGTGCAAGCGCCCCGGTCTCTCTGGCAAACAGCCGCTTCGTAACGGCGGCGATCCATTTTCCGTTCACCAGATGATGCAGAATAAACAGCGCAATCAGCGCCAGGCCGCCGATTTCGTGGAACGTGATGCTGATGACCTGCTTGCGGTACATCAGCGCGAGCAGCACGAACAGAACCGCGTCCAGCGTCAGCTTCAGGATTCGTTTGGCTTTGGGTTTCATATGGACATGCCCCCCTATATTCGATTATTCCAAGCATATGGAAGAAAATTGATTCGACTGTGGTTGGATTACAACATTCTCTTGACAAATTGTAGCAGATTCGGCACGCACAAGCAAACGGGACTTCAACTATTTTATAGACAATTTGCTAAGCTGCCTTTGCCAGCCAGTCTG
>CAZIQO010000112.1:0-5650 GCA_964541465.1 uncultured Oscillospiraceae bacterium
TGGCCGCCCTCGCGGTCCGCTTCCGCCTCCGCGACAGCTTTTACAGTATAGCAATCCGCCGGCGCGAAAACAAAGCGGTATTCCATACGATATCCGTCAAAATATTTTCCTATTCCTTAAAAAGAACGATTATTTAAAAATATCATACTTGTTTGTTTCAAAACTTCGTTTTTCTTCATTTTTCGTTTGTATTCGATAATATATCGAAACGTGCTTCCCCCCGTTCTGCACAGCAACACTTTGGCGTACAAAAATCGTTCAAAACAGCCAATAAAAAACGCGGGCCGGATGTTCCGGCTCGCTGCAGTTCCTATGAAACTGATTCCCTCCGTACCGTTGCTTTTTATTTCACCGGCTTCATCGTCGGGAAAAGCAGCACGTCCCGGATGCTCGCCGCGTCGGTAAGCAGCATGACCAGCCGGTCGATGCCGATGCCGATGCCGCCCGTCGGCGGCATGCCGTACTCGAGCGCAGTGCAGAAATCCTCGTCGATCATCATGGCCTCGTCGTCGCCCTTGGCGCGCTCGGCGGCCTGCTGCAGGAAGCGCCCGCGCTGATCGACGGGATCGTTGAGCTCGGAAAACGCGTTGGCATATTCGTGGCCGGAGATGAAGAGCTCGAATCGTTCGGTCAGGTACGGCGCATCCGGTTTGCGTTTGCTCAGCGGCGAAATCTCCACCGGATAATCGACGATGAACGTCGGCTGAACCAGCGTGTCCTCGACGAACGCGTCGAACGCCTCGGCAAGCAGCTTGCCGCGCGTGGCGGCTTCGTCCTTGAGCTCCATGGAAAGCGACTTTGCCAGTTCGCGCGCCTGCTCGTCCGTTTCGCAGGCGAAAAAATCCGCGCCGGTCCGATCCCTGACCGCCTCGCGCATGCTCATGCATCCAAACGGCGGCGTAAGGTCGATCTCCGTACCCTGATATACAATCTTCGTCGTGCCGTTCACGGCCAGACAGCAGCGCGAGATGAGGTCCTCGGCCAACTCCATCATGCCGTGATAGTCCGTGTACGCCTGGTACGCCTCGATCGTCGTAAACTCCGGGTTATGCATGGGGTCCATACCCTCGTTGCGGAACAGCCGCCCGATTTCGTACACGCGCTCCAGCCCGCCGACGATGCACTCCTTCAGGTGCAGTTCGGTTGCGATGCGCAGGTACATATCGAGGTCCAGCGTGTTGTGATGCGTGACGAACGGCCGCGCGGTGGCGCCGCTCGCGGTGGTGTTCAGCACGGGCGTCTCCACCTCGATAAAGCCCCTTTCGTCCATCCGCCGCCGGATCTCCGCGATGATGCGGCTGCGCTTGACGAACGTCTCGCGCACCTCGGGATTGACGATCAGATCGACGAAGCGCTGGCGGTACCGAAGCTCCGGGTCCTTCAGACCGTGGTACTTCTCCGGCAGGGGGCGAAGCGACTTGCTTAAAAGCGTGATTTCCGACGCGCGGACGCTGATCTCGCCCGTCTGCGTACGAAACACCGTGCCGGTCACGCCGACGATATCGCCGATGTCGAACGTTTTGAACGCGGCATACGCCTGCTCGCCGATTTCCTCCCTGCGCACGTATGCCTGAATGCGCCCCTTGGCGTCCAGCAGGTGCAGAAAGCTCGCCTTGCCCATGATGCGCCGCGAGATCATGCGCCCGGCGACGGACACCCGTTTGCCCTCCAGCGCGTCGAACGCGCCGAGGATCTCCGCGCTGGTATAGGAGACGTTGTACTTCGTATGCACGAAAGGATCGTTCCCCTCCGCCTGCAGCGCAGCCAGCTTTTCCCGCCGGATCCGCAGCAGCTCGGAAAGCTGCTCCTGCGTAAGCTCCGCTTCGTTGCGCGTCTGTTCCATATGGCTGGTTCTCCTTCCCGATATCCAACTTCCCGATTTCCAATAAGAAAAAGCGAGGGGGCCTTCGCCCCCTTCGCAGTCGGTCACTTGCCGATCGCCGTGATCTTGAGCCGCAGCGCGCCGCCGGGGGTGACGACCTCGACCGTGTCGCCGGCTTTGTGCCCCAGGACCGCCTTGCCGATGGGCGACTCGTTCGAAATGCGCCCCTGCAGCGGATCGGTCTCCGCGCTGCCGACGATCTGGAAGGCAAGCTTGCTTCTGTCGTCCAGATTGGTCATCTTCACCGTCGCGCCGACGCCGACGGTGGTCACGTCGATCAACGACTCATCGATCACGCGCGCGTTCTTCAGTTCGCTTTCCAGCGTGACGATATCGTATTCGTTTTTCGCCTGCTCGTTCTTCGCCGCGTCGTACTCCGCGTTTTCGGAAAGATCGCCGAATGCGCGCGCAACCTTCAGTTGCTCCGCAATCTCGAGCCGGCGCGTGGTTTTAAGGTGTTCCAGACGCTCCTCGCGCTTTTTGATTTCTTCTGCTGTCAGCCAAATTTCTGCCATCGTTCGTTACTCCTTTTTCGATGGATCCGCGCTCCCCGCGGACACCCGTGTTTACTCATTATATGTGTGGAAAAAACACGTGTCAAGGCCAACTTTGCTCCAGTTCCGCAAGCGTCCGGCAGACGTTGATGCGTCTTCGGAGAGCGGATGCGTCCTGCGCGCCGCGCGCGTAAAACGCAAGATGCTTGCGAAGTTCCACGATCGCACGGTCCCCTTTTTCCGAAACCGCCATGCGCGCGTGCCGCATTGCCGCCTCACGGCGCTGCTCGCGCGTCGGCGGCGTATACGCTTCTCCGCCAAGCGCGGCGCGGATCTCCTCAAACAGAAACGGGTCGCCGAGCGCGGCGCGCCCGATCATCACGCCGTCGCAGCCGGTATCCCGCAGGACCGCCAGCGCGTCCGCGCCGGAGCGCACGTCTCCGTTGGCGATCACGGGGATCTGCACCGCGCGCTTTACGTCGGCCATGCACGTTCGGTCCGCCCTGCCGGCGTAAAGCTGACCGCGCGTCCTGCCGTGGATCGTCAGCATGGACGCCCCGCTTTCCTCGCACAGGCGCGCGAACGGCACGGCGTTTTCATGCGCCTCGTCCCAGCCTTTTCGGAATTTCACCGTGACCGGCACGGAGACGGCCCCGACCGTTTGTTCGATGATCCGCGCGGCCAGTTCGGGCCGCAGCATGAGCGCGCACCCGTCGCCGTTTCCGACGATCTTCGGCGCGGGGCAGCCCATGTTCAGATCGATCAGCAGCAGCCGGTCCCCCAGCTCCGCCTCCACGATCGAGGCGGCCCGCGCGACGGTCTCCGGCTCGCTGCCGAAAAGCTGCACGCCGAACGGCGCGTCCCCCGCTTCCGCATGGTAAAGCGCCCTGGTTCTGCCGCTTTGGTGCAGCAGGCCCCTGGCGCTGATCATTTCCGTATAGACGACGTCCGCGCCGCGCTCGCGGCACAGCAGGCGAAACGTGCGGTCGGTAAACCCCGCCATCGGCGCAAGGCAGACGAGCGGGAACCGCCGAAAGGGAAGCGGCTTTGTCATGGCGTGGCGGTCGGCTCATCGGTCGGCTTGGGCGTGGGCGTGGCCGCCGGGATGGGCGACTCGTTCGGGTCCGGCGTGCCGAGGGAATCCTCGTTCGGGTTCTCCTCGAGCACGGTCAGTTCGGAGATATACCAGCGCGTGTTGGAATTGATGAACTTGATCCGGTAGCGCACGGACGTCCAGGACGGCACCGGGTAATCGTCGGCGGACTGCCCTTCGTCGAGCTGGTCGGCGTTGATCGTGCCCTTGAGCGACACGCGCTCGACGGCCGTCACCGTGGCGACCATCGACCACGGCAGCACGGAGACCTTCTCGATGCTCAGGTCATAGTTGTAGCTGGAGATGGTGTAGTTTGCATAGGTCGTATCGGTCATGGCGGAGTCGTTTTCCAGAAACGTCAGGGTAAAATATTCCTGCAGATCGCTTTTTGACCCGTCCGCAAGCACGCACTCCGCCCGCAGGGCCATCCCCTCCGATGCAAGAATATACAGGTTGGAAACGCGCTCCGCCGTGAGAAACGCGGCGATGCACACGATACACGCGAGGATAATCAAAAGCAGCGTGCGCACGACGTAGGTCATCGACCGCCGCGCGGTGCGCAGTCCCCTGAGTTCCCTTGATTCTTCCCGTTTTCCGTGTGCCATAACGCACCACCTTCGTTCTGCTATGATAGCATATCGGGCATGCGTTGGCAAACCAACAATTTTGAAACATTTCCGCACCGGGCGCAGTGCCTCGCATCCGGGCGTTTCGGCCGCCGCCGCGGTTGACACGCGCCCGTTCCGGGGTATAATGAAAACGCCGCCGAGCGCGGCGGATTACCAGAAACGGAGAATCGAAACATATGAGTGAAACGAGCGAAACCTGCAATCACGACTGTTCCAGCTGTTCGGCCGACTGCGCCGAGCGAAAAACGGAGGACCTCCACGAGGCCCCGAACGCGCTGAGCCATATCCGCCTTGTGATCGGCGTCGTCAGCGGCAAGGGCGGCGTGGGGAAATCCCTCGTCACCTCGATGCTCGCGGTGCTGCTGCACCGCAGGGGATACCGTTCGGCCATCCTCGACGCGGATGTGACGGGGCCCTCGATCCCGCAGGCGTTCGGCCTGCACGAGCGTGCGCAGGGCACGGACGCGGGCATCTTCCCGGTGGTCAGCAAAATGGGCATACCGGTCATGTCGATGAACCTGCTGCTCGAAGCGGAGACCGACCCGGTCGTCTGGCGCGGGCCGCTCATCGCGGGAACGGTCAAGCAGTTTTGGACCGACGTGGTCTGGGGCGACGTGGACGTGCTGCTCATCGACATGCCGCCGGGAACCGGGGACGTGCCGCTGACGGTGTTCCAGTCCATCCCGACCGACGGCGTGGTAGTGGTCAGTTCCCCGCAGCAGCTCGTCGGCATGATCGTGGAAAAGGCCGTGCATATGGCGGGCCTCATGAAGATTCCCGTGCTCGCGCTGGTCGAGAACATGGGCTACGTTGTCTGTCCCGGCTGCGGGAAGGTCTACCGCCCCTTCGGGGAAAGCCGCATCCGCACGCTCGCCGACGCAAGCGGCGTGGATACCGTGGCCGAACTGCCGCTGGAGAAGGACCTTTCGGCCGCCAGCGACGGCGGCTGCGTCGAGCTGTTTGAAGGGCACTGGCTCGACGGCGTGGCGGACAAGCTGGAAACGCTGTTGAAGGAAAAGGCGAAATAGAGCATTTGGGGCGCCACCCCGGTAGCGATCCTCTTTGGGGCTCTGCCCCAAACCCCGGCCGAAGGGGCCGGCCCCTTCGGAATCCCCATAATTTTTGCAGAGGGTTCATCCCTGATCCTGCAAACGCCCTGTTCCAGAGCGCCTGCAAAAATGGGTTCTCAGGGCCGTTACGGCCCTGAGCGGTGGTTTGGAGGCAGAGCCTCCAACGCCCCCTTTATCGACAAGCTGAGACGGCCGGATTGCTCCGGCCGTCTTCTTCGTTTCAATTCAATTACAGCCCCATCTCTTTTTTCACGGCGGCGAAGCAGTCGACCGCAAAATCGAGGTCCTCTCTGCTGTGCCCCGCGGAAACCTGCGTGCGGATGCGCGCCTTTCCCATCGGCACGACCGGGTAGCAGAAGCCGATCACGTATACGCCGTGGTCGAGCATACGCGCGGCGAACTCCTGCGCAACCTTCGCGTCGTAGAGCATCACCGGCACGATCGGGTGATCGCTCTGCGGCACGTCGAAGCCCAGCTTGCCG
>CAZIQO010000113.1:0-5518 GCA_964541465.1 uncultured Oscillospiraceae bacterium
TCTACAACATCCTTTACATCCAGCCCGGTGCGTAACCTTTTCCAACGATTCGCTTGAATCTGAAGGCTGGCGCGATCCTGTCGCGCCAGCCATTCAAAATTATACGCCTAAATTCCCATTTTTTACTTTGCGGCCCGCAAGCGCCGCTTTCGGCCAGCATCGTTGCACGAACGTGCACACACCTGCTTTGCATATAACGATCCGCCCGCATATGCGGCGGCGGAGTTTTCATACGAACCGGCAACACTCAAGATTTACGAATCTACTCTATTGGTATCGGAGGAATCATTATGGCACTGGAAAAAGAGCGGCTCAAGGGGCTTTACCGCGATATGTACCTGATCCGCAACTTTGAGGACGTCATCAAGGAATACGCGGCGAACGGGACGATCCCCGGTTTCGTGCACCTCTCCACCGGGCAGGAAGCCTGTCAGGCCGGCGTGGTGCGCGCGCTAAGGACCACGGATTATAAGTATCCCGACCATCGCGGGCACGGGGCGATCCTTTTATGCGGCACCGACCCGAAATACGTCATGGCGGAGATCTTCGGCAAGGCCACCGGCGTCAACGGCGGGCGCGGCGGCTCCATGCACGTCCACGACTGGGCCTGCCACAACCACGGCTTCAACGGCATTCAGGGTTCAACGGTCGTCACCGCGCTCGGCACGGCGTTCGCCGCCAAATATCGCCACACGGACGACGTCTCCGCCGTATTCATGGGCGACGGCACGCTCGGCGAAGGCACCTGTCACGAGAGCATGAACATGGCCGCAACCTGGAAACTGCCGGTGATCTACTGCCTCATCAATAACGGTTACGCCATCTCCACCCCCTGCCGCATCGCGCACCCGCAGGAAGAACTGCGCCAGTGGGCGGATGGCTACGGCGTGCCTTCCTGGCGTGTGGACGGCAACGACATCGAAGCCGTCGTGGAAACCACCGAAAAAGCGGTCGCGCTCGCCAGAAGCGGCGGCGGCCCTTCGCTCATCGAGTTTGTCACCTACCGCTGGCAGGGGCATTTCGCGGGCGACCCCGCTTCCTATCGTCCGGACGAAGAAGTTGCGTACTGGAAGAGCCGCGACCCCGTTATGCTCACGCGAAACGTGTTGAAGGATCGCGAAGGCGTTGCGGAGGAAGAACTGCTCGCCATCGAAGCGGACGTCAACGCGCAGATTCAGGAGATGCTCCGTTTCTCCGTGGAAAGCCCCGTTCCGGAGGTTTGCGACGCGCTGACACATGTTTACGAAGGGTTCCCCGTGGAGGTATCCAGATGAGCCGCCAACTGACGTATACGAAAGCCATTAACGAAGCCATGATTCAGGAGATGGAGCGGGACGATTCCGTCTTCATCCTCGGCGAGGACGTTGCCCGCATGGGCGGCGACTTCGGGCTCACACAGAACATCTACCACCGCTGGCCGGATCGGATTTTCGACACCGCGCTTTCGGAAGCCGCGATCGTCGGCCTTGCCAACGGCGCGGCTATCGCCGGTCTGCGCCCCATCGCGGAGATTATGTTTGCGGACTTTGCGGGCGTAGCGTTCGACCAGATCGTCAACAGCACCGCCAAGCTGAACTTCATGTTTCAGGGCGAGGCGAACTGCCCCGTCGTCATCCGCGCGCCGCAGGGCGCGGGCATCCGCTGCGCGTATCACCATTCCGCGGCGGTAGAAAGCTGGTTTTTGAACACGCCGGGGCTGGTCATCGTTTCCCCGGCCACACCGTACGAAGCGAAGGGCCTGCTCATTTCCGCCATCCGCAGCGACGACCCGGTGCTGTTTTTAGAGCACAAAATGCTGCTCAACATGAAAGGCGAGGTGCCGGAAGAACCGTACGCGCTGCCGCTCGGCAAGGGCGTAATCGAGCGCGAGGGCAAGGACGTTACCATCTGCGCGCTGCAGATTACCGTCGGCATGACGCTCAAAGCAGCCGCCGCGCTCGAAAAGGAAGGCATCTCCGCGGAAGTCATCAACCTTCGCACAATCAAACCGTACGACGAAGCGCTGATTGCCGAATCCGTCGCCAAGACGAGCCGGCTGGTCGTTGCGCAGGAAGGCCCCAAAGTGGGCGGCTGGGCGGCGGAAATCTCCGCCATGGTCAGCGAAAAGTATTTCGAATACCTTTCCGCCCCCGTCGGACGCGTCACCTGCCTGGACATTCCGGTATCGTTCGCGCCCGTGCTGGAGGACTACTACATGCTCACCCCAGACGATATCGTCCGCGCGGCAAAGGCCGCCGTGGCGTTCTAGCCGTTCGGTCGGCGACCCATTCATCATACCGATACCCGCCGTTCAAATGGCGGACGTTTGGAGGAATCCAACATGGCAGTCAAAGAAAAAATGCCGAAGTTCGGCTTATCTATGGAAGAGGGCATTCTCGGCGAATGGCTCGTGCCCGTCGGCGCCGCGGTCAAGCGCGGCGAGCGCATCGCCGTGATCGAAGCGGAAAAGCTCACCAACGACGCGCTGGCCACCGCGGACGGCGTGATGCTCAAGCATTACCTCGAACCCGGCGATTCCGCGCCCTGCGGCGAGCCAATCTGCCAGATCGGCAGTGAAGGCGAAACGGACGGTGACGCGCCCTCCGCGCCCGCGCTTGAACAAGCCCCCACGCCGCGCGCCGCGGACTGCACCGTGGACGCTATGACCTCCGCCACGCCGATTGCGCGGGCGTCCACACAACGGCAGAACGTTCCCGCCACGCCGCGCGCGCAGGCGGTCATCGACTCGCGCGGGCTCGACGCAGCCGCCATCCCCGCAACGGGCAAACACGGCGAACTCACCGTGGACGACGTGCGCGCCGCCGCGAACGCTCCCGCTCCCGCCGCGCCGCAAGGACCGGTCGCCATTACCCCGCGCGCCAAAGCGCTCGCCGAAAAGCTCCGTCTTTCGTACGCGCATATCCGCGGAACCGGCCTGCTCGGCATGATCACGGTTGCGGACGTCAAAGCGCAGGGAAAGCCCGCAAGCGAATCGAAGATTATACCAATGAACGGCATCCAGCGCGCAACAGCCGTCGCTATGAAAAAGAGCCTCGACAACACCGCGCAGACCACCGTCTGCATCGAAAGCGGCTTCGGCGCTCTGGTTGCGGCTTATCAGCGCCTCAAACCGTTTTACGCCGCCGAGGGAATCAAGCTTTCCTATACGGCGATGATCGTTTACGCCGTCTCCCGCGCGCTTTCGCATCGCGAGGATGTGCGCATGCAGTATCTCGATGAAAAGAACTTCGTCCTGCCGGGCGGCGTCCATATTGGAGTTGCGATCGACACGGAAAAAGGGCTGATCGTCCCCGTCGTGCGGAACGCCGATCAAAAACAGCTTCGAACCATCTGCGGCGACCTTTCCGACCTCTCCGCTCGCGCAAGGAGCGGCAAGCTCACGGAAGCGGACTTCGGCGGCGCGGTCACCACCGTGACCAACCTCGCAATGGCGGGCGCAACCTCCTTTACGCCAATTCTGAACCCGCCGGAAACGACGATTCTCGGCGTCTGCAAACTGCGCGACATGCCGGTGGTCAAAAACGGCGGCGTGTTCATAGAACCCGTGATGAACCTCTGTCTGACCTACGATCACCGCGTACTCAACGGCGCGCCTGCCTGCCGCTACCTGCAGGAAGTAACCGACCTGCTCAACGAGACGGACTGGAAGTAAGATTGAACTGTTCCGAAGTTCCGTTTATGCACGTTTTATACAGAATATTCCATACCGTTTCCCCGGAGGTGAATTCGCATCATGCAACAGTATGACCTTATCGTCGTCGGCGGCGGGCCGGGCGGCTACGTCGCCGCCATCCGCGCGGCCCAGCTCGGCAAAAAGACCGCGCTGATCGAGCGCGAGCGCGTCGGCGGCGTTTGCCTGAACCACGGCTGTATCCCGACCAAGACGCTTTACCGTACCGCCGAAGTGCTCCACGAAGTCAATTCCGCCGCAAGCTACGGCGTGCACGCGGAAAACGCGTTCCTCGACCTTGCCGCCGCGCGGACGCGCAAGCAGTCGGTCGTGGATACGCTGGTGGGCGGCGTGCAGAGTCTGCTCAAGGCCAACGGCGTGGACGTAATCTCCGGCGAAGCGTCGTTCACCGGCATAAAAACGCTTGCAGTCGGCGGAGAAACCTACACGGCAAATGCAATTCTGCTCGCAACCGGCAGCAAGACTGCCGCTCTCCCCATCGAGGGCATCGGTCTCGACGGCGTGCTGGACAGTACCGCCGCGCTCCGGCTCGACGAAATCCCCAAAAGCCTCGTCATCATCGGCGGCGGGGTTATCGGCGTCGAGCTCGCGGGCATCTACAAAGCGTTTGGTGCGGAAGTCACGATCGTTGAATTTTTACCCGCCATCCTCTCCACGCTCGACGGCGAACTGGCAAAGTTTGCCGCAAAGCGGCTGGCGACGCAGGGCGTCCGCATCCTGACTGCGACGAAGGTCACGAAGATTTCGGGAACGCGCGGTGATATGACCGTGTTTGCAGAAAGCGCGGAAGGCAAGCTGGAACTTTCGTGCTCGCATGTCCTTTCCTGCGCCGGACGCGTGCCGAATACGGACGGACTGAAGCTCGAAGCGGCAGGCGTTGCGTTCGACCGCAAGGGAATCAAGGTTGACGAAAACTATCAAACGAACGTGCCCGGCGTGTACGCCATCGGGGATGTGACCGGCAGAATGATGCTTGCGCACATCGCTTCCGAGGAAGGGCGCGTCTGCGTCGAGCGCATCTGCGGGCTTTCCTCCCGCGTGGACTACGCGCTCGTGCCGAGTTGCGTTTTCGCCTACCCGGAGATGGCCTCCATCGGCAAGACCGAGGAACAGCTGAAGGCCGAAGGCACGGACTACTCGGCCTCGCGCTTCCAGTTCGCGGGCAACGGCAAGGCGCTCTCGCTCGGTGAGACGGAAGGCTTCGTCAAGATGCTCGCAAAGAGCGATCTTTCCGAGCTTCTCGGCGTACATATCGCGGGCGCGCATGCCAGCGATCTGATTGCGGAGGCCGCCATGGCCATGAAGTCCATGCTCACGGTGGAAGAAGCCGCAAAGACCATGCGCGCGCACCCGACGCTCAGCGAAGCGTTGATGGAATGCACCCAGCGCTTTTTAGGCGAAACGATTCACGTTCCGCCGAAAAAGAAGCTGTAAGTCTGATTCGAATTGCTTTACGCAAAAGTTTGACCGGAGGTAAGCCCCATGCCCCGCACCATCATCCGCGCAGGCTGCCTGCTCTCCCCCGAGGGGCTCAAGTGGAATTCGGGCGTCGTTCTCAGCGGCGGACGCATTGAGCGCGTCGCGCCGAACGCCGAGCTTATCCCTCAGCCGGGCGACGAACTGATCGATGCGCCAGACCGCCTGCTCGCGCCGGGATTCGTCAACGGACATACGCACTGTTACGGCATGCTCTCCCACGGCATCACGGCGGAAGCGCTTGTCACCGAGTTTTCGAGCTTTCTGGAAGAATTCTGGTGGCCGTATGTGGAAAACCGCGTCGACCGAGACCTTGTACGAATCACCGCCGCAGTAAGTATAGCGGATCTG
>CAZIQO010000114.1:0-5273 GCA_964541465.1 uncultured Oscillospiraceae bacterium
CGCCGGAATAGCCGCCGTACGGGTTGCCCTGCGTGTGTCCGACGAGCACGGCGACATCCGCGTCGTATACGTACTTGTTGATGAAAACCGGGTCGCCCCGTTCCGTCCTGCCGAGGTCGACCAGATGGTCGTAGTCCTCGCTGTCGTGGTTGATGATCTGCCCCTTCGGCCAGTATTCGTCGAACAGCGCGTCGCCGAGGATCCCGCGGATCTGCTGTTCGGTGTTTTTGCAGTGCAGGCCGTTTGAGCAGATCAAAAGGACGTCCTCTTTTTTTACGCCCGCGGCAAACAGCTCCGAGAGGATCAGCGGGATGCAGACCTTGCGATGGCTGGTCGGCTGTTCTCCGCCCTTGACGCGGTCCGGGAAGATGATCACGCATTTCGCGCCCGGGAAGGCAAGCTCGGAAAGCGGCGGCATGCCGATGGGGTTGCGAAGGCTTTTGAGCGTCTCTTCCACGAGCGCTTCCTGCGGGATGAAGGGCGGGTCCGGAACGGTTTCGCCCGGGATAAACACATCCGTGCTGTCGGGCAGCGTTGCGTCCATCATCTCCGTGCCGTATTCAAACGATAGTTTCATCCTTTCGATACCTCCCTTAGCCCCCGTTGAACGGTTTGCACGATGGTTTCGCAGTTGAGGCCGTATACTTTTGCCAGTTCGGCCGGCTCGCCGGAACGTCCGAAGCGGTCCTGCACGCCAAGCAGGTCCATCTTGACCGGGCAGCGTTTCACGACCGCTTCCGCCACCGCGCCGCCGAGGCCGCCGAGCACGTTGTGATCCTCAATGGTCACGAGATATCCCGTCCTGGCCGCATACTGCGCAATCAGCGCTTCGTCGAGGGGCTTGATCGAAGCCATATCGATCACCGCGGCAGAAACGCCCAGTTTCTGAAGCGCCTGTCCGGCCAGTACGGCCTGATGCACCATTTCGCCCGCCGCGACGATCGTCACATCCGTCCCGTCGCGCAGCACGGTGCCTTTTCCGACGGCAAACGCGCAATCGTTTTCCCCATAGACCGCGGGCGTGGCAAATCGCCCGAAGCGGAGGTATACCGGCCCCGGTAGCCGAATGGCCGCCTCGACGCAGGCAAAGGTCTCCTGCGCGTCCGCCGGGCAGAGCACGCGCATGCCGGGGATCGCGCGCATGAGCGCGATATCCTCGACGCACTGGTGCGATCCGCCGTCGGCGCCGATCATCACCCCGCCGTGCGTGGCGCCGATCTTGACGTTGCAGCTGCCATAGGCGATGCCGTTGCGCACCTGATCGTACGCGCGGCCCGCGGCAAAGACGGCGAACGTGCTGACAAAGGCCGGCGTGCCGCAGGTGGAAAGGCCGGCTGCAAAGCACATCATGTTGGACTCGGCAATCCCCATGTCGATAAAGCGGTTCGGATATTGCCTGGAAAAATGCACCGTCTGCGTAGCCTTTGCAAGGTCCGCGTCCAGTACGTAATAATCGTATCGTTCCGCAAGCTGCACAAGCGCCTGTCCGTAAGCCTGTCGGGTCGAAAGCATCATTCCACCTCTTCTTTCAGCCCAGGTCCTGCATGGCCCGCGCATAGTCGGCGTCGCCGATCGGGGCGCCGTGCCAGTCGGCCTGATTCTCCATAAATGAAACGCCTTTGCCTTTGACGGTATGGCAGACGAGCGCCAGCGGACGGTCGTCCGCGACGCGCGGCCGCTCGAGGATGTCCGTTAAAGCCCGCACGTCGTGCCCGTCCGCCTCGGCGACGTCCCAGCCGAACGCGCGCAACTTGTCCGTCAACGGCTCGACGGCCATCACCTCGGACACCGCGCCGTCGATCTGCAGCCCGTTCCGGTCGATGAGCGCCGTTAGCCGGCCGAGCCGGAAATGCGCGGCGCACATCAGCGCTTCCCACACCTGGCCCTCCTGAAGTTCGCCGTCGCCCAGAATGCAGAATGTGCGCCAGGATTTTTCATTGTTCTTTGCGTAGTACGCCATGCCGCAGGCAGCCGAGATGCCCTGCCCGAGCGACCCGGAGGACATGTCCACGCCGGGGATGCGCTTGCGGTCGGGATGGCCCTGCAGCATGCTGTCGATCTTCCGCAGACGGAGGAGCTCCTTCGTATCAAAGAAACCGCGCTCCGCCAGCGCCGCATAATAGACCGGCGCGGCGTGGCCTTTGGAAAGCACGAACCGGTCGCGCGTCTCGCACCCGGGATGCTCCGGGTCGACGTCCATGATACGGAAGAACAGCACGCTCATGATCTCCGCAAGGGACAAACTGCCTCCGGGATGACCCGAACCCGCCGCGTGGATGCTCTCTATGGTGTGAACGCGGAGCGTATGCGCCATTTCTTCGAGCGCTTCGGCCGAATACTGCAGCCTCAAGTTGCATCGCTCCCTTCGGCACCGGCCATATAAGTTTCGATGATCGAGCAGAACTCGTCGGGATAAAACCCGATTTCGCCGGAAAAACGCGTCAGCGCGATCAGCCCGCCGTCGACGTTCCGTATGGAGGCGATCATGGCGGCGTTTTCGGTTCTGAGCCCTCCGCCGTAGATCACGGGCGCCGGAAACGCCTGCTTGATCAGCGCGGCGGCCTCTTCGATATGGGCGGCGTCGGGCACGGGCCTGCCGGGGCCGATCGACCAGACGGGCTCGTAGCCGATGACGACGTTTGCCGGATCGACGCCCGCCAGGCCAAGGGAAAGCTGTTCTTCGACGACCTGCCGCCGCCGCGGCATTTCGTCGAGGTCCTCGCCCACGCAGTACAAGATGCGCAGACCCGCCTGCTGCGCGCAGAGGATCTCGCGGTTGAGCAGACGGTTGATCGCCGCAGGGTCCTTAACGCCCGCCTCTTTGAGCACGCCCGCTTTTTCGCGCCGCTCCTCGCAGTGTCCGACGATCACATGCGTGCAGCCCATCGCGGCGACGGACTTGGCGGTGCGGAGCGTGGTAAACCCGCCGAAATTGCTGCCGGCTGCGACATCCTCCCGGTGAACGCCCTGCGCGCCGATGGATAGGTGCGAATCCAGGGCGCGCGCGGCGAGCGCGGAGAGCAGATGCGCTTCCGGCAGCAAGAGCGTACAGCAGGCACGGGGATAGAGACTGTTTACAAACGGTTCCGTCTGCCGCACGATGCTTGCGCCCCACTCCTGTACGGGCGCGAGTCTGTTGACGCCTCCGAGCGTGACAGGGATATCGAATCGTTTGAGATTCGCGAAAAAATACTTCATTTATCGGCTCCTGAACAATCGGATGATTCCCTGCCGCGCTAACGGATCGCTCACGAAAACGCAGCCAAAAATCGGGCGGTCATGCTGTATGCTTACTTAAAATATAGCGTCCACACAGCCGGCGTTGCAATCGCAAATTACGCAAACGTTATCTCATAAACGTGCCCTGCACGGCGTTTGCGAAAATAAGGAATAACGTTTGCGTAAGATTTGATTGAAAGAAAGCGTGCGCGCAGGTACAATATTTGAAAGAAAACAATTCTATTTTCAGGCAACGTTCATCAAATACGGAGGCTTTTGTGAAACAGTTAAAGGATAAACGCGTATTGATCACGGGCGGCGCGCGCGGCATCGGCTTTGCCATTGCGCAAGCCTTTGCGCGCGAGGGCGCGCACATTCTGCTGACCGATATCGACGCGGCCGTTATGGGCAAATCCGCGGAAGCGCTGCGCTCGGGCTATGCCGTCCAGGCCGACGCATACGAGCTGGATGTCTCGAAATGCGAGGCGATTACGCGCGTTTTCGGCGAAATCGGCGAACGGTTCGGCACGCTGGATGTGCTGATCAATAACGCGGGGATACAGATTCGCGACGCGTCGATCACGTTTTCGGAGGAGAACTGGGACAAGCTCATGGATATCAACCTCAAGGGCTCCTTCTTCTGCGCGCAGGCAGCCGCGCGCCTCATGAAAAACGGCGGCGCTATCGTCAATATCTCTTCCGGCACCGCAACCCGCACGCTGCCCGGCCGCGCGCCGTACGTTATCAGTAAGGCCGCGATCGGCGGCATGACCGCCGTGCTTGCGGCGGAGTGGGCGGGCCTGCATATCCGCGTAAACGCCGTCGCGCCCGGCTGGATCCGCACGCAGCTGCTGGAGGACGGATTCCGGCTCGGCGTCGTGAGCGAAAAGCAGATCTATGCGGCGGTCCCCTTTAAGCGCCTGGCAAGCGTGGACGAGATCGCCGACGCGGTGCTGTATCTGGGCTCCGCCGAAGCGGGCTACGTGACCGGGCAGACGCTTTATGTAGACGGCGGATGGAGCGCGCTCGGCCTGCCGGATATCGCGCCCGATTGAGGAGGAACGGCCTGTGATCATGAATCCCTCGCTCGCCTGCGGCAACCTGCTTTGCCTCAGAGAGGATATCGACACGCTGCTGTCGGTCGGGACGGAGATGTTCCATATCGATATCATGGACGGGCATTATGTGCCGAATCTGTGCTTCTCTGCGGATACCGTACGCGCCGTCGACGCATACTGCGACGTAACGCTCGACGTGCATCTGATGACGGACCGGCCCGGCGATTTCATCGAACAGATGCATAACGCGGGGGCGGACATGCTTTCGTTCCATGTGGACGCGACGCGTTTTCCCATCGGCTTGCTTCGCAGAATCAGGGGGCACGGCATGCAGGCGGGGATCGTTCTCAACCCGAATACGAACCACGACGACGTGGCGCCGCTTCTGGAATTTGCCGATTACGTCAACGTCATGGGCGTCGAGCCCGGATTTGCGGGCCAGCAGATGCTGGTAAAGCACACGTGCGGGCATCTTTCGTTTTTACGCGGCGTACGCGGGCAGAAGAATTACCGGTTCCGCATCATGGTCGACGGCGGCGTGGACATGGATAACGCGCGGACCTGCATGGCCGAAGGCGCCGATATCCTGGTTGCCGGCGCGCTGGCCGTTTACGGGCAGACGGAAAGCCTGGAGGATTGCGCGAGGCGGTTTATGCAGCTCCAGCCTGCAAAGGCACACGAAAATGGATAAGAATGAAGTGGGGAAACTGCGCTTAAAGGATATCGCCGAAAAGGCCGGGGTCTCCGTTTCCACGGTGTCCCGCATCATCAACTCGACAGACGGCAGCTTTGCCACGCCCGAGGTGCGCGACCGCGTATGGCAGGTGATCCGCGAGACGGGGTACACGCCCAACTGCGTGGCGCGGCAACTGCGCATGGGGGACGCGGGCAAAAAACGAATGCCGACGAAAACGATTGCCTGCGTGTTCGGGCGCGCCAGAACGCCGGCGGACAATCCGTTTTTTTCCGAAGTCGTCCGTGCCATCGAGCAGCAGG
>CAZIQO010000115.1:0-5264 GCA_964541465.1 uncultured Oscillospiraceae bacterium
CTCCACAGCGAGTCCGCGACGGTTTCCCTCGTCACTTCGTTGCAGCCGGTGGGTTAAACAATATCTGCTGCCAGCGCGCTGGAAGGCCGACGCCTAAGATGCCTTTTACACCCCGCCGGCCGAAGCGGAACGGGAAATGCAACAAACCATTCACGGTAAAATAATACATTTTTCATTTTGACATAAAACTCTGTTCACATATATGTTGTATGCTTCTAGCATAAAAGGAACTAGATATTGAAACCAGAGATTGAAGGGAGTGCGGAGCATGCTGAATCGGTTGTATATCATGGCGTATCTTTGGAAGACCAGGCTTCGCCGTCAAACAGAAAAAGCCGCCTGATTCCGCGGCCTGCGGATCAGGAGTTCATACGAAATCCCGGCGCCGCCTGCGCGGCGTGCGGAACGAGTGCAGTATGCGTCCCCGAACGATTTTCCGTCCGGGGATTTTTGCTGCAAAAAGGGCGAACCGGATTGTTATTTTTGCAGACTGTGTTACAATGAGCGGAAATGGAACAGAAACCGACAAACAAACGAAACGCGGATTTTCTCAGCGGCATCGTGTGCTATACGCTGTGGGGACTGCTGCCGCTGTACTGGCATCTGATGGACGAGATCGGCCCGGTTGTGATACTGGCGAACCGCATCGTGTGGTCGATGGTGTTTACCGCCATGCTGCTGCTGATTACAAAGCGGTTCGGCGAGGTCGTCAGGCTGCTGCGCGACAGGCGCAAAATGCGCTTCATGGTTCCCGCCGCACTGATGATCACCATCAACTGGGGCGTATATATCTGGGCGGTCAATTCCGGGCATGTGCTTGACGCAAGCCTGGGGTACTATCTCAATCCTCTTGTCGTGTTTGCGCTGGGCATCGTGCTGTTCCGCGAAAAATGCGGCGCGGCGGAATGGATCGCGCTTGCGATCGCCGCGGCGGGCGTGCTGATCGCGACGCTGCGCTACGGCGCGTTTCCGTGGATCGCGCTCACGCTGGCGCTGTCGTTCGCCGGATATGGGGTGTTCAAGAAGCTGGCGGGTGTGAGCGGGCTGACGAGCATTGCGGTGGAAACGATCCTGCTTTTCCCCTTTGCGATCGCATACCTGCTGTTTTCGGCGGAAAACCGGGCGGCCGTTTCTGCACTGACGCCGCTGAACGCGCTGCTGCTGGTTTCCACGGGCGTGGTTACGGCCGTGCCGCTGATCCTGTACACGCGCGGCGTCAACGGCCTGCCGTTTACGGCGATGGGCTTTCTGCAGTTTATCAGCCCCACGCTGCAGCTGATCGTAGGGGCGCTGATTCTGTCGGAACCGATGACGGGCGACCGGACGGCGGCGTTCGTATGCTTCGGCGCGGCGCTGCTTCTCTATGTCGGGGCGCTGATCCGCCGCGCGCGGCGAAACGGGCTGAAGGCATAACACCCGCCCTTCGAAGGTGCGAGTATCCTGTCGGGGAAACACCCGGCGGACGAGCTCCCGATTCGGCGGCGAAGGTGGAAGGATTTCCCCCAATGGCGCTTCAGAACTGCGGCAGGTTTGCCCGGGCCGCGTTGTATGACGGTTGCGGATCTGCGGTCTCCGGATCCGCCTTTTTATTCGGCGGTGCCGACGGCCCGAAGGCCGGGGAAGGAATTTGCCGCTTTTCGCTTGAAGAAGAGGAAACCGACGGGTTTTCAGGATATCTGCGGATACCGAAGGGAACGGTTTCTCGTTGCGAACCTGTGCCGATTCTGCTATACTTATACACTAGATTTATATGCGATATAGATCGCTGCGGACGGGTATTCTGCGGCAGACGCGCCGCGCGGACGGATACCGTCCAGCCAGACAAAGGAGCATCCGAATGGGATTTCTGGATACGGTGCTCGGGAATACGAGCACGAGCCGGCTGAGGAAACTCAGGCCGTATGTAAACAAGATCAACGAACTTGAACCGCAGATGCAGGCGATGACGGACACGGATCTCCGCGCGCAGACGGAGAAGTTCCGCGAACGGTTGTCGAACGGCGAAACGCTGGACAATATCATGTGCGAGGCGTTCGCAACCGTCCGCGAGGCGGCGGTGCGCACCGTCGACATGCGGCATTTCGATGTGCAGCTCGACGGCGGCATGGTGCTGCATCAGGGCCGCATCGCCGAGATGAAGACGGGCGAAGGCAAAACGCTCGTGGCCACGCTGCCGGCGTACCTCAACGCGCTGACCGGCGAGGGCGTGCACGTCGTGACCGTCAACGACTACCTGGCCAGGCGCGACGCGCAGTGGATGGGCAAGATCTACCGTTTCCTCGGCATGAGCGTCGGGTGCGTGATCAACGGCATGGAGCGCGACGCAAAGCAGACCGCCTACCGGAGCGATATCACCTACGGCACGAACAACGAGTTCGGCTTCGACTACCTGCGCGACAACATGGTGGTGTTCCGCGAGCAGATGGTGCAGCGCGAACTCATGTACGCCATCATCGACGAGGTGGACTCTATCCTCATCGACGAGGCGCGCACGCCGCTCATCATCAGCGGCGAAGGCGAGGAGTCCAGCGAGCTGTACACCGATGCGAACCGATTCGTCAAATCGCTCACGCGCGGCAGCGACCTCGTGCAGCAGACGAGCGCGGACCGCATGATGGGCGAGGAGACGCCGGAGGACGGCGACTATCAGTGCGATATCAAGAAGCGCACCGTACAGCTCACCGCGGAGGGCGTTCAGAAGGCGGAGAAGTATTTCAGCATCGGGAGCCTCGGCGACCCGGCGAACATGGAGATCAACCACCATATCATTCAGGCGCTGCGCGCGAACGCACTGTTCCAGCGCGACAAGGATTACGTGGTGCAGGAAGGCGAAGTGCTCATCGTCGACGAATTCACGGGCCGGCTGATGTTCGGCCGCCGCTACAGCGAGGGCCTGCATCAGGCGCTCGAAGCGAAGGAAGGCGTCACGGTGGAGCGCGAGAACCGCACGCTCGCCACCATCACGCTGCAGAACTATTTCCGCATGTACAAAAAGCTCGCCGGCATGACGGGCACGGCGAAGACCGAAGAGTCGGAGTTCATGAGCATCTACGATCTCGACGTCGTTGAGATTCCGACCAACAGGCCTCTGCGGCGCAACAACCTCAACGACGCGATCTTCCCCACCGAGGCGGGCAAGTTCGACAGCATCGTCGAGACGATCAAACGGATCCATGAGACCGGGCAGCCCGTGCTCGTCGGCACGATTTCCGTCGAGCGCAGCGAATACCTCAGCGCAAAGCTCCGCCGCGCCGGCATCCAGCACGAGGTGCTCAACGCCAAGCAGCACGCGAAGGAAGCCGAGATCGTCGCGCAGGCCGGCAAGCTCGGCCAGGTGACGATTGCGACCAACATGGCCGGCCGCGGCACCGACATCCTGCTCGGCGGCAATCCGGAATTTCTTGCGCGGCGGGACCTGCGGCAGGAAGGGCTCGAGGACTGGCTCATCGAGGAAGCCGTCGGCCACGGGGATACGGACGATCCGGACATCCTGGGCGCGCGGGCGCGCTATAAGGAACTGTACGCGGCGCACAAGGCCGTCACCTCGAAGGAGCACGACGTGGTCGAGGCGCTCGGCGGACTCTTCATCATCGGTTCGGAGCGGCACGAAAGCCGCCGCATTGATAACCAGCTGCGCGGCCGCGCGGGCCGCCAGGGCGACCAGGGATCGACGCAGTTTTACGTTTCGTTTGAGGACGAACTGATGCGGCGGTTCGGCGGCGAGCGCGTGAGCAATACGCTCAACCGCTTCGCTTCGGCCGATCAGCAGGGCGAAATCCGCCTCGAGCTGCGCATGCTCACAAGACAGATCGAGGCGGCGCAGAAGCGCGTGGAAGCGATGAACTTTGAAACGCGAAAGAACGTTCTGCGCTACGACGACGTGATGAACAAGCAGCGCGAGATCATCTACGGCCAGCGCCGCCGCGTGCTCATGGGCGAGGACCTTTCCGAAAGCCTCCGCGCGATGGTTCACGAAACGCTCGACGCAATGGCCGAGAGCAACTGCAATCCGCACGCCCCGCGGGAAAGCTGGAACTTTACCGCGCTGTCCATCGACGTATGCAAGCTCTGCGTCCGTCAGGCGAAGAGCCTGTTCTCCGAGGAGGAGTGCAGTACGTTCGAACTGCCGGAGATCAGGGAACGGCTGTACGAATTTGCGGACAACGCCTACGCGGAGGCCGAAAAGCGCCTGCAGGAAGCGGGCGTGGACATGCGTGAAAACGAGCGCGTCGTGCTGCTGCGCACCGTCGACGAACACTGGATGGACCATATCGACGCCATGGATCAGCTCAAGCAGGGCATCGGGCTGCGTTCCTATGCGCAGCACGACCCCGTATACGCCTACACGAGCGAAGGATTCGACATGTTCGACGCGATGGTGAACGAGATCCGCGAGCAGACCGTGCGGCGGCTGTACCTGATGCAGCTTACGGGCGGGCCGCTTCACCGTGTGCAGCTTGCCAAGCCCATCGAGCCGAAACCGGACAGCGGGAGCGCCACGTTCTCGCGCGAGGGAAAAAAGGTCGGCCGGAACGACCCGTGCCCCTGCGGCAGCGGCAAGAAATACAAGAACTGCTGCGGGAAAAACGAATGACGGGCGCGGCGGGAACGATGCCGCGGCAAAAAACAGGACAATGGTAAAGCGATCGAGAGGAATTATTTTATGATCCCGCTGGACGAATATAAAATGAACATCGAGGCGTTCGGGGAACGTCTCGGGGAATGCCGGGAGGCGCTCAACCCGGACAAGGTCCGCGCGGAGCTCACCGGGCTGGAAGAGCAGATGGGCGCCGCGGATTTCTGGAACGATGTGGACAGCGCGAACAAGGTCAATCAGCGCGCCAAGCAGTTGCAGCATAAACTCGACCGGTTCAGGAAACTCTACGACCGGTTCGAGGACCTGAAAACGCTCATCGAGATGGCGGAGGAGGAGCAGGACGACAGCCTGGTCGGCGAGATCAAAAGCGAAACGGCCGCCGTTTCCGCCGCAATCGAGTCCCTGCGGCTCGAGCAGATGCTCAAGGGTCCCTACGACGGAAGCAACGCCATTCTGTCCCTGCATGCGGGCGCGGGCGGCACCGAGGCGCAGGACTGGACGGAGATGCTCTACCGCATGTACACGCGCTACTGCGAAAACCGCGGCTGGGCGGTGCGCGAGCTGGACCGGCTCGAGGGCGAGGACGCGGGCGTGAAGTCCGTCACGTTCGAGGTGGACGGCGAAAACGCCTACGGCTACCTCAAGGCGGAAAAGGGCGTGCACCGGC
>CAZIQO010000116.1:0-5117 GCA_964541465.1 uncultured Oscillospiraceae bacterium
TGCGCTCACGGATCGACGCCTCGGAGGGCGACTCCTCACCCGCAACTACGAGCGGTGATGTCAGCGGATATTTCACAGATGTCTGATCCGCGCGGCCGCGTTCTCCGTCCGTACCGTCATATGCGTTTCGCATATGATTAAGCAGCACGTTCAGCGTCAGCCTGTCGATTTTAGACGGTTTAAATTCATCCAGCGGCTGCGGTAAAAGATTCGACGACGTCGATTCCTTGATGATCGTAAACCGCGTCACCTGCGATGCCGCCGCGATACGCACCTTGGAAAAGATCGGCAGGATCACCCGCTCGAGTGTGTTGCTCTTGCCGCTGCCGGCTTCGCCGATCAGTAATAAGTGCGGATACTTGATCTTCCTGCTCTTCAGGTGCTCTTTCACAAAGCACCCTGCGCACCACGCCAGCACCGCAACCGATTTTGCCGGTTCATTGTACCCGAGCAGCAGCTTCCCCAATTCCGAAAGCTCATCCGCAGTCAGTGGCTTCGCATCCAGGATGCTTTGCCCCGGCGCGCGGTATTGTTCGAATTGCTGAATATCGGGCACATTGTTTCTCGCACCGTCTACAGCGCAATCCGAACCGACAAACACCCATCGCCCGCCATGAAAGTACAGGCCGGACGCGCGGACGCCCTTCTTGCGCACCCAGTCAAGCTCGGACAAAAATGCTTTCAGTAGCTCCAAATCTCCCTCCGATCCGGTATAGCTCAGCGCGATCGTGCGCTTGTTCAGCGTATTCTTGAAGCGCTGCAAGTTCGCGAAATCGGTTGTCAGAAATGAATGCCGGAACGTTTCGCCGCGTACGGTGATCAAATCGGCAGTAAGCTGCGTCTCTTCTTCGGACTCGATCATTTCGACAGGTTTGACGATAAAATTCGTCAGCGGCGTTACCGTATCGCCTTTCGCCCGGTAATACCGACCCTCGAATTCGAATACCGGCGCATTTGACGCAGTTGTGAAAGAATCCTGAACCAGATCGAGCGCTTTTGCGAGTGTTTCTTCACCGTAGGTCGCACCGTTGGCATGATGCCGCTCGTCCCATTTTTCACGATACAGCTTGCTCTGGCGGAATAGCCGGTCCATCTGATCCCTGTTCCTGCCTGTCCAGAACGCCAGCTTGCAGCTCAGCGCCATATCCGCTTCGGACTGTGAATCGTACTGATCGTGCCAACTTCCCGACCAGAGCTTCGCGAATAACGTATCCTTATCCGCCGCCATTGCGCGTTCAAGCACCGCTTCGTCGGAAAGCGGTGCCGAGGATGACCTCGGTTTCTTCTTCTTTCGCTCGATCGGTGCCTTCTTCTCAGGAGTCTGCTTTTCCTGCTTCGGTGTTTTGATATATGTCGCATGGATCCAGTCCAGCACGCCGCCGCCTTTCAGAATATCCATCGACGCGCCGTCCAGCCGATTTCCAGTCATGGTAAAATAGCGTCCAAACGCATACATTTCAACGCCGGTTTTGCTGTTTTTATTCCCGCCTTCGGGGATCTTCCCGCGAAAGAACAGATGCAGGCCTTCACCCGACGGACTGACCTCGACGTATGTCGCTGTTTTCGAGACGACCGCGGCAGCCGTTTCGTTCAGCGCGCCTGTGTCCTTGTTCCGGCAATGGTCGATATCCACACCGACGAAATCATCGTCGTTCGTGAACACAAACCCAAGCCCGGTATACCCGTACCGCTTACGCGCTGCCTGTGCTTCTGCCAGCGTTCCCCATGTACCAGGATCGGTGGACGATGCTCTTCGGTTCGCGTGTGGGGAGTATGGCGTTTTATTCGGCCGGTCGCCCTTGCTGCTTGGTTCCAACCGCCAGCAGATCCATTGCCGGCGTTCAGCAAGCGATATTGGGAATTGTTCAGGTTCTGCCACGCTTCACCACCTCCTGACAAGTATCGGAGAAGTATCGCACCAAGATGCCGTGCGATTCCGCAAATGCAATCTCTCGACGCATGCCGTTGCTGATCTTCTGCCCGAATACCCAAATTTCGTTACAGAAATCCAAAAGAATCAACCCCATCTGAATCCCCGCATCCCGCTCCTTGGTATCTTTGTCTTCGAGAAATCGTGGGTACATGAGATGCGGCGTGATCGGCATGCACCCGCAGAGAAAGACGAAACGTGAGTACATGCGGGCGTTATGAACGTTTGCCTTCACGCATCCGGCATATGGGGAGCATACAAATACCTTCCGGATTGGAAGGTCTGTGTCCCCAAACAAGGCCGTCAGCTTCCGCTGCATAACAACGTTTTTTGGCATTGGAGCGTCGATACGCTCGATTACCTTTCGCATATGCCGCAATCCCTCTCAATCACGGGAAGCACGCCCGCCTGCTCTTTTAAAAGCCGGTATAAGAACAAACGCCCCTTCTGCGTCCAGCAAGTGGTAACAATTGTGGTGCCGTTATCCAGAACATGCGTCTGTGAATGCGCATATCCTTGATCGGCGTATTTCTGATACAGCAACCACGTTTCGGCCATCCTATACTGAACGCCAAGCTCATGAAGCAGCAGGTTGAACTTCATTGCAGACAGCCCGTAATCTTTCGCGATCATACTGACCGGCACCAGTGTCTTGCTCTTCAGCACCAAATCGCAATACCGCGCTTTTGGCTCAAGTTCAAAGATAACCCTTTTCTGATGCTCTCTTTCCTCCTCGGCTGCTTTTCGTTGCTCACGTTCGGTTTGCAGTTCTGATAGCAGACGTATACCGAACCGAGGATCGCGGATCAAGGCTTCTAGCGTTTCGCCGGTGGCATATATGCCGTGGTTACGAATCGTCGGCAGGATTTCCTCCACTACCCAACGTTCAAATCTCTGCGCAGCGGGCAGTTTACTGCGCATGATCAGGCGATAGACGTCGGATTCGGGTATGAAGGTCATCGATTGTATTCCTCCGTTTGTAAGGGTGTCGCGTTTCGCGATACCCTTACAATGTTTCTGTATTGCATCCGCAACATTACCGTATCCAAGATTGACAGCAACGTCCTTTGCGCAGAATAGAATCTGACCATTTTCTTCCAGTGTGCGCACCGGACCGAATTCCGTATTCGTGAAAAGCTGTAATTCATTCATATGCGGCCCCTTTCAAATCTGTTTGAAGGGGCGGTCTTCGCCACCCCTTCATCCGGTCACTTAGTTCTGAGATTCCACGATCTCACCTGTCACAGGATCGAACGGAGTTGTCGGCACTTCGACGAACTCGTCCAGATCGACGGAATACCCGCCGGCGTGCTTGGCGTATTCCTTCACCTGCGCCGCGAGGTTCGAAACCGTCGCAAGTTCCGCTTCGGTCAGCGCGCGCTCGATATTGAACTGCGCTTGGGAGTATGCGATGCCGCCCGTGTTCACCGCTTTCTTCAGCGAGAAACGAGTCACCACCGCAAGCGACTTCTTACCGCGGCTTAGGAGACGCTGGATATAGCGCGTGAATTCCTTGAGCGAGCCGGTCGGCAGCGAGAGCAGAACCGGGAAAACTTCACCCTCGCGAAGAATATAGATGCGACGGCGATTTTTGCACGCCTTGCCGCCGCTCTCACCCGAACCGAACTGGTTATAACGGCATTTGGCGCACGCACCGCCGGGGTCGCCCTCGCCGGTCACGCCGTCGAAGCTGCCGCAATCCGGTGGCTCGTTGCCGCCCGCGTATTTATCCCGGTAATACGCGAACAACGGATGGTGATAGAGGATCACGCCCGTGAACTCCTTCACCGTTTCCGGCTCGCCGCCATCGATGGCGGGCAGTTCGAAGACCGTGCTCCCCGCCGAAGGTATCTTGATTCGCTCAAAAGAGAGGCTCAATCCCTCCAATTCCTGCGACATCGCATCGGTCAGGTTGAAGCTCGCAAGTTCCTCAAATGTGTTGCCGGTTGTTACGATTCCTGTTTCCTGTGTCATTTTGTCCATTTCCTTTCTCTTATCGGGCGGCTTTGCGCACACCCACGGTTGTCTTTTCGAACACGTTCACGAGACCATCCAACCATTGTGGTAGGGCATCCCCGTTTTCTGTGGTCTGTTCCTTGACGAATGCGGAGAGCGAGTTGGCGTTGACGGTCTCGTAGACTAAATCGCCGAAGCCCGCTTCTCGCAGCGCATCGAACAGTTCATCCTTGCGCCCGCTGACCGCCGAAGCGCGCGTTGTACTGGTCAGACAGAACATCGTACCGTTCCGGGTGAAGTTCTGCGTTTCGGTATCCGCCATGCGCTGGGCGAGGACGACGTCCACGCGGTCGATCTCCAAGCCCACCGCTTTGAGCTCGTCTTCCAAGTGCTTTTTTGTTTCTTTCAGTTCGCGCAGTTCATCCGCCAGCGCGAATAGTTCGTTTGATTCCATATGTACTCCTTTCAGGGTGTCTCGAACGGGTTCTTACCCATCCGATATTCATCGATCAGGACTCTGGCCAAATCGGCTTTGTCACGCAGCGCCTGGAGCACTTTTTCGTCTACGGTGCCGGCGGCAACGAGATAGATATAGGTGCAGGGATTCCGTTGCCCGACCCGATGAATCCGTGCTTTCGCCTGCTCGAAGTTCGACATGCTGTAGTCGAGCGAGAAGAAAGCCATAATGTCTGCGGCGGTTAACGTAATACCCAGCCCAGACGTTGCGATCTGGCCAACAAACACAGTCGTATCCGCATCCTCTTGGAATCGCCGCACCTGCTCATCTCGGTCTTTGATCTCGCCCGAAATTTGGGAATAGCCGATCGTTTTTTTCTCCAGCATTCGCGTAATTGCGTCGATCTCCGGCAGGAACCGTGCGATGACCACGAGCTTTTTCCCGTCTTGCGCCGCGCTGTCCACGATGTCCGCCAGCGCTGCCAATTTGGCGTCACTTATCTTTACGGGTCGTTCGCTGCCGTCCTCTCGCAGGAAACCGCCAGTCAGCTGTGAAAGCCGCAGCAGGCGGGTCAGCATGTTTGCGGCCGTGATCTCGCCGTCCTTGATTTGGACGTAACTGTCACGAACAAGCTGCTCATACAGCCGTTTCGCCTGTAGTTCTAGTTCGACCGTTCTGACGATCTCCGTGGTTTCCGGCAGATCCAGGCACTCGGCCTTTGTCGCGCGGAACGCGATGCTGTGAATGCGTCGCGTCAGCTCCTCCGCCATACTC
>CAZIQO010000117.1:0-4970 GCA_964541465.1 uncultured Oscillospiraceae bacterium
GCTTACCGAAGCCATAGTAGCAGCGCTTCTCGTAGACGCTGCGGTCGAAGTGGTAGGCAAGCCGCCTGGCGCGGTAGTCGACGTCGCTCGCCGCGGTGACGACGCCGCCGTTTCGGGCGGTGGCGGCGATGCTGCGCGCGTCCATGAGCGCCACGCAGGCAATCTGCCCCTCGCCGGGCTTGCTGCCCTCGCGGTTCGGGAAATTGCGCGTGGTGTGGCGCAGCGACAGGCCGTTGTTGGCCGGCACGTCGCCCGCGCCGAAGCACGGGCCGCAGAACGACGGTTTGATAACGGCTCCCACCTCCAGCAGTTCCGCGGTCGCGCCGTCTTTGGTCAGTTCGAGGCTGACCGGCACGCTCGTCGGATACACGGAGAGCGAGAAGGCGCCGTTTCCGGTATCGCCGCCCTTGAGAATGTCCGCCGCCTCGACGATGTTGTCGAAGAGTCCGCCGGAGCAGCCCGCGATGACGCCCTGGTCCGCCTGAACGCCCTTTTCGGACACCTTGCTCCTCAGATTCAGGCGCGCTTTCGGGAACAGCTTCGCGGCCTCCTGCTCCACGCCGGCGAGCAGTTCGTCCGCGCGCTCGTTGAACTCATGGATCGTATAGGCGTTGCTCGGGTGGAACGGCAGCGCGATCATGCACTCCACCTTGTCGAGCTCGATCGTGATCATGGCGTCGTAATAGGCGCCGTCCTCCGGGCGGAGCTCGGCAAAATCGTTTGGCCTGCCCTGCGTGCGGTAGTAGCGCCGGATCTCCCCGTCCGTTTCCCAGATGGAGCTTAAGCACGTGGTCTCGGTCGTCATCACGTCGATGCCGCTGCGGAAGTCGGCCGGCAGGTTCGCGATGCCGGGGCCGACGAACTCGAGCACCTTGTTCTTTACATACCCGCCTGCAAACACCGCCTTCACGAGCGCGAGCGCCACGTCGTGCGGGCCGACACCGTGCCGCGGCTTGCCCGTGACGTAGCAGAGCACGACCTCCGGCATATTGATATCGTAGGTGTTTTTTAACAGCTGCTTGACCAGCTCCGGCCCGCCCTCGCCGACGCCCATGGTGCCGAGCGCGCCGTAGCGCGTGTGGCTGTCCGAACCGAGGATCATCTTCCCGCAGCCGGCGAGTTCCTCGCGCGCATAGCTGTGGATGACGCTCTGGTTGGCCGGCACGTAGATGCCGCCGTATTTCTTCGCGGCGGAAAGGCCGAACACATGGTCGTCCTCGTTGATCGTGCCGCCGACGGCGCACAGGCTGTTGTGGCAGTTGGTCATGGCGTACGGCACCGGGAACTCGGTCAGCCCGCTCGCCCGCGCGGTCTGTATGATGCCGACATAGGTGATATCGTGCGAGACGAGCGCGTCGAAGCGGATGCGCAGTTTCTTTTCGTCGCCCGAAACGCTGTGCGATTGCAGAATCCGGTATGCAATGGTCTTTTTGCGCGCCTCCCCGGAAGGGTCCGCGCCCTCGCGCGGGCAGCCGCCGGTCAACGTCACGCCCTTATTCAAATACTGAATCATCTGGTTACCTCCTGAACAGTCGGTTCTATTATAACGGGATACGGCCCCGAACGCACGATTTATTCCGCCACCTGCCGGATCACGTCGATGATGCTGCCGTCGCGGTAAGTCACGAGGCCGACGATCCGGTCCGTAAAGCGGATAGGATCGGGCTTTCCGGTCAGCGATTCGGCCTTTTCGCGCAGCGTCTCGATCTCCGTCACCTCAATGCACTGCTTCTCGAGGCGTTCGCGCACCTCGGGCCGCAGGGGATTGACCGCCACGCCCTGATCGGTCACGAGCACGTCCACCGTGCTGCCGGGCGTCACGAGCGTGCCGACGCGGCCGACCACGCACGGAATGCGTCCGCGCAGCAGCGGGCATACGACGACCGTCAGCGCCGCGCCGGCGGCCGTGTCCGGATGCCCGCCGATCGCGCCGCGGATCACGCCGTCCGAACCCGTGAGCACGTTGACGTTGAAGTTCGTGTCGATCTCCAGCGCGGAGAGGACGACCACGTCCAGCGCGTTGACGACCGAGCCGCGGTGATAGGGGTTTGCGTAGTAGTTCGCGTCGATCTGCCGGTGGAACCGGTTGTTCTTGAGGGAGTTCGCCGCGTCCAGATCGAAGCTCTGCACGTCCAGAAGCCTCCCGATAAGGCCCTCCTCGTGCAGCTTCACCATCGCGCCCGTAATGCCGCCGAGCGCGAAGCTCGCCTTGACGTCCCTTTCCACCATATAGTCCCTTAAAAACCGCGTCACCGCCAGCGAGGCGCCGCCGGTGCCGGTCTGCAGGGAGAAGCCGTTGTAGAAATACCCGGAATTCACGATGACGTCGGCCGCCTTTTCGGCGATAAGCAGATCGCGCGGGTTCTTTGTAAACCGCGTCGCGCCGGACATGATCTTCTCCGGGTCCCCGATGCTGTCCACGACCACCACGTAATCCACGAACCGCTGCGAAATGCCGAACGGCGTGTTCGGGTACGGCACAAGATTGTCGGTGATGATGATCACCTTATCGGCGTACTGCGCATCCGGCCGCGCGTAGCCGAGGGAGCCGCACATGCTCTTGCCCTCCACGCCGCGGGAATACCCGTTCGCGTTGCCGAACGCGTCGCAGCTCGGCGCGCCGAGAAACGCCACGTCGATATGCAGTTTTCCATCCGCGATGGCCGCCGCGCGTCCGCCGTGCGTGCGGAACACCATGGGGTTCTCCATCAGCCCGTGGGAAACGGCCTCCGCCAGCTCGCCGCGGCAGCCGGAGGTCTCCACGCGCGTGACCACGCCGTTTTGAATGTGCCCGATCATGGGCGCGTGGCAGTTCGTCAGGCTGGATGCGGCCACACGCAGGTTCCGGATGCCCATTTTCGCGATGGTGTCGAGCACCATGTTGACGATATAGTCGCCCGCGCGGAAATGGTGGTGGAAGGAGATCGTCATGCCGTCCTTGAGTCCGCTGCGCCGGATGGCCTCCTCGAGGGAAGGCACCAGCTTGTCGCTCGTACGCTGCCGCTCTTCGAGGGTGACGCCGTCCTTATGATGCAGCCGCGGGTTTTCCCCCGGCACGTACGGCTCGTATCCCATGCGCTCGACCGCTTCCGTCCATTGCTTTTCCATCGTTCACGCCTCCTCGTCGAATCGGATTTTCACCGCGCGCGCCATCTCGAGACAGCGCTCCGCGCGCAGCACGACCGGCCGGTCGACCATCTTCCCGTTCAGGCTGATCACGCCGCTCCCCTTCGCCTCGGCCTCCCGGATGGCGGCCTTGATCCGAAGCGCCTTCTCGATCTCCTTCGCGGTGGGCGTAAACACCCGGTGCACGGGGTTAATCTGGCGCGGGTTGATGACGGATTTGCCGTCGAAACCCATCTGCTTGATCAGCTGGGTCTCCTTGATGAGCTGTTCTTCATTGTTGATATCCGAATACACGGTGTCCAGCGCGTCGATGCCGGCCGCGCGGGCCGCCACGACGATCGTCGCGCGCGCAAGGAACAGCTCGGTCCCCTCGGCCGAACGGTTGGTCTTGAGGTTGGCGCAGTAGTCCTCCGCGCCGAGCGCGATACCGATGAGCCGCTTGCTGGCCGTCGCGATGGCATAGGCGTTCACCACGCCGAGCGCGCCCTCGATCGCCGCCATGATCTTCGTCGTGCCGACTGGGATGCCGGCCTCGCGTTCGACGCGTTCGATCTCCGCCTCGGTGTCGAGAACATCCTGCGCGGTTTCGGTCTTCGGCAGGCGGATCACCTGCGCGCCCGCGCGCACCATGGCCTCGATATCCTGTTTGCCATAGGGTGTGCCGAGCGGGTTGACCCGCACGACCAGCTCGCAGTTCCCGTAATGGATGGTTTTCAGCGCGTTGTAGACCAAAAGCCGCGCCGCGTCCTTTTCGCGCATGGAAACGCCGTCCTCCAGGTCGAACATCAGCGAGTCCGAACCGTAGATGTACGCATCGCGTATCATGCCGGGATTGTTGCCCGGCACAAACAGCATGGTTCTTCTGAGTCTGCCCATCGCCTGTTACCTCCAGTTAAAGTCGTCCCGGTTCGCGCCGCGGTATGCCGCCGCGGTCACGCGCGCGCGGATCGTGCAGTCCAGCGCGCCCTTGTCGACGACGCGCACGCGCACGCCGCCCAGCCCGCACGCCGACAGCGTCTGCCGGATCGCATCCCGGATCTGACCGCCGAACTCGCTGCCGACCGTGCTGTCCAGATCGATCGCAACATCCCCCGGCTCTCCCGGCTCGATCTCCACATAAATATCGCCGGATTCCATGGTTCCGGCAATGCCCGTTTGCACCAGCTCCATATGTACCTCCGAATACTTGAAAGATGCCCGAGTACTGTTTTGTATAATTATAACTTATGCATCGTATGCTTTCAATAGAATTTCGCAAAAAAATAATATATTATCATACTGCGCGCATGTATGCATCCATACATTCATGCTATTTCAGTGGGTTTTTTTGATGTCCTGCTCCCGAACCGCTCCTGGGTCGGCACTCATTGTACGCTTGTATACAAAACGTATAATTATGCCGTTTTGCATTTTCATATCCATCGGTTATAATAGGATTGTCTTTCCGGTACCATCCGGGAACAAAGTCGTTCGGGAGGCAGGTATGCAGCCGACAGCCGTTTCTCTTGAAACCGTCCTCGCCGCGCGGGATGCGCGCACCGCGCGCACGCGGCATCTTCTCGCCGCCTTTCCGGGCCGTTCGCTCGTCTGTCTGACGGTCAACACGCCCGGCCCCGTCAAGCGGACACCGCCCGCCGACCGCGTGTTCGAAACAGGATATTCCGCGCTTCGCTCCGCGCTTGCGGCCAAAGGCATCACGGTTTCGCATATCGAGATCCGCCGCGGAGCCGCCGGGTGCGAAGCGTATCTGCTCGCCGCCGCGGAGCCGGAGGCGCTCAAGCGCCTGACCTGCGCCCTCGAGAACAGTCTTCCCTACGGCCGCCTGCTCGATGCGGACGTGCCGG
>CAZIQO010000118.1:0-4927 GCA_964541465.1 uncultured Oscillospiraceae bacterium
GGGGCAAGGCGCTCTGGGGCAAGTTTTACGGGCAGTGGCTCTGCGAGGGGGCGGTGGCGGTGTTTGAGTTCGACCGCTTCGATGCCGGGCGGCTCCTGCCCATGCTGGCAAGGTACCATGTGACCACGTTCTGCGCCCCGCCGACGATCTACCGCATGATGATCCGGGAGGACCTTTCAAAGTACGACTTCTCCACCATCCTGCAAGCGACCACCGCGGGCGAGGCGCTCAATCCCGAGGTCTATCATCAGTTCGAGGCCGCGACCGGCCTGCGCATCATGGAAGGCTTCGGCCAGACCGAAACGACGCTGATCATCGGCTGCCTTGCCGGCATGGCGCCGAAACCCGGCTCCATGGGGAAGCCCGTGCCGACCTACGACGTGGATCTGCTCACGCCGGAGGGCGCGCGCGCGGCGCTCGGCGAGCCCGGAGAAATCGTGATTCGTCTCGAGGGGGGCCGGCCCTGCGGACTGTTTCAGGGGTATTACCACGACGAGCGGCAGACCGCGGAATCCTCCGCAGGCGGCGTGTACCACACGGGCGATCTTGCCTGGCGGGACGAGGACGGGTACTTCTGGTACGTCGGCCGCAAGGACGATGTGATCAAGTCCTCCGGCTACCGCATCGGGCCGTTCGAGATCGAGAGCGTGATCATGGAGCTCCCGTATGTGCTCGAGTGCGGCGTTTCCGCCGCGCCGGACGAGATCCGCGGGCAGGTGATCAAGGCGAGCATCGTGCTCACCGTGGGGACCGAGGGCACCGAAACGCTCAAAGAGGAGATTCAGGAGTACGTCAAAACGCACACCGCGCCGTATAAGTATCCGCGTATCGTGGTGTTCTGCGACGAACTGCCGAAGACCGTCAGCGGCAAGATCATGCGCCGGATGCTGTAGAAATACCCGGCTTTGCCGCGCCGCCCGGCCGGACGGCGCGGCAAACCGGACGAACGAAGCAGATGTGCAGATTCCGCCGCTGCATAAAAAATCGAAGATATACCTTGACAATCATATATCATTCGTGTTAGTCTGTACGAAATCAAAAGGCGACGACGGAGAGGATGCCGGCGGTCCGCCAGCAAAGAGACCCGGTGGTTGGTGGAAACCGGGGTGGCGGGGATCGGTGTTTGTAGCTCCCGAGCCGGAAGGAAGAACGCCCGGAGCATAGGGGCAAGTAGAACCTTCCCGTGGGGTGCGGCGTTACGGCACAGGGCTTGATGGAGCCTGAAGAGTGGTATCGGCAGCGATGCCGGTGCAAGTTGAGTGGTACCGCGGGTAACGGCAAAACGCTTACTCGTCTCAAGGATGGTCGGACAGACAGGATCATCCGCGGGGCGTTTTTTTATACCCCCGCGCGGAAGGGGAAAAGCATGGAAAGCACGACGGGACTGGACTTTCAGCTGCAGGAGATGGCGGCGCGCATCCGGGAACTAAGGCGCGTTACGGGGCTGTCGGTGGCGCAGATGGCGCTTCGCACCGGCGTTTCGGAGGAGGAATACGTTTCCTGCGAATACGGCACGCACGATTTCAGCTTCGCGTTCATCTACCGCTGCGCGATGGCGTTCAGCGTGAACGTTACGGACATCATCGAGGGCACGAGCCCGACGCTGCGGGGCTACGCAATCACCCGCGCGGGCGAGGGCGCGCGCATCGAGCAGGCGCACGGCATGGTTTACTACAATCTTGCCGCGCCGTTTCAGAACCGCATCTCCGAACCGCTGTACGTCGATTGCGCCTATACCGAGGAGGCGGAGCGCAAGGAGATCGAGCTGACCACGCACGAAGGCCAGGAATGCGACCTCGTGATCAGCGGAACGCTCAAGCTCCAGATCGGCGCGCACTTCGAAATCCTGCACGAGGGCGACTGCGCGTATTACAACAGCTCCATTCCGCACGGCATGATCGCCGTGGGCGGAAAGAACTGCCGCTTCTACGCCATCGTGCTCAACCCCTCCGCCTATACGGGCGCGCAGGGCGAAGCCGAGCTCAAAAACCCCGGCTGGGAGCAAAAGCCGGACGAAGCGCAGGAGCAGGGGCGCATCTATCACCGCTTTATCCGCACGGAGACGGACGCGGAGGGGACGCTGAACGCGATCCGGTTTACAAATGAGGAATCGTTCAACTTCGCGTTCGACATCGTGGACGGCCTGGCGGAGAAGTGCCCGGACAAGCTGGCCATGCTCCATATCGCGCGGGACGGCACCGAACGGCGGTTCACCTTTGCGGATATGAGGCGCGCCTCCGCGCAGTGCGCGAACTACTTCAAGTCCCTCGGGATCAAAAAGGGCGACCGGGTCATGCTGGTGCTTAGGCGCCATTACCAGTTCTGGTTTGCGCTGCTGGGGCTGCACAGGATCGGCGCCGTCGCGATCCCGGCGACGTACCTTCTCCAGGAGCACGATTACTCCTACCGCTTTGAAAAGGCGGGCGTCTCGGCGATCCTCTGCACGGCGGACGGCGACGTGGCCGGGACCGTGGAGCGGGCGGCGGCCTGCTACGCCGGGGCGCTGACGAAGATCCTCGTCGGCGGAAAGCGCGAGGGCTGGCGCGATTTCGACGAGGAGTACCCGCTCTACAGCGGCCGGTTCCGGCGCGCGGACGACGCGCCCTGCGGCAGCGACCTCATGATGATGTTCTTTACCTCCGGCACGACGGGGCAGCCCAAGCTCGCCGCGCATACTTATAAATACCCGCTCGGGCACTTCATCACCGCCAACTACTGGCAGTGTGCCGACCCGGAAGGGCTGCACCTGACGATTTCGGACACGGGCTGGGCGAAGGCCATGTGGGGCAAGCTCTACGGGCAGTGGCTCTGCGAGGCGGCGGTGTTCGTCTACGACTTCGACCGCTTCGATGCGGCGGACATCCTGCCGAAGTTTGCCAGATACCACATCACCTCGTTCTGCGCGCCGCCGACGATGTACCGCATGCTCATCAAGGAGGACCTTTCGCACTACGATCTCTCCTCCGTCCGGCACGCGACCATCGCGGGCGAGGCGCTCAACCCTGAGGTGTTCCGGCAGATGGAGAAGTCGACCGGGCTGCAGGTGATGGAGGGCTTCGGTCAGTCCGAAACCACGCTGGTGATCGGCAACCTGCGCGGCGGCACGCACAAGGTCGGTTCCATGGGCAAGCCCGTTCCGCTCTACGACGTGGACCTCGTCGATCCGGACGGCAATCCCGTCGAGACCGGCACCAGCGGCGAGATCGTCATCCGCATCGACAAAGGCGAACCATGCGGGCTTTTTGCCGAATATTACAACGATCCGGACGCGACGCGCGAGGCCAAGCATGACGGGATGTATCACACGGGCGATCTGGCCTGGCGGGACGAGGACGGCTACTACTGGTACGTGGGCCGCGCGGACGATCTGATCAAATCCTCCGGCTACCGCATCGGGCCGTTCGAGATCGAGAGCGTGCTCATGGAACTGCCGTATGTGCTCGAGTGCGGCGTTTCCCCCGCGCCGGACGAGATCCGCGGGCAGGTGATCAAGGCGAGCATCGTGCTCACCGCGGGGACCGAGGGCACCGATGCGCTCAAGGCGGAGATTCAGGAGTACGTCAAGGCGCATACCGCGCCGTATAAGTATCCGCGCATCGTGGTATTCCGCGATTCGCTGCCCAAGACGACCAGCGGAAAGATCATCCGCAGACAGCTGTAGAGGAGAACGAACCGGCGTTGGAAACGAAGCGCGTAACGATCCTGACCGGCCACTACGGAAGCGGCAAGACCAGTATCGCCGTGAACTGGGCGATCTGGCTGCGGCGGACGGGGAGGCCGGTCGCGATTGCGGACCTGGACATCGTCAACCCGTATTTCCGCACGGTGGACCATCGCCGCGAGCTGGAGGAAAACGGCGTGCGGCTCGTTGCTTCGCGGTTTGCCGGCAGCAATCTCGACCTTCCCGCGCTGCCCGCCGGGCTCTACGCGGCGGTGGAGGACCGGGACGCGTTCGCCGTGCTGGACGTGGGCGGGGACGACCGGGGCGCGGTCGCGCTCGGGCGGTACGTGCCGTCCATCCTCGCGGAAAACGATTATGAAATGCTGTTCGTCGTCAACTTTTTCCGCCCGCTGACGCGGACGGCGGAGGACGCGATGGGCGTTCTTGGCGAGGTGGAGGCGGCGTGCGGACTGAAGGCCGCCGCGCTGGTCAACAACAGCAACCTCGGCGCGGAAACGACCGCGGCGGACGTGCTCGGCAGCGCCGGGCGCATCCGGGCGCTTTCCGCGCGCTCCGGCCTGCCGGTGAAGATGACCACGATCCGCCGGCGCCTGCTTAACGAGCTGGAGGGAAAGATCGAAAACCTGTTTCCCATGGACTGACGGGAGAACGAAACCGGAAGGGAAGGACTGAACAGAATGGCAAAAGTAACGTTTGAAACGGATCTTTGCAAGGGCTGCGGACTCTGTGTGGACGCATGCCCGAAGGGGATCCTGAAGATCGACCGCGGGACGATCAACAAAAAGGGGCACTCGCCCGCGGCGATCACGGACGAATCGCTGTGCACGGGCTGCGGCTCCTGCGCGACGATGTGTCCCGACTGCGTGATTACGGTGGAAAGGTAAGGGTAAGGACGTGTCTGAAAAAGTTCTCATGAAGGGCAACGAAGCGATCGCCGAGGCGGCCATTCAGGCGGGGTGCCGTCATTATTTCGGCTACCCGATCACGCCGCAGACGGAGATCGCCGCTTATATGGCAAAGCGCATGCCGAAGATCGGCGGCGTGTTTCTGCAGGCGGAGAGCGAGATCGCGGCCATCAACATGGTCTACGGCGTGTCAGCGGCGGGCAAGCGCGCGATGACCTCCTCCTCCAGCCCCGGCATCTCGCTCAAGGGCGAGGGGATTTCGTACCTCGCCGGCAGCGATCTGCCCGCGCTGATCATCAACGTGCAGCGCGGCGGCCCGGGTCTCGGCGGTATCCAGCCG
>CAZIQO010000119.1:0-4806 GCA_964541465.1 uncultured Oscillospiraceae bacterium
CGAACAGCTGCTGGTAGCTTTCTTTCGACTCTTCCAGCATGGGCTCGATCGCCAGCACTTCCCGTTGCCCATGCTCGCTGGCGCCGCATACGACCAGTATCGCCATGCTGACGACACGACCGCCATACCGGACTTTCTCATACAACGCATCCGCCCAGATCACAGGATAGCGAGTGCCTTCCAGCGAGCGTGACCGAAAGGCGTCGGCTTGTTCGTTCAGCCCCTTCGTCATTTCGCTGACCTGACTCCGGGAAAGGTTCTCGATCCCAAGGCTCTGCGCCAGCTTTTCCATCTTTCGCGTGGAAACGCCTTGTATGAACGCCTCTTGGACGACCTGGATCAGCGCCGCCTCGCTTCGTTTTCGTTCCGTCACAAAAAACGGAATATATCCGCCGCTTCGCAACTTCGGCACCATCAGGTACATCGTTCCCATGCGCGTATCCAGTCGCCGTACCCGATAGCCGCACCGGTAATTGTTCCGATTGGCGCTGCGTTCATTCTTTTCTGCGCCGATGGCCTCCGTAACTTCGGCTTCCATGAGCTGCTTACACAGCCACTCCAGCATGCTGAGCATCGGATCCGGCTGCGCCATGCATTCCAGTAGCAATTCCGTCAGGTTTGTGTTACCATTTTTTTGAGCCATCGTGGGTCCTCCTTTGCTGAATGTCTTCTCACCATTCATTCTATCGGAGTCCCGATGGCTTTCCTATGCCTTCTCTTAATTGCGAACTTTATTGTACGTTATCCTCTTGAAGAGGGCACTTTTTATTATTCCGTTCTTCACTCCTCATCAAGAGGATTTCCCTCTATATATTCAAATCCCGCCTCTTTCAGAGCACCCAGTATGTTTGGGCGCGTAATACCGTCATGGCTGCTTTCAATCCAGCTGCTTACAATATTTTCGGCTTCATCGTCCGATATGATTTGTCCGGTCTTTGCATTCTGGTACATACGGATAGTATACCGCGTAAAGTAAAAATACGAAAGTGGGTTACAAAGTGGGTTTTTGGCAAAAGAGAAAGGGCCGATTTTGCTAGAGATTATCGGCTCTTTTTGATGGTGCGGCCGGAGGGATTTGAACCCTCAAGGTTTCCCCGACGGATTTTAAGTCCGTTGCGTATGCCGTTCCGCCACGGCCGCAACGCTACTATTGTACCATGGCAAACGCGGATGTCAAACCCGCCTGCTACAGCCCCAACACGACGCCGGCCAGTCCGCCGAGCAGGATGAAAACGACCGGATGAAGCGTTTTGATTTTTTTGATCTGCGTGCAGGCGAACAGAACGGCGAACAGCGCTGCGCAGCGCCAGTCGATCGCCTGAAAGAAGCCGTCCGCAACCGAACCGCGCAGAACCGCGATCCGCAGTACGATCCAGCAGGCGGCCGCGATCAGTCCGGTCACGGCGGGATGCAGGCCGGTGAAGGCGTCGTTGACCAGCCTGTTCTGACGGTACTTCGCAAGCACCGGCGCGATCAGCGAAACCACGATGAAGGACGGCAGCACGACGGACAGCGTCGCCGTGAGCGCGCCCAAAACGCCTGCCGCGCTGAATCCGGCGAACGTGGCGGCGTTGATACCGATCGGACCGGGCGTGGATTCCGCAATGGCGACGATATCGGCCAGCTGAAGCGTTCCGAACCATTCCGGATACCGCTCGATCATCTGCTGGATGAACGGAAGCATCACCAGCCCGCCGCCGACCGCGAACAAACCCGTCTGGAAGAATTCGAAAAACAGCAGAAGATACGTCATTTTCGTATCCTCCCGGCGACGAGGCCTGCGGCCGCCGCCGCGGCGACGACGATGATCGGCGACTGCCCGAAGATGCCCACGACAAGGAAGCCAAGCACGCACAGCACGATGCCGAAGACGTTTCGCACATTGGAGCGGATCAGCCGCACGACCGCCCCCGCGATCAGCGCGGCGACCGCCACACGGATTCCGTGGAACGCGTTTGTAACGACGGGGAGGCTCCAAAAGCGCATCAGCGCCGCGGCGATGAGCAGAACGATTCCCATCGGCGCCGAAATCACACCGAGCGTCGCCGCCGCCCCGCCGAGAAGCCCTCCCCGTTTCTGCCCGATGAACGTGGCGGTATTCACCGCGATCACGCCCGGCGTGCACTGCGCGATGGCGAAATAATCGAGCAGTTCCTCGTCGGTCGTCCACCCGAGGCGGTCCACCAGCTCGCGCGAAAGCAGCGGCAGCATCGAGTAGCCGCCGCCGAACATGAGCGCGCCGATCTTCAGAAACGTGTAATAGAGCGACCAGAGATTCTTCATGCGGCTAATAAACGTACCATTGGCTGACGAACGCATACAGATACAGAAGGAACAGCACGGCGCAGACGAACGTGGCGAGGCGGTCGGCCCACTTCTTGTCGGTGATCGCGCCGAGCGCGAGCGAGAGCGGGTATGCGGCGGTCAGGTAGCGCGGCGCGGAAAGCAGCCAGGTCGCGCCCATGCAGACGGCGTAGTAGATAAGGAAATACGCCACGTTGGACGCGCGGAGCCGGTTCTGTGCGGCGATGACGATGCCGATCGACGCGAACAGGTAAACAAGATTCGGGATCCAGAGCCCCCAGAGCATGTGCGCATTGCCGGCAAAGGACGTGGTGGCGCTGGTAACCATCGTGGCCGCGGAGGAGAAAAACCATCCGAGCTGCTGATGCCAGTGCTCGCTTTGATACGTTAAAAACATCAGCCCGTTTCCAGTGACGCGGTAGTTGACGTAGATGTAGAGAAGGAAGCCCATCGGGATGAGCAGCAGCGAGCAAATGTTCCCGATGCAGACCAGGCCCCATCTGCGTTCGTCGCGGTGCGCGCGGTATTCCCGGATGATTTTTCCGACGAGCTCGAAACACGCGGGCGCGAAGAGCAGGATGCCGGGCATGCGCGTGAACGCCGCAAAGAAGCCGGCCACGCCGGCGAGCGGGTAGCGGTTCTTTCGCACAAAGTAGACGCAAAGCAGGGAAAGCAGGAGAAACAGGCTGTCCGACATCGGGCACGCGAACAGGAACGAGGCGGGCAGGATGCAGAGGTATTTGAGCGAACGGAGCGCGCTTCTGCGGTCCATGTCGAGCAGCGCAAGCTCGTAGAGCAGATACCCCGCGAACACCCAGCAGACGCTGGAAACGAACAGCCCGCTCGTGAGAAAGTTCTGGAACACATAGTTGACCACGCGCACGAGGATCGGATACAGCGGGAGAAAGACGATCAGCAGGCGGTCGTCGCCCGTGCTGACGTATCCGTTCTCGGCGATATTGAGATAGTGCCGGCTGTCGGTTCCGATCTGATTCCAGATGCCCAGACTGTCGAACACGCCGCCGGAATATCCGTCTTTCAATAGTAGGATTCCGTACGCCGCAACGAAGATCAGGATGCGGAATGCGACAAGAAAAAGAACCAGCTTGAAAAACGGATGCATCCGGCTCTTCCGGCCGCTGCGCCTGCCCTCGGCGGGACGTTCCGGAAGCCAGGGATTCCGGCTCCAGGCGGCCATCCACTGCGGGATGAACCGGATGCCGAGCAGCGCAAAAAGGAATGCGAGCACGGTCGCCGCCGCGATCGCGAGCGGATCGTTCGGCGCGTCGACAAGCGCCCATTTGGCAAACGCCGAGAGCAACACAATCAAGGGTACCGATGTAAACAGTACCCTTTTCCAGAATACGATATCCTGCTTGGAATCCTTTGGCCGCATGGAGTTATTCGCGCATCGCTACGCAGGGCCCGAGGATTTCCGCCATCACGATGCCGCTGAGGACCTCGTTCTGTCTCCAGACGAACCCCGCCTCGCCGCCGGGGGCGGAGGAAGGCGGCTTCGGCGCAGTCTGCGCGTCGGGCGGGCACGGCGGCCTGATGCCCGTCATGCTGGTCTCCTCGTGCGCGTGACCGGAGATGCTGCTCGCCTCCACGACGTGCTGCGGCGACTCGTGGATCTGCTTCAGGGTGGACTCCTTGGTCGTGAGCAGCGTGCCGAGCGTATGGGCGGGGGTTCCCTCCTCGCGGGAGGCCCTGCCTTCGGGTGAAACGGACCTGGAGAAGGGGCCTTCGGGGGAATCGAACGCGGATGGGCCGACGGTCGGATGAACCGTCGGCGCAATCGGTCCGGTACGGGTGGCCTTTGGCGCCGGCTGTTGCGTTTTTGCCTGCGCGGCGCGCTGCATGGCGGCGCGCTCGCGCGCGGCCCGCTCCCTGGCCTCCTGCTGCTTCTTCTTCACGATGATCGGGACGACAATCCAGATCAGCGCGAGAAATATCGTCCAAAATACGCCGCTCATGGCTTATTTCTTATCGGCGGGCGCGGGCGACGTGCCCTTGCCGATGGCCGTGCGCATGTCGGTATCGGAGATGATGTTCTTCATACGGTAGTAGTCCATCACGCCGAGATGTCCGTCCCGGAACGCCTGCGCCATGGCCTTCGGAACCTCGGCCTCGGCCTCGATAACGCGCGCGCGCATGCCCTGCACGGCGGCCACGTTCTCCTGTTCCTGCGCCACGGCCATCGCGCGGCGCTCCTCGGCCTTCGCCTGGGCGATTCGCTTGTCCGCTTCGGCCTGGTCGATCTGCAGCTGCGCGCCGACGTTGCGGCCCACGTCCACGTCCGCAATGTCGATGGAGAGGATCTCGAACGCGGTGCCCGCGTCGAGGCCCTTGTCGAGCACGGTGCGGGAGATGCGGTCCGGATTCTCGAGCACGTCCTTATGGCTCCGGCTCGAGCCGACGGTGGTGACGATGCCCTCGCCGATGCGCGCGATGATGGTTTCCTCGCCCGCGCCGCCGACGAGACGGTCGATGTTGGCGCGG
>CAZIQO010000120.1:0-4751 GCA_964541465.1 uncultured Oscillospiraceae bacterium
CGTGGATTGAGAAGTCGGAGCGGGAGTGCAGCGCGGACGCGTGTACCGTCTTTAAGGCCTGCATGTCGACCACGACGACATCCGCGTCGCTGTTGGGCAGCAGCGTTCCCTTATGCGGGTAGAGACCGAGCAGTTCGGCCGGACGTTTGGCGATGGCGCGGACAAGCTGCTCCACTTCGAGCCCGCGCTTGACGCAGCCTTCGCTGAGCAGGGCGGGAAGGTGCGTTTCCAGGGCCGGGTAGCCGGGGAACGCCTTCCACACATTGTTTGGATCGCCCTTTTCCTGGAGCGTCAAGGTCACGTTGTCGGTGCCGATGGTATCGATCACGCCGCTTTTCACCGCGTCCCACAGACCGTTCACGTCCCGCTCGGTGCGCAGCGGCGGCACCATCAGTCCGGTCGTATCGCCGTACTGCGCGGATGTCACCGAAAGGTAGGGCGAAGTCGTCTCGGCAAATACATAGCGGTTTTCTTCCTTGATTTTCGCAACCATCTCCGCGCCGTCTGCGCTTGATACGTGTACGATATACACGGGCTGGCGGAGTTTCTTGGCAAAGAAAGCCACGCGCATCACCGCTTCTTCCTCCGCCATCGCCGGATGCGTATCCTCATATTGCTCGACGGTCGCGTTCGGGCCGTAGCGCTGCTCGGCGAGCTTTGTCGCGCGCTCGATCAGCGCGTGGTTCTCGCAGTGCAGGAACAGGATGCATTCCTCGCCCGTTGCTTTCAGGCGCGTCATGACCTCGATTACGAATGCGTCGTCCATCGAGGGAATCAGCCCCTCGATTCCGTTCAAATAGACTTTGAACGTGCGAATCCCGAGTTCGTGCACCATGCGCGGAATTTCGTCAAGCTGCTCCGTGCGTCCGATGACGAAATGCGGGACCATGTCGACGCTGGAGCATTCCGAAACGTCGGAGGCGAGCTTGGGGAAATCCGCCACGTTCGACATGTTTGCGCTGATAAAGGTCCCGACGGTGGTGATGCCGCCGACAACGGCGGACAGGCTCTCGCTGCGCAGGTCCGTTTGAAAATCGGTGCCGATGCCGAAGTGCGTATGCGGATCGATGATGCCGGGCAGAACGTATTTGCCGGCAACGTCAATAAGCTCCTTTGCCGGCAGGACGCAATCGGACAGCGCGGCGATTTTCCCGCCTTTGACGTAGAGGTTCGCCGAGATAACGCCCGCCTGCGGAATGACCACTTTGCCGCCGAGAAGCGCAAGATCGGCGGGATACAGGCCGGCGGCGCTCCCGGGGATCACCGCCTGTGCGGCGGGAACCGGGACGGCGGTTTCCATGTGAAGATATCCGCTGTAGATATCCTGATTCATCATTACTGCTGCATTGCTTTCCGGAACCGCGGCGGACGGCTGTACCGTTTCCCGCAGACTCCTGAGGTTGTTTTGAAAAGCTTCTATTAAAATACCGACGTCGGTGTTGCAGACGATTCCGTCTATTCCTTCGGCGAGCAGCTTGCGTCCGCGCTGCGCGTCGCCGCAGAATATCATGACCCGTTTGCCGGCGCTGTGGCAGGCGCCGATGATTCGCTCGACGGCTTTCTTCATGATGTAGCTGTCGAGGTCGCCCGGCACGCCGAGGGAAACCGAGAGGTCGTAGGGACCGATGAAGACCGCGTCCACCTCATTCAAAGCGGCGATCTGTTCGATCTGATCGAGCGCATCCTTTGTTTCGCATTGCGGAATGACGAGTGTTTCGCGGTTGCAGGTGTTAAAGTATTCCGCCGTATCCGCGGCAAAGGTATCGTGACCGAACGCGGACGTGCGGGTCACGGCAAAGCCGCGCGCGCCAAGCGGCGGATACTTGGCATAGCTGACCAGCGATTGCACATCCTCCACGCTGCGCACGCCCGGCGCGACGATCCCCATCGCGCCCATGTCGAGTGCGGTCTGCACAAAATCGGAGGCGATGCGCCTGATTCTGACGATCGGCGTAACGCCGCGCACTTCGGCGGCGGTGACGAGCCGGCGCACGGTTTCGCTGTCGAAGGCCGCGTGTTCCGTGTCGATCAAGCAGAAATCCAGTCCGGACGCCCCGAACGCCTCGGCGGCGACGGTGGAATCCATCTGCATCATGACGCCGAACACCTTTTGATTGTTCAAGAGTTTTTCTTTCAACAGGTTTTTCATGATAAACTCCGAAAATCGTTGTTCAGAACGATGCGGCTCAATCGGGCAGCACGGCGATGGCTTCGATTTCAATCAGCGCGCCAAGCGGCAGGCCGGCAACCATCACGCAGGAACGCGCGGGCTGCTCCGCGGGGAAATACAAACGGTATACCTCGTTGATCGTGGAAAAGTGCGCGGTGTCCGTTAGAAACACCGTGGTCTTCACCACGTGGGCCAGATCGGTGCCCGCGGCCTCCAATACCGCGGAAAGGTTTTTCAGCGCACCGTCGAACTGCGTGGCGACATCGTCTCCGACGTATTGCCGCTTGACCATATCGTAGCCAACCTGACCCGCCACATAGACGAATCCGTTTGCAACGACGGCGGGTGAATACGGCGCAGCGGGCGTTACGCCGCCGGGATATACGGGTTTTTTCATGAGTGATCCTCCTGTTTGACTGCGAGCGCTTTCATGCGGCCGAGCTTTTCGGCCGTGATCCCCACGCCGCCGCAGACGATGACGACGATATTTTCGCTTTCCTGCAGGATGGGCGCATTTTCATAAATAGGAGCCAGCGCCACGCCGCAGGACGGATCCACGAGCATGCGGTGATCGTCCAGAAACCGTTCGCAGGCGGTCACAGCGCCAAGGTCCGTGGTGAGGAAGGCCTGCAGCGCAATCCTGTCCTTAAAGTCCATCACGTGGTCAATCACATACAGCGCGCTGATGCAGGGGATGATGCTGGTTGTGGTTTCAATTGTGATGACCTTTCCGGCCTCGACGGCGAGGCTGTAGGCATTTGCGCCATACGTGCCGCAGCCGATGATCCGCACGTCGTCCCAGCCGTTTCGCAGAAGTCCTTCGCACAGCCCCGAGATCAGCCCGCCGCTGCCGACCGAGCAGACGATCGTGTCCGGTTTTTCGCCCTGCTCCGCCAGTTCGTCGACGATCGTGGAGATGCCGTGCCAGAGGACGGGATGCTCGTTGGTCGAGATGTGGGCGTAACCGCGCTCGCGTGCGAGAGCCGTCGCGCGTTCGTCGGCGTCGTACCAGGTGTGCCCGACCAGTTCGACGGTCTGGCCGGCCAGCCGGATGGGCCGGATCGACTCCGGCGGCATGGTATCTGGACCGCAGACGACCGCCGGGAGTCCAAGCTCCCTGCCCGCCCACGCAAGCGCGTATCCGGCGCTTCCGGTGGTGGCGCAGGTAAACCCCTTCGCGCCGCGCGCAGCCTCGTATTCGCACAGCGCGCCGATTCCACGCAGTTTGAAGGAGCCGGCGGGCTGTACGTTCTCCAGCTTCAGACGGACCTTTTTCCCAAGGGGAAGCTCCATCGGCACGGATTCGATCAGCGGCGTTTTAATCCACAGCGGCATAACTGCGCTCCTTTCGTTAGGTTTCGTTCTTTGCTTCGGCCAGGCGACGCATCTTTCGCAGCTTGGCCATCTTGATGCCGACCCCGCCGCAAACGATCGAAACGACGCTCTTCGCATCGCCAAGCAGCGGCGTGTTTTCATACAGCGCGGCAAGCGATACGCCGCAGGACGGGTCCACGAGCAGACGATGATCGTCCAGAAAATGCTCGCACGCTTCCACTGCGGAAAGATCGCTGGTAAGGTACGCGCGCAGATCGTGCGTTTTGCGCAGTTCCATAACGCGCGGGGTAACGATTTCCGCACTGATACAGGTGATGATGCTTGTCGCCGCGGGAATGCGCGTGAGTTTTCCGGCTTCCATTGAGGCGGCGAATGCGTTGGCGCCGTATGCGCCGCAGCCGATGACGGCGACATCGCTCCAGCCGTTGCGGTCGAGCCCCTCAAGGACGCCGGAAAGCAATCCGCCGCCGCCCACGGAGCAAACGATGACGTCGGGTTTGGGGCACTGTTTGGCCAGTTCGTCGATCATCGTTGCGTGGCCGGACCAGAGCACGGGATCGTCATAGGACGAAACGTAAGCCTTTTTGGGGTCCTTCCTGACCATTTCAAGCGCAAGATCGTTTGCGTCGTACCAGACCGCGCCGTGAACGATCACCTCGGCGTCTAGCAGACGAATGGCGGAAAGCGCTTCCTCGGGGCTGCCCTCGGGAGCAACGATAATGGCCTTTGCGCCGAGCAGCCGTGCGGCATAGGCGGTGGCATAGCCCGCGTTGCTGGACGAAGCGCATACGAAGATACGCTTGCCCTCCGAGTATAGTTTTTCGCACAGCGCGCCGACGCCGCGCAGTTTGAACGAACCCGCCGGCTGGACACACTCCAGCTTGAGCCATACCTTCCGGCCGGTGATGCGCTCGAGCGGCACGGATTCGATCAGCGGGGTTTCAATGTGCAGAGCCATGTATGGCTTCTCCTTTCCGGCGGTTTGAATGTGCTTAGAAATCCTTTCCGCCAATGCTTTCAATCGCGGTCACTGCGGCATCCTCGGCGGCCTTGATCTCCGAGATATCGGTCGCGGAGAGATACATGCGTCCGTAGCGGCCGACGGGATCGAACGACACAACCTTGATGCAGGAGCTTTTCTCCGCCTCGTTGACGGCGATTGAAATATACGCCGCCGGCTCGACCTCGAGGATCAGCAGGTTTTCGCCCGGCAGCAGCAGCGAGCCGTAGCGGCCCCGGTTGATGA
>CAZIQO010000121.1:0-4733 GCA_964541465.1 uncultured Oscillospiraceae bacterium
TGAGGCCGCGGTTTTTCGGCGAGGAGTTACGCATGACCCGCTGCACGACGTTCGCGGGCATCTCCTCGACGAGGTCGACGTAGTCGTCGAGATACATCCCGTCGAGAATGTACTTGAGCTCCGTATCGGTGATGGCCTCGATGATGCGCTGCTGGACGTCCGCGTCGAGATACGAGAACACCTCGGCGGCCTTGTCCTTCGGAATCAGGCGAAACAGACGAAGCGTGGTCTCGGAATCGGAGATCTCGTTGAAGATCTCGGCGATGTCCGCTTCATGCATCGTTTGAAAGGTTTGCTTGACTTCCGGATAACGCTTCTCTTCGAGAAGGGTGAGAATCTGGTCGGTCATTCTGCACGTCCTTTCCCGGGGACGGCTGACCGCAGGATCACCAAACGGTCACGGACGTCGTCCCGCGGTATAGAATTGTCGTAACGTTGCTACTCGGGTAAGGCCCGGCGTCCATATTCGTCTGGATCTCCTTTCATCTAGTTTCGGATTGGCACGCCTATTTTATCAGACGGTTGCGGAGAAGTAAACCACGAAAATTCCCTTTTTTCACATTTTTCAGCGTTCGCCGCGCGCGCGGCTTGACAAACCGGCTCGCCGGCATATGATGGAAGAAAAGCATATCAAAACGGGGAGGGATTTTCATGTCGGAGCTTTCCATCAGCGCGCTGTCCATTCTGCGCCGTCCGGACCTCACGCTCAAGTGGTACGTCGTGCCGCTGCTTCTGATCGTCATGTATATCTATTACAAGGAGATCAGCGTCAAGAACTGGAACGTCGTGCTCGGCGGCGCCGCGCTGTGGGGCATGGACCTGTTCAACGAGATCTGGAACAGCATCGTGTTCCACGCGACGAATTTTGCGCCCGTCTGGGGAACGCCCGCCGTCGCCGGCGGAACGGCGCTGCTGCTCCTGATCGGGTACAACATCGAGATCTCGTTCATGTTCGCGATCATGGGCATCGTGGTGTGCCTCGCGCTTCCCGCCGACCCGAAGAAGAAGATCCTCAAAATCAACAACCGCGTGTTCTACGCGATCCTGTACACCACGCTCGCGGTACTCATCGAGTGCTTCCTCAACTATTCCGGCGTGCTCACGTGGGAGTACGATTGGTGGAGCCGCTCCTGCCCGTACCTGATCTGGCTGATCGGCTATCTGCCGTTCTTTACGATGGCGTTTATCGTGCACGATATGAAGAAGATGAAGAACAAGCTCCTTACGCTGGGCATCATCTACGGCGTGGATATTCTGGCGCTCGTGGTGTTCGGCCTGATGGGCTGGATGTAACGCGGCCGGAGCGTAACAAAATAGCCCCGGGTTCGGCGCGAAAGAGGCGAAAGCCGGCCTTCTGCGAAACCCCGGGGCAAATATCCCGATTGAAATTTTAATCAGATCAAATAAATAAAAGCGCGATGCCGTAGAGCCGCATGGCGTTATCGAACGTCGCCTGTGCCGCTTCCTCCGGCGAAATGCCGCGCGTGCCGGCGAGCGCCTCGAGCGTAAGATGCAGCAGCCGTGGGTCGTTCCGCTCGCCGCGGTGCGGCTCGGGCGTGAGATAGGGGCAGTCCGTTTCAATCACGATCCGTTCGAGCGGCAGCCGCGCGGCGATATCGCGCTGCCTGACCGCGTTTTTGAACGTGAGCGCGCCGCCGAACGCGATGTAGAACCCCATGTCGAGATAACGAACGGCGTCCTCGTAACTGCCGGAATAGCAGTGCAGTACGCCGCCGAGTTTGCCGCGCCGCGCGGAAACGAGCGCCATCACGTCCCCGTGCGCCTCGCGGTCGTGGATGACGACGGGTTTTTTGACCGCGGCCGCAAGGTCGAGCTGGTCGGCGAAGGCCTTTTTCTGTGCGTCGCGCGGCGAAAAATCATAGTGGTAATCGAGCCCGATTTCGCCGACGGCGACGATCTTCGGGTTCGTCAGCGCGCGCTCGACGCGAAGCAGGCTTGCCGTGTCCGCCGTGTCCGCCGCATGCGGGTGGATGCCCGCGCTGCCGAAAACATGGTCATACAGCGCCACGAGCGCGGCGATCTTCGGGATATCGTTCGCGTCGCAGCAGGCTTCAAGAAAGCCGGCGATTCCTTCGCCGGGAAACGACGGGATCAGCGCGTTGCGGTCCTGATCGAACTGCGCGTCCAGTAGATGCGCGTGTGTGTCGAATAGTTTCATTTTTTCCGTTCCGTATTCCAGATTGATTGTTTTTTCGCGCCGCGCGCGGAAGGGAGAGGCTCCGGTTCAGCCGCCGATCAGCGGCAGATCCATCAGCAGTTCGTCGTAATAGGTCCCGCGCACGTTGATGCGGCCCCTGTGCCGGCCGATCTCGACGAAGCCGAAGCGCGTGTAGAGCGCGATCGCGCGGTCGTTCCCTTCGCGCACCCCGAGCGAGAGCGTGCGAAGGACGCCGGTTCCTTTGGCAAAGTCGATCATCGTGCGCATGGCGGCGGAGCCGATGCCGAGGTGCCAGTACGCGCGTTTGACCGAAAGCGCGATGCTTGCGTTGTGCGAAACGCGCGCGGGCTTTTGGCCCCGCACTTCGAAGAGCGCAGCGAGTTCGCCGCCGACGAAGCCGAGGAACAACGCGGTGTTCGGCGCGTCGAGCGCATCCTGAATCCACTTGCGCTCGCCCTCGAGCGTCAGACCGTCGATGCCGTTACCGCCGCAGAGCAGGAAGTCCGTTTCGCTACCGACGATCTTCGGATACCCCATGAGCAGCTCCGCGTCGCCGATCGTCGGCGCGCGCAGCAGCAGGGTGCGTCCGTCTTTGAGAACATGCTCGGCCGTCATAAAATGCCGCTCCCTGCTTTGCGGGGAAGAAGGAGCGAAAGAACCGTCCTGCGGCGGGGCCGCCGTGTCCATGCGATGCGGGGCATTCGGACCGTCACCGCACCTTGAGCCCGCTGTCCATGGGCGAAAGCGTCGTGACTGCGGAGAGGTTCTCGTCCGCGTCGTCCGCCGCGCAGAGGATCATGCCGTGGCTCTCGACGCCGCAGAGCGTGACGGGCTTGAGGTTCGCCACCAGCACGACGGTCCTGCCGACGAGGTCCGCCGGCGCGTACCACTTCTTGATGCCGGAAACGACCGTGCGCGTTTCGCCGCCTACCTCGAGGGTGAGCTTGAGAAGTTTCTTGCTCCTCGGGATCTCCTCGCAGGAAACGACCTTCGCAAGCCGCAGGTCGATTTTGGAAAAGTCGTCGTATTCGATCTGCGGCAGAGGCGCGTTTTCGTCCGGCGCGGGCTCCGCCTCCGGCGCGGGTTTCGCGGCCGCCGCGGCCTTCGCCTTTTCGGTCTGCTCGGCCAGATACGCGAGCTCCTTCTCCACGTCGATGCGCGGGAAGAGCGCCTCGCCCTTTCTTACATGCGCGCCCGGCACGCTGCCGCCCCAGGCGACGGAATCGTATTCCGTAAGGCGCGCTTCGGCGCCGAGCTGATCGAAGATCTTCTGCGGCGTGCTGGTCAGGAAGGGCTTGAGCAGCACCCCGACGATGCGCAGACACTCCGCGAGGTTATAGAGAACGGTATTCAGGCGCGCCCTGCCCTCGTCGGTCTTGGCCAGCAGCCAAGGCGCGGTCACGTCGATATACTTGTTGCACGCGCCGACGAGCTTCCAGATCTCCGAGAGCGCGTCCGGGATGTGCAGTTCGTCCATCTGCGCGTCGATCCTGGCGGGCAGCTCCCGCGCCAGCGCGATCAGGGCCGCGTCCTCGTCCGCGCCCGTGCCGGGGACCGGCAGCGCGCCGCCGCAGTACCGGCCGATCATCGCGACCGTGCGGCTTAAAAGGTTGCCGAGGTCGTTTGCAAGATCGGTGTTGATGCGCGCAATGAGCGCCTCGTTCGAGAACGTGCCGTCCGAGCCGAACGGGACCTCCCGAAGCAGGAAATAGCGGATCGCGTCCACGCCGTAGCGCTCGCACAGCGCGACGGGATCGACCACGTTGCCCTTGCTCTTGCTCATCTTGCCGCCGTCGAGCACGAGCCAGCCGTGGCCGAACACCTGCTTGGGCAGCGGCTCGCCGAGCGCCATGAGCATGATCGGCCAGATGATCGTATGGAAGCGCACGATCTCCTTACCGACGATGTGCACGTCCGCGGGCCAGTATTTCCGGTAGAGCGAATCGTCGTCGCTCCCCCAACCGAGCGCGGTGATATAGTTGGAAAGCGCGTCGAGCCACACGTAGACCACGTGCTTTTCGTCGAACGTGACCGGAATGCCCCAGGAAAAGCTCGTGCGGCTCACGCAGAGGTCCTCGAGGCCGGGGAGCAGGAAGTTCTGGAGCATCTCGTTCGTGCGGCTCACCGGCTGGATGAACGTCGGGTTGTCGCGGATGTACTGGATCAGTCGGTCGGCGTACTTCGAAAGACGGAAGAAATAGCTCTCCTCCTCCACGAGCTCCACGGGGCCGCCGCAGTCCGGGCAGACGCCGTGCGCCTCCTCGATCTGCCGGTCGAGCCAGAAGCTCTCGCACGGCGTGCAGTAATGGCCCGTATATTTGGACTTGTAGATATCGCCCTGATCGTAGAGCTGCTTGAACATCTTCTGCACGGCCCTGACGTGATATTCGTCCGTGGTGCGGATGAATTTGTCGTAGGAAATGTCCAGCAGCTTCCAGAGCTCCTTGAACCCGCCGACGATCTTATCGACGTACTGCTGCGGGGTCACGCCCGCGGCTTTGGCCTTGCGCTCGATCTTCTGGCCGTGCTCGTCGGAGCCGGTGAGGAAGAACAC
>CAZIQO010000122.1:0-4666 GCA_964541465.1 uncultured Oscillospiraceae bacterium
TTGATGATGTCATAGGGGCTCTTCATCAGGCGTACACCTCCTCGATCTTCTTTGCGGACGCCTCGGTCAGAATCAGCTTTTCGTACTTGAGAATCTCGTACGTGCTCAGGGTGCCGACCAGCGTGGTCTTGACACCGGGGATGTTGCGCGCGGCGCGCTCGACGGTCTCATCCGACTCCGGCAGCACGATCAGCGCTTTTTTCACGCCGACGGCTCCGAGCACCTTGACCATTTCACGGGTCTTCGCTTCCTTTAAATTCAGCGCGTCGAAGAGGATCAGCTCGTTCTCGGCAACCTTGCTCGAAAGCGCGGACTTCAAGGCGAGACGTTTGACCTTCTTGTTGACGCGGATCGAATAGTCGCGGGGCTTGGGCGCGAACACGACGCCGCCGTGCTTCCACTGGGGCGCGCGGATGGAGCCCTGACGCGCGCGGCCGGTGCCCTTCTGGCGCCACGGCTTGATGCCGCCGCCGGCGACTTCCGCGCGGGTGAGCGCGCTCTGCGTGCCCTGCCGGCAGTTGGCCAGATGCGCGCGGACGACCTCGTGGAGAACAAACTTGTTGACCGGCTGTCCAAATATCTCTTCGGAGAGCTCGTATTCGCCGACTTTCTTGCCGGTGATATCGATCATTGCTACGTTAGGCATTCTCTTGCTCCTCCTTACTTGACGGTGCTCGTGAGCGTGACCACGCCGCCCTTGGGGCCGGGGACCGCGCCCTTGACGAGCAGCAGGTTGCGTTCGGCGTCCACGCGCACGACCTCGAGGTTCTGCACGGTGACCTTTTCGCAGCCCATGTGTCCGGGCAGGTTCTTTGTTTTGAATACGCGGGAGGGGCTGGAGTTGGCGCTCAGGGAACCTACGCCGCGGTGGTAGTGCGAACCGTGCGTCATCTTGCCGCGGGTCTGGTTATGGCGCTTGATCACGCCGGCAAATCCTTTGCCCTTGCTCGTTCCGCTTACGTCGATCCTGTCGCCCTCGGCGAAGGTGTCGGCCTTGATGACCTGACCCACTTCGTAGCCGGCCGCGTCGTCGAGCTTGAGTTCTTTCATATAACGGAGGGGTTTGACGCCCGCTTTGGCGCAGTGACCCGTTCTGGGCTTGTTGGCGAGCTTTTCGCGCATGCTGCAAAAGCCGACCTGAACGGCGTCGTATCCGTCGGTCCCGACGGTCTTCTTCTGGAGTACGGGGCAGGGACCGGCTTCTATGACTGTCACGGGGATCATGGTACCGTCAGAGCGGAACATCTGCGTCATACCGATCTTTTTGCCCAAAATGGCTTTCTTCATGGTTTACCTCCGATGCTTACAGTTTGATCTCGATGTCCACGCCTGCGGGGAGATCGAGCTTCATCAGCGCGTCGACCGTCTTGGACGAAGGCTGCAAAATGTCGATCAGGCGCTTGTGGGTGCGCATCTCGAATTGTTCGCGCGAATCCTTGTATTTATGGGTCGCGCGCAGAATGGTGACAATTTCCTTCTCGGTGGGCAGGGGGATGGGACCGCTGACCTGCGCGCCCGTTCTCTTGGCGGTTTCCACGATCTTCTCCGCGCTCTGGTCGATCAGAGAGCTTTCGTACGCCTTGAGCTTGATGCGAATCCTGTTTGCCATATGATTGACTCCTCCTTCTTTGCTGGGGCGATACACAGGGCCGTGTGTTTCCTTCCTCATAAGGCATGCGCAGCCTTTCGGCTGTGCCTTTTTGTTCGGGACTGCACGTCAACTTGTGCGTTTTCACCCTCGTCCGCGTCACCGCGGCCGTCGGGTCTGAGCGGAAATTACCCGGATGGCAGCACCGGCAACCTCCCGTTCATCCCTTGCGCGCGCAAAAACGTCGCCTTTGCGGCGCGAACATTTGAATTATACTGGAGATCAAATTGAAATGCAAGGATTATTTTTGAAAAAATCGGCGGCTGCGTAAAAATTTTTTCGGTCCCGCCGGAAAGACTGCCGGCGGCGGCGCGCCCGAACCGGGCCGCGTTTCGCCGCACGCCAGCCGGATGTAACTATTCCTTTGCCCGCGTCCTGCCAAAGAGCGTCAGCGTGTGCAGCACGCAGATCAGCGCCGCGCCCGCGTCCGCCACGACAGCCGCCCACATGCCGGCCAGCCCGAGCACGCCGAGCGTCAGCGCCGCGGCCTTGATCGTCAGCGCGATGGCGATGTTTCCCTTCGCGGTGCGCACGGTCTTTTTCGACGCTTCCACCGCGCGCGGCAGGCACGTCAAGTCCCGCGTCAGCAGCAGCGCGTCCGCCGCCTCGGCCGCCATATCGGTCCCGCCGAGGCCGACCGCCACGCCGATATCCGCCCCCGCGAGCACGGGCGCGTCGTTGATGCCGTCGCCGACGAAGAGCGTTTCGCCGATGCGCGCGCGGATCTCCCGCATCGCGCTGAGTTTTTCCGCCGGCTGCAGCGCGGCGAACACCTCCGTTACGCCGAGCGCCGCCCCGACTTCGTTCGCGGCGGCCGCGCCGTCGCCGGTCAGAATCGCCGTATATCCGACCGACCGGTTCAGTGCGGTTACGGCTGCTTTCGCGCTCTCGCGCACGCGGTCGCCCACGACGATCCTGCCCGCATAGGTCCCGCCGACCGCCACGAACACGCCGTCCTCCGCGTCCGGAAGCGCGCCTTCCCGCTCCATCAGCGCGCGGTTGCCGACCGCGACGCGCTTTCCGTCCACGTCCGCCGTCACGCCGCAGCCGGCGATCTCGGTCGTATTTCCCGCGCTTCGCCCGCCCGCGTCCGCTTTGACGATGGCCGCGGCAATGGGGTGCAGACTGTCCCGCTCGGCCGCCGCGGCAAGCGAAAGCAGCTCGCCCGGCTCCATCGCCCCGCTCTCGACGCGCTGCACCTGAAACTCGCCCTCGGTCAGCGTGCCGGTTTTGTCCAGCACGGCCGCCCGGACCCGCGGCAGGCGCTCCAGGGAATCCGCGCCCTTGAAGAGCAGCCCCAGCCGGGACGTGACCGCAAGTCCCGCAAAGAACGTCAGCGGGATGCTCAGCACGAGCGCGCAGGGGCAGGAGATCACGAGAAAGATCAGCGCGCGGCGGATCCAGTCGCTCCATTCCCCCGCGCCAAGCAGCGGCGGCAGCACCGCAAGCAGCGCGGCAGCGCCGATCATGGCCGGGGTGTAGACGCGCGAAAACCGCGTGATGAACCGCTCGAGCGAAGGCTTGCTCCGCATCGCGTCCTCCACGGCCTTTAAAAGCCGGCTCGTGGAGGATTCCGCCGCCGGGCGCGTCACCCGGACCGTCAGCGGTCCGGTGGTGCTGACCGAGCCGGCGGACACCGCGTCACCCCGGGCGGCCCGGACCGGACGCGGCTCGCCCGTGAGCATCGACACGTCCAGAAGGCTGCTTCCCTCCAGCACCTCCCCGTCGAGCGGCACGCGTTCGCCGGTCCTGACGAGGATCGTCTCCCCGACGGCGACCTCCTCCGGCGGAACGCTTTCCTGCAAGCCGTCCGTCACGCGGCGCGCCCGGTCCGGATGCAGCGCCACGGCGTCGGAAATCCGTTTGCGGCTCCTGCGCACCGCCGCCTCCTGAAGCCCCTCCCCGACGCCGTAAAACACCATGACCGCGGCGGCTTCGGCAAAGTCCCCGAGGCAGATTGCGCCGACGGTCGCAATGCTCATGAGCGCGTTTTCGTCGAAGAACCGTCCCCGCCTGACGCCCTTGACCGTTTTAAGCAGCACGCCGCCGCCCGCGGTCAGGTATGACGCGATCCGCAGCGCGATCTGCGCGGTTCCCGCAAAAAAGAAGCTCGCCGCCAGCAGCGCCGCGCCGGCCGCGAGAACAAGGATCTCCCTGCGCTCGAGCGCGTGCTCGCGCTCGGTTTCGTACGCGTGCGACGCCGCAAACGTGCAGCCGTCGTCCCCGCAGCCGACCGCGCACGATTCGCCGCGCGTCTTCCCGCAGATGCAGTGCGCAAGGTCCATGCCGCAGTACCGGCATTTTCCGTTCTGGTCCGCGTTTGATTCCCCGATGTCCGCTTCGCTCATTTTGTGCCCTCCGCGCGTTCGCATACGGCGGACAGCAGCTGCCTGATCGTGGCCGCCATCTCGTTTTTTCCCAGCGAATACACCGCGCGCTGCCCCTGCTTGCGGAAGCGCACGATCCCGCACTGGCGCAGGATGCGGAGATGATGCGACACCGCCGGCTGGCTCATCTTCAGGATATCCGCCATTTCGCATACGCACATCTCGGATACCGACAGCATGGACAGGAGACGCACGCGCGTGGAATCCGACAGATGCGCAAACAGCGCGGCCGCGTCCACCGCCTCGTCCTCGCCGGGGATCGAAGCGAGAATCCGCTGCTCGCGCGCCGCGTCGATATGATTCCCGCCGCACAGCGCGGCGTCTTCCCGATATTCCATAAGCCGACCCTTATATAAACATTTGCTTATATAATAATTCTTTTCTTTTGTTCCGTCAAGCGCAAAAAAACGGCCCTTTGTTCAAGCGCCGTTCGGCTTGTCGATCAAGGGGGACCGTTGGAGGCTTTGCCTCCAAACCACCGTTTAGGGCCGCAACGGCCCAAAGGACCCATTCGCGCCAGCGCCCTGGAACAGGGCGCTGGCGCGGTCAGGGATTCTCAAGGGATGTGTCCCTTGAGTGGGGTGCAGGGGTAAAACCCCTGCAAAAGAATTTCTTTGGCAGACGAAAACGG
>CAZIQO010000123.1:0-4537 GCA_964541465.1 uncultured Oscillospiraceae bacterium
GCGCCGCCTCCGCATCGGTCGGTTCGGTGTCATATTCGTCGTATACCCTCTCCGTACAGAATATTGCGGCCGCCGCGTCCTCCATCTGGGCGCCGAACGGACTCGTCACGGAGGCGGATGAAATCCCGGGCGCGGTCAGCCTGGAAGATACCGCGCTGTGCTTTTCCGATACGGCCGACGACGACGCGTACACGCTCGAAGCGCTGCCCTGCGAAGCGACGCTCTCCACCATTCCGCTCACGGATGCGGGAACGGACGCCGCGGCGCTGAAGAGTGCGTATCTTGCCGCGGCGGGCAGCGCGATGGGATTGTCCGGCGCCTCGGGTTCCGGCGCGCAGGAGGTGCAGACCGCCGCGCAGGCCTATATCGACTACATCTTTGCAACCTACGCCACGCTTCCAACGGATACGCAGCAGGCGGCGGAACAGCTCTGCGAAACGTACGGCCTGACGCTGTATGATGAAAACGGCACGCTGGATTTGTATGAAACCTGCCGCGATCTGTATACGCTTCTGGTCAAGCGCTGCTCCTATTCCTATTCGCCGCCCGATATTCCGTCGGACGTGGATTTCACCACCTATTTTCTGGAGGAAAGCCGCGAGGGGTACTGCGTGCATTTTGCAACGGCCGCCACGGTGCTCCTGCGCGCGCTCGGAATCCCGGCGCGCTATGCGGAGGGTTATATCCTCATCCGCTCCGACTACGAAAAGGAACCCGACGCGGACGGCTATATCGATATTGAGGACACGCATGCGCACGCCTGGGTGGAAGTGTTCGACCCGGTGCAGCTTGCGTGGATTCCCATGGAGATGACCGCGAGCGCCAGCGGCAGCATCTCTTCAACGCCGGACGGCGATTCGGATGAAACCGGGGAAGCCGAGACCCCCACGCCGGAACCCACCGCGGAACCCACGCCGGAACCCACTGTGGAACCCACTGTGGAACCCACCGCGGAGTCGGCGGCTACGCCGACGGCGGAGGAAACGCCCCTCACGGAATCCGGCGAAACCGCAGATCCGGACGCGACGCCCACGGCGGAGACCGAGGACGGGCAGACCTCGTCGGAGAGCACCCCGACGCCCGGCCCCGGAGAACAGGACGATTCGGACGACGGCGGCGCCTCCGCTGACGATGGCGATAACGCCGGGGAAGACTCCGGTTCCGAGGGCTCGGCATCCGTCCGTCCGCGCCTGTGGCCGCTGTCCGTGCTTGCGCTCGCAGCCGGGCTGCTGCTCGGCGCGTTCGGATGGCGGAAGACCGTGCTGGAGCGCCGCAGGCGGCAGTGCTTTCAGCGGGATCTGAACGCGGCCGTACTCGCCGTCTGCCGGCTGATGCTGGATATGCTGCGCTTCGCCGGATGCGCGCCGATGCAGCCGCTGCAAAGGCCGGAAGAATATGCGTTTAACGTTGCAAAGCGCCTTCCCTGGATCGATCGCGGGCGGCTTCTGAACCTTCTGGATCTGGCGCAGCGCGCGCGCTTCTCCGGGAAGACCTGCACAAAGCAGGAACGCGAGGAAGCCGTGGTCTTTGTGGCGGCATGTTCGGCCGAGCTGAGCGCGCGGCTTCCGCGGATGCGCCGCTGGCTCTTCTGGTGGCGGTATCCATCGCTGCAGCGCGGCAGAAAGGCCGCCGCGCACGCCCGGAAAAACCGTCCGCCCAAAGGCAGGAAGAAAACGGTATCCTTATCGCTCGATAAACGCCGGACGAAGTAAGGCGAAACCGGCATGCAAAGCGGCCGGCCCGGCGCGGCGCTGCGGCAGGTGGAACCGTGCGCGCCGGCGGGTGCGCTTGCCAAAATCCGACCTCACGAAGCAGCTGTTCGACCGCTGAGCGGTCAAGTATTGCGCGGCGCGGTCGGCGTATCGGCGGGCAGCGCTAAAACGGCGCAAAGCGTATCCGCATCACTGAACTGCATGTTGATCCCCTCATCTTTTGCATGCGGGTTCCATCCCCATGCGCCGCTGGTCGAGTTGCGCAGCGTGCAAGCAATCCAAAATACTATATTCAATATTGCGTATTATGCAACGCCATATCAAATAACGCATTGCGCGGGCTGCCACGCGCCGATATGATAAAGACGTGAGGCGGTATCCCATTCCGTACGCCGCCTCTGCGCGGGCATTTCATTCAACCATTGATGATACGATTTGATTTTTTTGAAAAAGGGGCGACGGCCATGACAAGCGCGGCGGACTACAGGCGGCTGAGCGCGGATATCCGCATTCAGACCATCCGCTCCCTGCAGAAGGCCGGCTTCGGCCATATCGGCGGCAGCATGTCCATTGCGGACGTGCTCGCCGTGCTCTACGGCGGCGCAATGCGCATCCGCCCGTCCGAGCCGGACTGGGCGGACCGCGATTACCTTGTGCTCAGCAAGGGGCACTGCGGCCCGGCGCTGTACGCCGTGCTTGCGCTCAAAGGATACTTCCCGATGGCGTGGCTGGACACGGTAAACCGCCCCGGCACGCGCCTGCCGAGCCACTGCGACCGGCTCAGAACGCCGGGCATCGACATGACCACCGGCTCGCTCGGGCAGGGACTTTCCGCAGCGGCGGGCATCGCGTTCGGGCTCAGGCTGCAGAAAAGGGAGAACGACGTATTCTGCATCCTCGGCGACGGCGAGCTGCAGGAGGGACAGGTCTGGGAGGCCGCCGCCTGCGCCGCACACCGAAAGCTGGGCCATCTGATCGCGTTTGTGGACGAGAACAAGCGCCAGCTCGACGGTTATCTGGAGGACATCTGCTCCGTCCGCGATCCTGTGGAGAAGTTCCGCTCGTTCGGGTGGAGCGCCGTCCGCATCTGCGGCTGGGATTACGCGGCGATCGGGGACGCCATTTTCGCCGCAAGGTCGGACCAAAACCGGGACATTCCGCACATGATCGCGCTGGATACGGTGAAGGGCGTCGGCTGCTGCTTTGCCGAACGCGCGGTGTTCAATCATTATATGGTGATCGACGAAGCGATGGCGGACGAAGCGGTCGCGGAGATCGAGCGGCGCCTTGCGGCGGGCGTGTATCCCGCGGGGGAGCGCATATGAAAAACCGGACGTACGAACTGCCGATCGATAAACAGGACATGCGCGACGCATACTGCGACGCGCTGATCCTCGCGGCCGAACGCGACCCGAAGGTGCTCGTCATCGACTGCGACCTCTCCAACTCCATGGGCACCGGGCGATTCCGGGCGCGGTTCCCCGACCGCGCGTTCGACCTCGGCATTCTGGAGGCCAACGCCTGCTCCATGGCGGCCGGGCTGTCCGTGACAGGGTTTATCCCGTTCGTCCACTCGTTCGCGACGTTCGCCTCCCGGCGGATCCTCGACCAGATCTTCATCTCCTGCGCGTATGCGGGGCTGAACGTCAAGATCATCGGCGGCGACGCGGGCGTGAGCGCCGCGAACAACGGCGGCACGCATATGGCGTTCGAGGATTTCGGCGCGCTTCGCAGCGTGCCCGGCATCCGGCTTTTCGAGCCGGCCGACAACACGGCGATGAAGGCGCTCATCCCGCTCATCGCCGGGGAGTACGGCGTGGACTACGTCCGCATGCCGCGAAGGAAGGTCGTCAAAATCTACGAAGAGGGCGAAACCTTTACGCCCGGCAAGGCCAAGGTGCTGCGCGATGGTCCGGACGTTGCCCTGCTCGCCTCCGGCATTCTCGTAGCGGAAGCGCTCAAAGCCGCGGAAGCGCTCGCGCGGCAGGGAATCGAAGCGCGCGTGGTCGACCTGTTTACGATCAAGCCGATCGACGTCGACTGCGTGATCGAAAGCGCGGAAACGACCGGCTGCGTGGTCACCGCCGAAAATCACAACGTCATCGGCGGTCTGGGCAGCGCGGTTGCCGAAACGCTCGGCGAGCACTGCCCCGTGCCGATGGAGCGCATCGGCGTGCGGGACCGTTTCGGCGAAGTGGGACCGCAGGACTGCCTCATGGACCGGTTCGGCCTGCGCGCTGCAAACATCGAACAGGCGGCTCTGCGCGTGATCGCGCGCAAAAATCGGTCGCTCGGATAATCGAATCATTCAGGAGGAACCGGCAATATGAGCATCGAACGGTTAAGTCCCTACATCGACGGACGGCACGTCGAAAGCGCCGCGGAGCGCTACATGCCGATTTACGACCCGAGCATCGGCGAAATCATTGCCGAAACGCCCTGCTGCACCGCAGGCGAGGTCTCCGCGGCCGTCGCGGCGGCGAAGGCGGCGTTCCCCGGCTGGGCGAACACCCCGTGCCCCAAGCGCGTGGAGGTGCTCTACCGCTTCCGCGAACTGCTGATCGCGCATCTGGACGAACTGACCTACGGCCTCTGCCGCGAGAACGGAAAGAACTGGGACGAAGCGCGGGGCGACCTGCTCAAGGTGAAGGAGCCGGTGGAAGTGGCCATCGGCGCGCCGTCGCTGATGATGGGCGAATCGCTCATGAACGTGACGCAGGGCTTCGACTCCACGCTCTACCGCGAGCCGGTCGGGGTATTCGCGGGCATCGCGCCGTTCAACTTCCCCGCCATGATCCCGATGGGCTGGATGATGCCCATGTGCA
>CAZIQO010000124.1:0-4207 GCA_964541465.1 uncultured Oscillospiraceae bacterium
GCATCGTGGTCATTCGGAACCACCGCGCGGCGTAAGGAGAAGGCGGTATGAATTACGCTAGTATCGAAAACGGCGTTGTAACGAACGTACTCGTCGGCCCGCTGCCGGAGGGCATGGAGGGCGTCGCGCTCGGCGACCGGCCGGTCGCGATCGGGGACGCGTATGCGGACGGCGTGTTCACGCGCGGCGGTGAGCCCGTGCTGACGCCGGAGGAGCGCATCGCGGAGTTGGAGGCGCAGATCGTCGAACTGGAGGCGCAGATCGGTATCTGACGTTCCGTCTGCGGACAACCATATGGACACAAAAGAAGGACGGCGCCGGGCGCCGCCCTCCTTTGCATGAGAAATGGAGTGTTTCAGCAGTGGAAACGATGGATCGTTAATCGATCTCCTCTTTGAACTCGTAGTCCTTGCCGGGCAGGATCGCGTTGACGACAACGCCGACAATCGCCGCAACCGCCAGGCCGCCGAACGAGAGCTGACCGATCACGAGGTTGTAGGAGTTGAATCCAAGGCCGCAGACAAGAATCAGCGCGGCAACCAGAATATTGCGCATGTTCTTGAAGTCAACCTTATTCTCAACGATCGTGCGAATGCCCGTGGCGGAGATCATGCCGTAGAGCACGACCGACACGCCGCCGATGATCGACCACGGGATCGTGTTGATGAAGGCATCAATCACATTGATGAACGAGAAGATGATCGCGAAGCATGCAGCGATGAACATGACCTTCGGGTCATACACCTTGGTCAGCGCAACCACGCCGGTGTTCTCGGAGTAGGTCGTGTTCGCCGGGCCGCCGAGGAAGCCGGCCAGCGAAGTGCCGATGCCGTCGCCGAGCAGCGTACGGGTCAGGCCGGGATCCGCGATGAAGTTCTTGCCGCAGGTCGCGCCGATGGCGCAGATATCGCCGATATGCTCGACCATTGCCGCAACGGCGACGACGATGAACGTGACCACGGCAGGCCAGCCGATGGTTGGATCAAACTTCTGCAGTCCGAAGATGAACCGCATCGGCGAATAATCCATGAACGGCGGAACCTTGAACAGATGCGCGCCCGCAAGCCCGGAGAAGTCGACCCAGCTCAGCCCGAAGAGCGCGTTGCCCGACAGAACGGATACGATCACGCCGACGATATAGGCACCGAAGATACCAATGAGGATCGGCAGGATCTTGATCATACCCTTGCCAAACAGGTTTACACAGATGATAATGGCGATGGCGATGATGGCAAGAATCCAGTTCGCGGATGCGCTGCTGATGGCGGTAGGCGCCAGGATCAGGCCGATCAGGACGATGATCGGTCCGGTGACGACGGGCGGGAAGAGCTTCATGACCCTCTTGGGCCCGAAGATGCCGAACAGAATCGCCAGCACCACATAGATCGAGCCGGCGAACACCACGCCCAGGGTTGCATACGGCAGCATCTCCATATTCGCACTCTCCCCAATCAGCGGGGCAACCGTGCCGAACGCAACAAGGAATGCGAACGAGGATCCCAGGAAGATCGGCACCTTCCGTTTTGTGATGAAGAAGAACCAGATCGTCGCAAGGCCTGCGCAGAACAAGGTGACGGATACGGACAGGCCGGTCAGCAGCGGCACGAGAACCGTGAAACCGAACATGGCGAATACGTGCTGGAGGCCCAGAACGATCATTTTGCCCGTTCCAAGCTCTTTAAAGCCGTCGTATACGCCTTCGACTTTCTTTTCCATTGAATTACCTCCTCATGTTTTAGATGAATGTGGTCTCCATTTCTCCAGTTATATCAGGAGCTTTTCGCTTCGTGATACCGATAAATATTTATTCGCAGGCACGAAATCCATGCGCCCTGCCTGCCCAACATAGGTGGTTTTTATTTCTCAATGTGCTTGTTCTTTAAGATGATTCGGAATCTGGCTGTTATGGATTACTCTGCTGTTTCAATGTTACTATTGTACACCTGACGGAACAGTTTGTCATGCGTTATTTGCGTTCTTTTCACAAAACGCGGGAATATATCTTCCGGCAAGCCGCCGCGCGGCGGCGCGTGTTCCTCTTCGAAACACGCCGTTGTCGCCGCCCTGCGCGGCGTAAAATCCGCGGCGCCGCGGCCGTTTATCGTCTGCAACCCTCCTAATTTAATGACCTTTCCGCGTCGGTTTATGAAGCCGCGATTTCTTCCCTGCACGTCTTCGATACGATCGCAGGAAGCGTAATATTGCGGATATGCCTCTGCTTCTGCAGAAAATAATGGAACTGCTCCAGATCTTTTGGGGAGAACGTTTTATCCGGGTTCTGAATGATGGCAAGGAATGTGTCTACGGAGACGTAAAGCTGATTGAGAATGGCATTGTAATGATTTTTGGACATGCTTCCGTTGCTTGCGCGCGCCTGGATGTCGTCGCGCAGCATGTACAGATCCCGCATGATTGCGATCACGTCGTCGTTAACCGGTTTTTCGAGCACCGGCCGCAGCGCAGCAGGCTGCTCCTCGATCGGCCGCATGCGGAGCGCCCCGCCGTCGAGAACCTCCACGTTCAGACTCGCCGTGCAGTCCAGATCGTCCAGAAATCCGTCCGCAAGCTCGCAGTAGCGCTTTGCAAACCGGTCGCACGCCGGATGCAGTGCACTTTTGCGATGGTAGGAAATGAGCAGAAAAACCGCAGCCATCGCCGCGACGGCCAGAATCGCAAGGAACTGATTCACACGATACGCCTCCCCTTGACCATACTCTCCGGCGGGCGGAGCGCTCCGCCCGCCGGGAAACGCTTAATTATACATCCTCAAAACCGTCGAACGCAACGATTCTGGAGATGCAGCTTTCGCCTTCGACGAGCTTCCACGGGAAGATGCCGATGACGCAGCGCTTGTTGGAGAGCTTCTCGATGTCGCCGCCCACGCACTCGGCGTGAATCGCCTCATAGGGCTTGCAGAAGAGCTCGATATGCATGGCCTGATAGTGCTCCGGCCAAGGATAGACCTCGTTGAGGGTCTTGCCGTACTTCTTCTGGAAGAGCGCGTCGCACTTGGCGGCCTCCATGGGCTCCCAGTCGCGGATCTTCGTGTTCATCGGGTGATCCGCGCTGCCGCAGTCCACGCCGATCCAGCGGATCTTCTTATCGCGCACCCACTGGATGAAATCCAGCGATGGGCCGGGGTGACGCAGCATGTAGCGGCGCTCGTCGGCTTTCGGGGAATCCCAGCCGTAGATATGGTAGCCGGTGTTGATGATGAGCACGTCGCCTTCCTTGACCTTGGCGCGCTTTTCGATATCCTCCGGATGATAGATGCCGAAGTCCTCCGCCTGATCGGAAAGATCGACCACAACGCCCGGCGCGCAGAGCTTGGTCAGCTCGAGGGACGCGATGTCGCGGCCTGCGGTGTCGAAATGCATCGGACCGTCAAGGTGCGTGCCGACGTGGTTGGAGTGCGTCAGCAGCTGGCCGTTGGCGCCGTTGGGCGCGAGGCGCTTGAAGAACTTCATCTGCAGCGGCTCGTAGGTTGGCCACGGGGGCGTGCAGACGCCGATCGGGATCGTAAGATCGTACATCTTAATATCAGACCATTTGCTCATTGTGTTAGCCTCCTATGCTGAATTTGGTTTTGTATGTTACCTCCCCCCGCCGGGGAGAATCGCACGAACCGGTTACGCCCAGGCTTTCGCACAGGCTTCGAGCGCCTTCTTGAAGCACTCCTCCGGCGGATTGACGAGGCCCGCGCCCACCTGCCCCACGCCGGGGTCCTTGTGCGCGATGCCCGTGTTGATGATCGGGCGGATGCCCGTCTCGATCACCTTCCGGATATCGATACCCGTCGCGCTGCCGCGGAAGTTGAGCGCGGGGATCTTGTACGCCTGTCCCTCGCCCACGGTGATCTCGTACATCCTTGTGGAGTAGTTGATCGCGTCCGAGACCTGCCCGCCGACGAACTGAACGATCGCCGGCGCGGCCGCCATGCAGAAGCCGCCGATGCCGCCCGTCTCCGTGATGCACGAATCGCCCAGGTCGCGCGCGGCGTCCTTTTCCTCGTAGCCGGGGAAATAGAGACCTCTGACATACTCCGCGGTTCCTGTAAACCACGCGTCCTTGCCGAGGCCCGCTACGCGGATGCCGAAATCCGTACCGTTCCGGCACATCGTGGCGACCACCGTGCAGTACGGGATGTCGAAGATCGGGTCCATCGTGCACTTCATGGCCGGCATGGAGATATTCAGGAACGTGTGGT
>CAZIQO010000125.1:0-4203 GCA_964541465.1 uncultured Oscillospiraceae bacterium
TCTCGGTGATTCGCGAGCGCCTGCAGCAGGACGATCTGTGGGGGCTGTTCGATACGAAGATCCTGCGGGCCTGGATGGTGAAGGACAACAGCTTCTCCTGGGCGACCACCGGCCTTTCGGCGCAGGCCGGGGAGGAACAAGCCGCCGGCGCGGAGTCTGCGGTGCGGGACGAACAGCTGGCGCTTCTTGACCGATTCCTGACGGCGTACAAATTGATGGACTTTTTCTACGTTGCGGCGGTGTTTCTGTTCGCCTGGATCGGCGTTTTCCTTCGCAGACGCAAAAGCGGCGGAAGCGATTTGATTCTGTGGATCGTGCTCGGCTGGATGGGCGTGCATCTGCTGATTGAGATTCAGACCAGATACCGTTATCTTGCCATGCCGTTTTTGATGATATTCGCCGCAATGGGTCTCATGCGGCTGTTCGGCGCCCTCGGCCGCCTGTCAAGGGGGAAACACAAAGCCGTTTCTGCGCCGTGCGCTTCCTGTGAACAGGCGGACGAATCCGCCCGTTCGGCGGCGCAAAGCGACCGGCCGTCCGATTGATCGCGCTCTGGCCGCGCGGGGAGAGAACTACGGCGGCTTTTCCCGAAGCGCGGATCATCGGGGAAGCGTTTGCCGGAGGAAGCCGCCGGCTTGTCGATAAAAGAGGACGTTGGAGGGCTCCGCCTTCAAACCACCGTTTCGGGCCGCAACGGCCCTAAGAATCCATTTTCGCAAAGGACACTTGCAGGGTCAGGAATTCCAAATGGATGTATCCATTGGGTGGGGTGCAGGGGCGAAACCCCTGCAAAAAGGATTTTTTTGACAGCCTGACGGCTCCGGGCGCGCCGATACCGGCGCGCCCGAAGCCGTTTCCCGTTACAGATCGTCCGCGTCCTGCGTCGGCCGCGAGCCGTCCGCCGCACGGCCCGTATCGCTGCCGGGCACGTCCGAACTAACGCCGTCCGCGCTCGGTTCACTCAGCGCGCCGGCGACCGGGGCGAGGCGTTCCTCTCTGCGCCGCAGCATCGGCGAACGCCCTCCTCAGAACTGGTATTCGTTTTCCTGCTGCCGGCCTTTCTGCGGATCCTTCTGCGGGTCCTTCTGCTTCGTCCGCTGCTTGGACGGATCGGAGGGAATCCTGGTCTGCTCGTCACCAAAAGACATGATGGTTGCTCCTTTCGTTTCAATTTGGCGGATACCGCCGAAGATTAGCATAACCGAAAGGCAGACGTTGCAAACGAACGGCCGCACGGTAAAATATGTGCCGTGTCGAACGTTGCGCAAATGCGCAGATTGAGCGTATAATAAATTGATTTTGATTTTTATTGGTATGGAGTGGCGGCATGGCACATATCGACGACGCAAAACGGATTCACCTCATCGGCATCGGCGGCTGCAGCATGAACGGGCTGGCGCTGATCCTCAAATCCCAGGGACACATCGTGACCGGTTCCGACCGGGAACGGACGCAGTTTACGGACTCTCTCGACCGCGAAGGCGTCCGGTATTCGATCGGGCACACGGGCGAGTATCTCGACGACGCGGAGCTCGTGATCTATTCCGCCGCGATCAAGCCCGATAATCCCGAGCGCGTCATGGCGCGGGAGAAGGGAATTCCGGAACTGGAGCGGAGCGTGGCGCTCGGGCAGATCTCCGAGCGGTTTCCGGCGGTCGTCGCCATTGCGGGCTGTCACGGCAAAACGACGATCACGTCCATGCTGGCCATCATCAACGAACTCGCCGGAACGGACGCCACGATCCATGTGGGCGGCTTCGTTGAATTTCTCGGCGGCGGCGTGCGCGTGGGCAGACGGAACCTGTTCGTGACAGAAGCCTGCGAATACGTCGAAAGTTTTTTGACGCTCCATCCGACGATCGCGCTGATCAACAACATCGACGACGACCACCTCGACTATTATAAGAATATCGATCAGATCGTATCCGCCTACGAGAAATTCCTTGCGCTGCTGCCGAAGGACGGCGTGTTCGTCGCGTGCGTGGACGATCCGCGCGTAAGGGACATCGCGAAGCATTTTTCGCGCCGGGTGGTTACCTACGGGCTGACGGGCGGCGATTTCACCGCGTCGAACATCATGTTCGACGAATTCGGGAACGCGTCGTTCGGCGTGGTGCGGCGCGGAGAACCGCTCGGGCGCGTGCGGCTGTTCGTTCCCGGCATGCACAGCATCGTCAACTCGCTCGGCGCCGTCGCCGTGGCGGACCTGCTGGGCGTTTCGTTTCCCGTGTGCGCCGACGCGCTGGGGCGCTTCCGCAACACGAAGCGCAGGTTTGAATACTACGGCGAGCGCAACGGCGTGAAGGTGTTTCACGATTACGGCCATCATCCCAACGAAATCCGCGCCACGCTCGACGCGGCCAAGCGCGTGCCGCACAGGCGGCTGTTCTGCGTGTTCCAATGCAACAGCTACACCCGCGCGCGGACGCTGTTCTGCCGCGACGTCACCTGCTTTGCGGATGCCGACGAGGTGCTCGTGCCGGATATCTATCCGGGCAGGGAAAAGGACACGGGCGCCGTGCACGCGCGCGACATGGTCGCGGCGATCAACGAAACGTCGCACAACGCCGTGTATCTGCCGACGTTCGAGGAGATCCGGATCTATCTCGACAACCACGCGCAGCCGGACGATCTGGTCGTAACGGTCGGATCGGGCGACGTTTACCGGCAGACGAGAAAATTACTGTAAACCGGACCGGTCCGTTTTTGGGAGGGGAGACTCGATATGCCGTCGTTCTGGAAGGCGATGCGGGAATACCTGCCGGACAAGAGCGTTTACGACAGCCGTCCCGCGTTTGACGACGATCTGTCGAAGCCGCTGTTTCGAAAGGGCGGCCGTGTCGGCTGCATTACGCTCCACGGCATCGGCGGAACGCCCGCGAACATCCGCGTGGTGGCGGACGCGTTGATCGAAAAGGGGTATACGGTCGTCTCCCCGACGCTCCCCGGCCACGGCGAAACCGTGCGCGCGCTCAACGCTTCGACGGACGCGCAGTGGATGCAGTGCATCCGGGACGCGTACGCCCGGCTCAAAAACGAGGGGTGCGACCAGATCTATGCGCTCGGGCTGTCGCTCGGCGGCATCCTGTCCGGCCTGCTCGCCGAGGAAACGCACCTCGACGGTCTCGTCCTGATCTGCACGCCGATCAGGATGCAGCGGTTCCTGCGGCTGACGCGCCTGATCAGCCCGATCCTGCCGGTCGTGGCCTACCCGCCGGACAAGGACGGCAAGCCGTCCTGGCGCAGGAATCCGTACGCGCAGATGTACGACGGGTTTTCCACAAAAAAGCTCAACGACCTGACCCGGCTGTGCAGACGACTCAAGAAGAACCTTTCCCGCATCGACTGCCCGACGCTGATCGTTTCCGCAAAGTATGACGACAAGGTCGACCCGGCGAGCATCCGGATCTTCAAAAAGCGCGCGGTCAACGTGCCGCACGCCGAATACGCGTTTTTTGAAGAGTCGCCGCACGGCTGTACCTACGGGCCGGAACGGGAGCAGGTTGCAAAGCGCGCGGCGGATTTCGTTTCCGCGCTGGTTGACAAACACGCGGCCGCTTCGGTATAATCACTTTCGCGCGGCGCGCCGGCGGCGGACCTGCCGTACGCACGCGCTGAAAGCCGCGAAAAACCGTGTCCCCGTAGCTCAGCAGGATAGAGCGTTCGCCTCCTAAGGCGGAGGACGTACACTCGCCTTGAGCCACTCCCCAAAGTCCGTGTTCCCGTAGCTCAGTCGGATAGAGCGACCGCCTCCTAAGCGGTAGGCCGGGCGTTCGAGTCGCCCCGGGAACGCCACAAAGCCCCATAATTGGGGCTTTTTTCGTCCCCGCATTTCTCATTCGGCTGTCCGATTTGCTAATCAGTACGCTCGCCATGAGCATCTTTTTTGCTCCTTATGTAATCTCCCGCTTGCTAATCGCCAGATTGCAGAGGCGGGGTTTTGCTAATTATTCAGCCCGTTTTGCTAATTGCTCGTTTTTTCGGGCTAATTTCTTGCTAATTGGCACTTGCGGCGCATACAGTCCCTTGTGTTCCCATACCACCCAAAAGCTGAAGCAGTTGGGAGGTTAGCTCCGGCGATTTGTTCAGCAGTTCGAGTACCTTTGCCACATCGTTTGTGGCTGCCGCAGGCTGAACGATCTCCGGCTGTACGGTTTCCTTCTCAACAGGCTTCTGATGCTGATAGAACACCTTTTCAAACTT
>CAZIQO010000126.1:0-4171 GCA_964541465.1 uncultured Oscillospiraceae bacterium
TATGATTTTTGAGTCGGCCCTCCTTTTTCTCCACCGTGACGCCCGGCCAGTTCCCGACGAACTGATTGGAACCGGTCAAAGCGTTGAACAAGGTCGTTTTGCCGCTGTTCGGGTTGCCCGCAAGGGCGATTTTGATCTCCACTTCCATTTTCCCTTCCTTTCCTGGTTAGAGTAATTTAACTGCTTGGCATAAAAACAGGGACACCGCCCGCAAAGTTATTCGATCTCAATCATTTCCGCGTCTCCCTTGCGGATGGAGAGCTCGTAGCCGCGCACCGTCACCTCCACCGGATCGCCGAGCGGAGCAACCTTGCGGACGTACACCTCGATCCCCTTGGTAATGCCCATGTCCATAATACGGCGCTTGACCGCCCCCTCGCCGTGGAGTTTCGTCACTTTTGCCGTTTCGCCGATTTTTGCGTTTCTCAGCGTCTTCATCAATCGTTCCTCTCCTTCCTTTATCGCTATATCATGATTTTGCCTGCCATCTCTTTGCTGACGGCAATGCGGGATTCCTTGATATTGACGATGACATTGCCGCCGATCATGGCAATGACCGTGACGTTGCCGCCGGCGACAAAGCCTAGATCTTCCAGGTGCTTTTTTACATCGGCTTTTCCGCCGACCCTTCTGATCATGTTTTCTTCGCCGACGGCTGCCAGTGTGAGCGGCATCATGCTGTCCTCCTTCATGCGGTTGCAATTAGAGTGATCTAACCAACGGTTCAAATTATTGGTTAGACTTCTCTAACCGGCTACAGTTTAATGCATCTAACTGAGTTTGTCAATAGAATTTTTGATTATCTTGATTCTTTTGTTAGAGTATGTTAACCTCTAATCGACATCAAACGAAAGCCGGTCAGAATGCAATGAAAATACTGAGAGCGTCGGAGGACTATCTGGAAGCGATGCTGATGATGAAGGAGAAGCACGGTTATATTCGTTCCGTCGATATCGCCGAGGCACTGGGCGTGACCAAGCCAAGCGTCACCTATACGACAAAGCGTTTGCGGGAAAACGGATATATTACAAGGGGCAGGGACGGTCTCATCACGCTGACCGATTTGGGAATGGAAGTCGCCTCCCGCATCTGGAAGCGCCACAAACTGCTGAGCGAGTTCTTTATAAGGCTGGGGGTGGATGAAAAGACCGCCCGTGAGGATGCCTGCAAGGTGGAGCATGACCTCAGCGAGAAAACTTTCGATGCAATATGCCGTCATATGGGCAGAGAAATGAGGTAACATTTCATTCCCTGCCGATTGATCTAAGATTCATTTAAAACATGGGAATACGCTGATGGGTGAAATTGATGACCTGCACCTCTTCGCGCTTAAAGCAGGCGGGATTTGGGATGCCGGTTGCCGATGTGTGCCGGAAATTCGGGATTGCGGAGCGGACGTTTCGCCGCTGAAAGAGCAAATACGGCGACATGCTGCCAAACGATATGAAGCAATCAGGCGGTTGGAAACTGACTTGCGTTCCTTTCCCGGGCATCGGACGCCAGGGCGCAGTTCGGCAAAGTCAAGCTGGATACCGGCACGCCGACGGACAATCCGCACATCGAATCCTTTAACGGCAGTTACCGGGATGAATGCCTGAGCGGGAACGCATTTCTGTCTCCGGCGGATGCCGGGGACAAAACAGAGCGCTGGCGGAAGGACTGCAACGAGTTCCGTCCGCACAGCGCCGCTTTCTACCAAACGCCGGCCGAATTTGCCCGGGAAACGGGCTCAGAGGGCGCCTGAAATATCGATTTTTCTGATGCAAAACGACTGCTTTTTCGGGGCAGGCCGCAGATGAAACCGGATTACAGGATCGCTCCTTCTTTGCGAAGCGTCTCCTGCAGCGCGCCGATATCCAGCCCGCGGAAGCCGCAGCCTGCCTTGACGCACAGCGCGGCCGCCGCGCCTGCCGCTTCTCCGGTGGCCATGCAGGGCGGCATGAAACGTACCGATCCGTGCGCTTCGCGCGTTGTGGAAATCGGGCGGCCCGCAACAATCACGTTCTCCAGCCCCTGCGGCAGCAACGCCCGGTAAGGAATGGCATAACTGAATTTCCTTTTCGCCAATTCGGATTTATCCAGTTTCGTCCAGAAGAACTTCCCGCGGTCCGCGTTGCTTCCGTGGATGTCTATCTGCGAGACCGCGCGTGCGATGCTGTCCGGCTGATCGCGTCCTTCAACCACATCCTCGCGCGTAATGGTATAATCCCCCTGAATCCGGCGCGTCTCCCGCACGCCCATCTGCGAAGCCATGTCGAGCAAATATGCGTCCTCAAATCCCGGGATATTTCCACGGAAATAGTTCAGCAGGATGGGGATCTGTTTCCTGGAGTCAATTTCAGCCCGCGTTAAATCGTCCGCATCGGTGCCGTCGACATCTGCAACTCGCGTAGCGTTTAAGGTAAATATCCCGCGGCTTGCTTCCGGCTCATGCGTATTGAACCATATCTGATTGTGCGTCAGTCCATATTTCAGTTTTCCCTCTTCGTCGTATTTCTGCAAAGACGGAATCCCGACGCACCATTGGACCAGATATTTCTGCTCAAAGATCTCCTTGGGCTCGATCATTTCGAGTTCAAACTGCTCCGGATGATCATAGATGTACTGCCGCACCTTTTCCGTTTTCACCCCGCCGACGCGGATTTCCAGCGTGACCGGCTGCGTGCGCCCGCGTTCTGTTTTTTCGAACGGCGCGCCGGCAAGCGCCACAGCGTCGGCATCGCCGGTCGCATCCACAAACGCATCTCCCGTAACGATCATACGTCCGGATTTATTTACCACGCTCACCCCCTGAAGGCGGTCGCCGTCACGGAGCACATCAAAAAGATAGGACCGCAGCAGCATCTTTGCGCCGGAACGCTCCACCAGATCGAAGAGCAGCAGTTCCAGCAGTTTTTGATTGTATATCACGAGGGACCCGGTGAGTCCGCTGTAGTCCGTCGCCGGGCCGGGGGTCGCATGCATTTCCACCAGTTTCTCAACGATCTCCCAGGGAATCCCCCCGATGACACGCTCCCCCGTAAAGCTGTGAAACGAGTTGTAAAAGTTGAGCATTCCCCCCGTGCTGATCCCGCCCAGCGAGCCGCAGCGCTCTATCAGAAGCGTATCCGCCCCATTGCGCGCAGCGGCGATGGCTGCGATCGTGCCGGCCGTTCCGCCGCCGAGAATAACAACATCATGATGTCGGATGCTTGTGTTCATACAACAGTTCTCCTTTTATATTTTCCGTAAATTTCCCGTCGCAGGAAACTTGTCTCTTTTTTCAATCCCTATTTGACCGAACCGTTTGTCAGGCCGGAGATCAGGTGCCGCCCCAGTACGACAAACAGCAGGATGATCGGAACGAGCGCCATCGCCGCGGCCGCCGTGAGCTTCCCCCACTCTCTGCCGAAGAAGCCAAGGTAACTGTAGATCGAGAACTGAATGTTCCTCAGTTTCGTCGAGGTAACCATCACGGAACCGGACAGATAATCGTTCCACGCTCCAATGAAGAGGAACATCGCGGCGCTGACGATGCCGGGCCGGATCAGCGGGATCCCCACGCGCCACAGCACGCCGAAGGTATTGCAGCCGTCGATCCGCGCCGCGTCGTCAAGCGAACGCGGGACCATTTCAAAGGACCCCTTCAGAATCCATATGGCCATCGGCAGGTTATACAGCGTATAAAGAATCGGCAGCGTATACCATTTGTCCACCATGCCCAGCTTTGCCAGATACATGTAGGTGGGAATCAGGATCGACGAACTGCCGATCGACATGGGAATACTTGCGACAACCATGAAGAACATGACCTTTTGGCCGCGGAACCGGAACCGGTCAAAACCGTATGCCGCCACAATGCCCATCGCAAGGCCCAGAAGAATGGTAACGGCGGCATAGAAGAGGCTGTTGCGCATATAGCTCCAGAACCCCGCGTTCCAGATCCCCCGGTATTGATCCAGAACAACCTGCGAAGCGATCAGCTTGGGCGGATATGCCAGGATCTCGTTGTCGGGCTTAAAGGAGGTCGAAAGGCACCATACAAGCGGACCGAGACAGATCACAATGCAGACGACGGCCAGTATGATATTCCCGGTCGTTTTGAAAATCTTCTTCCTGCGCTTCCGCTTACTCATATTTCCACCCCACGAACTTCATATACAGCGCGACCAACACCAGGTTAAGCACAAAG
>CAZIQO010000127.1:0-4098 GCA_964541465.1 uncultured Oscillospiraceae bacterium
AACGATGGTGCAGCGCGGTAAGAACATGCTGCGTCGCCGTCCGGCCAGCCCCTCAGTCCGCCTCCCGCGCGGCGGCGCCGTCCTCCGGGCGCTTTCGCCGGCCGTGCTTTGCATGCAGGCGAAGAACGACGCCCAGCGCGGCCCAGGCGACGACGATCAGCCATTCGTACGGCCAGCTCAACGCGGACGGCGTACCCGGCAGGTACAGGATCAGCATGAATACGCACATCCCGACGGCGCCGTATCCGACCACCCGCCAGTGCCGGATCCGGAACGGCCGCGGCAGGTCGGGCCGCCGCTTGCGTAGCACGAAAAACGAAACCGACACGATCAGATAGGTGACGACGGTCGCAAATCCGCCCGCGTTGGACAGCCAGGTGAGCATGTTCTTTCCAAGCAACGGCGTTATGCTCGTTACGGCCGCAATGAGCAGAATCGCGCGGTGGGGCGTCTGAAAGCGCGGATGCAGCGTTCCGATCGACGCGGGCAGCATACCGTCGTTCGCCATGGCGTAGAGCAGACGGCTTGCGCCGATGTAGAACGCATTCCAGCTCGTAAGGATGCCGGACGCGCCGCCGACGACAAGGAGCTTGCCCATGAGCGCGCGGCCGCCGAAAGCCGACTGCATGGCGTCCGCCGTCGGGAGGACGCTGCCTGTCATTTCGGAAAGGGAGAGCGTGCCGCCTACGCACCCGATGATCAGCGCATACCAGCCGACAGCGAGCAGCACGGAAGCGATCAGGATCTTGCCGATCCTGCGCGCCGGGATGTCCATTTCCCCCGCCGCCTGCGGGATCACGTCAAAACCGATGTACATAAACGGCGTCATCACCGCGACCGACAGCACGCCGCCCAGTCCGCCGGTAAACAGCGGTTCCATGTTCTGCACGGAACCGTTTGCAACCGAGCCGGAGAGGAACAGGACGCCAATGAGCAGGATCACCGCCGTCAGCACGGTCTGCAGCACGGCGGCGAACTTGATGCCGATATAGTTGATCAGCGCAACGATCGCTGACGCGCCGATTCCCACGATCAGCCATGTGGCGTAGACGTCGTACCCTGCCACGCTGTAAAGATACCCCTTCAGATAGCCGGGGAAGAGATAGGTGATCACGGACGGGAGCGCAACCGCCTCGAACGCAATCACGGACAAAAACCCGAGTACGATCGCCCAGGTGCAGACGAACGCCGCGTTTGTGCCCAGCGCAGTTTTTGAAAAGAGCAGCACGCCCTGCGTCGAGGGCATGGCGGCGGCGAGCTCGGCATAAACGAGACCGACGAAGAGCACGAGTACGCCGCCGAGCACGAATGCAAGGATCGCGCCCAGCGTCCCTGCCGTCTCGATCCATTTGCCCGAAAGCACGACCCATGCCCAGCCGATCATCGCGCCGAACGCAAGCACGAACACGTCCAGCCGGTTCAACATGTGACCGCGCGGACCGGATTTCCTCCGCTTTTCGTTTTGCTCCATAAAGCCCCCCGATCAGACGCCGCTCCGGCCGCGGCATATTGCTTTTCAAACCGGAATCGTCTATAGTGAAAAAGTCCGATGTGATGCGTTCGGCGGTCCGTCGGCCGGGCCGGATACCGGCCCAAACGGCAAAAACACGGCCGCGCGATGCAGGGAATGTTTCTTTATAACATGAATCCGGCAAAAAGCATATGTGCGTAAGCAACAAATCTGTTCATTGGTTCGGACAGCGTCCGCGTCCTTATACGGGAGTAGCAAGAAGATGAGCTTTCGCTGCGTAGATGTTCTGAAGCTGTTTCCTCCCCCGAAGCTCCAGGTGCTCGGCGGGGCGGACGGACTGGACCGCATCGTCCGCTGGGTATATGTGGCCGAGGCGATGGACAGCATCCTGAATACGCTCAACTGGCTTTCCGGCAACGAACTGGTGATCATCACGGGCAGCAACATCAGCGGCGATCCTGCGCCGGTGATCGTGGAATTTATACGGAACTGCGCGGAGAAGCGCGTCGCCGGCGTTGTCGTCAACACGGGCCGCTATATCCCGCGTGTGCCGGACGAAGCGGTCCGCGCGGCGGACGAACTCAAACTCCCGCTCATGGTCACGCCGTGGGAAACGAGACTCGTCGAATTTACGAAGGATATCTGCACCGCGATCATCGACCAGTCCATGGAATACGAGTCCACCAACACGCTGGCCGACAACCTGCTTTTCGGGCAGGACCCGCTTACGGAGAATACGCGCTTTCTGCTCGCAAAATACGGTTTCGAGGATGCGCCGGGCTATCTCGTGATCGTATTCACGCTCGAGGAGGGTCCCGAGCCGCCGGCGCGGGACCGCGCGGAAGTGCGCGCCTATCTGGTCGATCTGGTCCGGAACGCATTTGAGCGCGAACGCCGGCAGGCGCTGATCACGCGCCTTGGCGACAATGTCGTCGCTATTCTGAAGTCCGGAGGAAACCATGGGCGCCTCCGGGAATTTCTTCTTTCGGTCGCCGAATTCATGCAGAACCGTCACCCCGGCTATCGCCTGCAGATCGGCGTAGGCAGACCTTGCCATACGGTGCGGGAGATCCCCGGCGGTTACCATACCGCGCTGCAGGTCGTCCGCGCGCAGCGCTTCGACGAACTCGGAGCCGTCGTTTTCTTCGAGAACATCGACGTATACACGCTGCTGCTCGCCATAGAGGACGGCGATGTTCTGCGCTCCTACTATCACGATCTTTTTTCGGCGCTGCTCGATTACGACCGGAGCAACAAAACAACGCTGATGCAGACGCTGGAGTCCTACATCGACCACAATGCACACCTGGCGTCCACCGCAAAGGCGCTCTTCATCCATGAAAACACATTGAAGTACCGGCTGAACAAGATCCGCAGCCTGATAAATGCGGATATCGGTCTCATCGAAGAGCAGAGCCGCATCAGCATCGGCCTCAAGATCGGCCGTTTGCTCAGCCGCAGCGGCGAGGATCTCTGACGCAGCAGCAGGACCACTTCCGTAAAAAAGCGGCCCGCTGAAAAAAACGATAAACAAATGCGGTGGCCGAACCCGCCATGCGGCAGAACATGTGACAGCGTTTGCAGTAAAGCATGCTGAAAAACGACGCCTTTTCTGAAATTGATCTTTCATGGAAAACCGTTATAATAATAAATAGCGGCCGGTTCGGGCCGAAGCTTCTCAAAGCCAGTATCACAGCATGATGACAAAACATACGACATCCCTCACAAAGGAGCGGTGGGAATGGAAAAACTCTCAAAAAGATTATGGGCGTCGTTTCTCCTTCTGGGCCTCATGGGCCAGTTTGCGTGGACGATCGAAAACATGTATTTCAACGTTTTCCTTTACAATACGATTTCGACCGATCCCGGGTACATTGCGGCCATGGTTGCGGCGAGCGCCGTCGTAGCGACGCTGACAACCCTGCTTATGGGGTCGCTTTCCGACAGGGCCGGGAAGCGCAAGGTGTTCATCTGCACCGGATATATCGTCTGGGGCTTTTCCACGGCGGTTTTCGGGTTCATCAGCGTGCAGACCGCCGCCGCCTGGTTCCCGGCGCTGAATGCCGTCTCGACCGCGGCGGTCATGGTCGTCGTCATGGACTGCGTGATGACCTTCTTCGGTTCCACGGCCAACGACGCCACCTTCAACGCCTATGTGACGGACGTCACAAATGACAAAAACCGGGGGAAAGTTGAATCGGTGCTGGCCGTCCTGCCGCTCGTATCCATGCTGATCATCTTCGGCGGCTTCGATTTTCTGACGAAGGACGGCCGCTGGAGCCTGTTCTTCGGCATCTTCGGCTGCCTTGTTACGCTGACCGGCCTCGTTTCGGTTTTTCTTCTCAAAGACAGCCGGGTGGAGACGAAAAACGAACCCTTCGCCAAGAACCTGATCGCCGGCTTCCGTCCAGCCGTCATACGGGAAAATCCCAGCCTGTACCTGACGCTTACCGCGTTCTGCCTCTTTTCCTGTGCGGTGCAGGTCTTCTTTCCTTATCTTATTATTTACCTGCAGACCTACCTGCAGATCGATAACTACGCCATCGTGCTGGGTATCGTGCTGATCCTCGCCTCCGTCGTCAGCGTCGTCGGCGGGCGTTTCATCGACAGGGTCGGCAAGCTCAGGT
>CAZIQO010000128.1:0-4042 GCA_964541465.1 uncultured Oscillospiraceae bacterium
AACCCCGCAGGAAGTTTTCCTTCGTGAACTGTTGCACTTGGGTTGACAATCCACATCAAAAGAAAGAAGAGGCGGCTCAACGATCTTTCCCTTAAACTGTGTGTTTTCTTTCCCCCGCTTTCCTTTACAAAAGAAAGCGGGACAGCGCAAGTAACTCCCCCCCCCGTAAACTGTCAGTTTTCTTTGCCTTCTTTCTTTTTCAAAAGAAAGAAGGGGACTACCGGATCTCCGTTTTATTGCGGAAATACGGGCGCAGCGCCTCGGGCACGGCCACGCTGCCGTCCGCGCGCAGGTTATTTTCGAGAAACGCGATCAGCATCCGCGGAGGCGCAACCACCGTGTTGTTGAGGGTATGCGCAAAGTAATTCCCCTTCTCCCTGTTCTTCACACGGATGCCGAGCCGGCGCGCCTGCGCGTCGCCGAGGTTCGAGCAGCTTCCGACCTCGAAGTACTTTTGCTGCCGCGGCGACCACGCCTCCACGTCCATGCTCTTGACCTTGAGGTCGGCAAGATCGCCCGAGCAGCACTCGAGCGTGCGCACGGGGATATCGAGCGTGCGGAAGAAATCGACCGTGTTCTGAAGCAGCCTGAAGAACCAGTCCATGCTGTCCTCGGGTTTGCAGACCACGATCATCTCCTGCTTTTCAAACTGATGGATGCGGTAAACCCCGCGCTCCTCGATGCCGTGCGCGCCGACTTCCTTGCGGAAGCACGGCGAATAGCTCGTGAGCGTCTGCGGCAGTTCGCTTTCCTCCAGGAACGTATCGATGAACTTGCCGATCATGGAATGTTCGCTCGTGCCGATGAGATACAGGTCCTCGCCCTCGATCTTGTACATCATGCCTTCCATCTCGGCAAAGCTCATCACGCCGTCCACCACGCCGGAGCGGATCATAAACGGCGGAATATAGTAGGTAAAGCCGCGGTCGACCATGAAATCCCGCGCATAGGCGAGAATGGCGGATTCCAGCAAGGCGATATCCCCGCAGAGATAGTAAAACCCGTTGCCGCTGGTCCTGCGCGCGGAATCGAGGTCGATGCCGTGCAGCCGCTCCATGATATCCACATGATACGGAATCTCAAAGTCCGGGACGAGCGGCTCCCCGAAGCGCTCGACCTCCACGTTCTCAGAATCGTCCTTCCCGATCGGGACCGACGGATCGATGATGTTCGGCAGAACGAGCATGCGCCTGCGGATCTCGGCGGTCAACTCGTCCTCGCGGACGGCCAGGCGCGCCATCTCGTCCGCCATGTCGCTCACCTGCCGCTTGGCGGCCTCGGCCTCGTCCCGCCGACCCTGCGCCATAAGCGCACCGATGGACTTGCTGATGGAATTGCGCTGTGAGCGGAGATAGTCCGCGCGCGTGTGCGCCTCGCGGTATTCCCTGTCCAGCGAAGCCACCTCGTCCACGAGCGGCAGCTTGTCGAACTGAAACTTCTTTCTGATGTTCTCTTTGACCAGTTCCGGCTGGTTCCGGATCAGCTTGATATCCAGCATATAATTTCCCTCCCCGTTTTCAGACCCGTGCGTCCTACATCCGTTCCGGCGCGGCGATGCCGAGCAGGTACAGCCCCGTGCGAATGACCGAGCGGACCGCGTCGGTCAGCGCCAGACGCGCCGCGCGCACATCCGGCTCGTCCGCCATGATGCGCTCCTCGTAATAGAACTTATTGAACGCCGCGCAGACGGCGATCACCGCGCGGGAGACCAGATACGGCTCGTTTTTCTCCATCGCCTCGTGCACCGCGTCCGGGAACGCGCCGATCGCGGCGACCACGGCGGCGGACATGGGGTCCGTCAGCACGGTGTAGTCCACATCGCCCGGCCGATACGCGGCCTTGCGGAGCACCGAGCAGGCGCGCGCGTGCGTATACTGCGCGTACGGCCCGGTTTCGCCGTCGAAATTGAGCACCGCGTCCCAGTCGAACACCACGTCCTTGATGCGGCCGTTGTAGAGACTGCTCCAGACGACCGCGCCCACGCCGACCTGCCGTGCAACGTCGCGTTTGTCCTCCAGTTCTGGGCTCTTTTGGCAGATGATCTCATATGTTTTGTCGCAGGCGGCGGAGAGCACGTCCCGGAGCTTGACCATGTTGCCTTTCCGCGTGGAGAACGCGCCCTCCGCGCCGGATACCATGCCGAACGACACGTGGACGAGATCCTTTGCCCAGGGGTAGCCCATGAGTTCGACCACCTTGAACCACTGCCGGAAATGCAGGTCCTGCTGATAGGCCACCACATAGAGGCATTTGGCGAAATCGTAGGTGTCCTTGCGGTACAACGCGGCCGCGATATCGCGCGTGGCGTAGAGCGTGGCGCCGTCGGAGCGCAGGATGATGCACGGCGGCATGTTGTAGGCGGACAGATCGACGATCTGCGCGCCCTGGTCGAGCTTGAGGAGCCCCTTTGCGCGAAGCTCGTCGACCACGCGGCCCATCTTGTCGTTGTAAAAGCTCTCCCCCGCGTAGCTGTCGAAACGAATGCCCAGAATCCCGTACACCTGCTCGACTTCCGCAAGCGTGAGCTTCTTGAACCACCCGAACAGTTCCATGGCCTCAGGATCGTTCTCCTCGATGCGCCGAAACCACGCCCGCGCCTGATCGTTGAGCGAGGGATCGCGCTCCGCCTCCTGGTGGAAGCGGACATAGAGCTTCACAAGCTCGTCCACGCCGCCCCGTTCGATCGTATCCCGGTCGCCCCAGCGCTTGTAGGCCACGATCATCTTGCCGAACTGCGTGCCCCAGTCGCCCAGGTGGTTGATGCCGACGGAACGGTACCCCAGGTGATTGTAGATGCGGTAGAGCGAATTGCCGATCACGGTGGTCGGCAGATGCCCGATGTGGAACGGCTTTGCGATGTTGATTGACGAGTAGTCGATGCACACGTTCCGCCCGCCGCCCTCGTTTGAACCGCCATAGCGGTCGCACTCCGAAAAGACGCGCTCCAGCACCGACTTCGCGTACGCCGCCTTGTCGAGCGTAAAATTCACATACGCGCCGAGCGCGCGCGCGGACGCCACCCCCGCCGGCAGATCCAGCGCCGCGCTCAGCTCGGCGGCGATGACGTTCGGCGCCTTTCGGAGCGTTTTTGCCAGCTTAAAGCACGGAAACGCGTAATCGCCCAGTTCCGGCGACGGCGGCGTTTCGAGCCAGCCGGCGAGTTCTTCGGCGGGCAGTCCGCAACGCGCGGAAATCGCCGCCGATATCGATTGCTTAAAATCCATACTCCCCTATCCTTGCCCATGCGTTTACTGGATAAACAGTATATCAGACGAAGCCGCGCTTGTTAAGCGGAAGCGGCACTTTACAAACCGAAAAAAAACCGCTATACTGGTCGCGTTAAAGCGTCGACCGGGACAGGTCGGATGCAGACGGGCGCATGAGCGAACCGCGTACGGTGCAAGGCGGCGGCGCGCCGCGTATCCGATATCGCCCGTGAGCGCGTGCGTCAAAGGCGGTTTTGCCGAGTAACGCGCGCCGTTTCCCGCGTTAAGGGGTTTGAGCGGGCGGCCGAAACGCCGCCAAATCGGGTGGTACCGCGGAGAGCAGCAGGCCTTTCGTCCCAAGATCGGACGAAAGCCTGTTTTTTTACCGAACAACGGAGGAAACGCAGCATGTACAAAAAAGTTACGACCGACCTTAACTTTGTTCCGCGCGAAAAGGAGATCCTCGCGTTCTGGAAGGAGAACAATATCTTCCAGAAGAGCGCGGCGCGCCGGCGCGGAAACGAACCATACACCTTCTTCGACGGCCCGCCGACGGCGAACGGCAAGCCGCACATCGGTCACGTGCTCACGCGTTCGATCAAGGACATCATCCCGCGCTACAAGTCCATGAAGGGCTACGACGTTCTCCGGAAGGCCGGCTGGGACACGCACGGCCTGCCGGTGGAGATCGAGGTGGAAAAGCAGCTCGGCCTCGACGGCAAGGACCAGATCGAAGCCTACGGCATCGAGCCGTTCATCAAGGAATGCAAGAAATCGGTCTGGAAATACAAGACCGAGTGGGAGCATATGTCCGACCGCGTGGGCTTCTGGGCGGA
>CAZIQO010000129.1:0-3950 GCA_964541465.1 uncultured Oscillospiraceae bacterium
TTCGCTTTCTCGCTTTCTTTGGAAAGAAAGCGAGGTAAAGAAACCAACGCGTTATATGGAAATAGGAACTCCCACTGAAAACAAAAACAGGATTTTATAAAATCCTGTTTTAGAAATACATTTTATTTAAACAACCGTTTTACCTGTACAAAACTCCCGAACTAAACTGTGAGTTTCTTTGACCCGCTTTCTTTTCAAAGAAAGCGGGGAAACCCTGTTTTGCAAGATGCGTTTTATCTGAACAATCGTTTTACCTGTACAAAACTTCCGAACAAACTGTAAGTTTCTTTGTCCCGCTTTCTTTTTAAAGAAAGCGGGTAAGGAGGATGGGGAAGAAGATGGCGAGGATGAAGTCCAGCACCTTGATCTTCGTAACCTTCAGCAGATTCAGCCCGATGGCGACGATCAGAATGGATCCCACGCAGGTCATCTCCGCGATGGCGGCGTCGCTGAGCACGGGGGCGAGGGACTGTGCAAGGAGCGTGATCGCGCCCTGGTACAGCAGCAAGGGGACTGCGGAAAGCAGCACGCCCGCACCGAGCGTGCTGGCAAAGATCAGCGAACTGACCCCGTCGAGCAGGCTTTTGGTGAACAGGACCTCGTGATTGCCGGTCAGGCCGCTGTTGAGCGAGCCGACGATCGCCATCGCGCCGACGCAGAAGAGGAGCGTGGCGGTGATGAACCCCTCGCCGAACGAGGAAGCGCCGCCTTTGGATTTGACGAACTTCTCCTCCGCTCTGCCGATCAGGCGCGTGAACCGCCCGTCGAAATCAAGCAGCATGCCGATTGCGCCGCCGGCGACGATGGAGATCGTTGCAATCAGCGCATTTTCCCCTTCGAGCGAGCCGCTGATGCCGACGTAAAGGCAGATTAGGCCGAGCCCCTGCATGATGCCGCCGGAGACGCGCTCCGGCAGGCCCTTCCGAAGCAGCAGGCCGAGCGCCCCGCCGACAAGGATCGCGGCGGCGTTGACGATGGTGCCGAGCATAACAAGGATTCCTTTCCAGGCAGATTCGCCGGGTTGGCGGCGGATTGTCCCATTATACGCGCGAAACGCCGCGTTTGTAAAGAAGCGGTCGCGCAATCCGTCGAAAATCGCCGTGATGCGGCGGTGTCCGCCGCCGGGTTTTCCTTCGTGTGGCCTTGCTGCAAAAGCAGGGCCTGCGTACACGCCGCAGGCCCCGACGGATGGTTCGGCTGCGCTCAGACGCGCTCCACGCCGAGCGTGACGCTTTCCTTGTTCACGTCCCAGGTTTTCACATAGCCGCGCGGCGTGCCGGAAAGGAGTTCGTCGCCGAGCGTCTCGGCGAGGATCTCGCCGCCGAAGCGCTCGAAGATCTCCGCAATGCGCGCACTGCCGTCGTAGAACAGCCGGATATGGTCGCTCACCTCGAACCCGGCTTCCTTCCGCATGGTCTGCACCTTGCTGATGAGCTCGCGCACGAACCCTTCGTCGAGCAGGGCGGGCGTCATGGCCGTGTCGAGCACGACGGTGGTTGCAGCGTCCGAGGCGGATACGAGGTTCGCGTTTCTGTCGGTCGAAACGAGCACGTCCTCGGGCGAAAGGGAAACAAACGCGCCGTCGATTTCGGTTTCGTAGTTGCCGCCGGCGCGATGCGCGGCGACGACCGCGGCGCCGACGCCCTCGGCGGCGAGGTGTGCGGAGATCTTCGGCAGAAGTTTGCCGTAGCGCGGCCCGAGGGTCTTGAGCTGCGGCTTCACCACGTAATGGAGCAGGCCGGACGCGTCCGGCACGAACTCCACGCGCTTGACGTTGAGCTCCTCGGCGAGGATGCCGATATAACGCTCACTGAGCGGCTCGCCCTGCACGTACATCTTCCCGAGCGGCTGGCGCGTCTTGACGCCGCCGTCGTTCCGCGCGGCGCGGCCGAGGGATACGATATCCAGCACGCGCGCCATGTCCGCTTCAAGCTGCGCGTCGATGCGGCGCTCGTCCGCGGTCGGATAATCGCAGAAGTGCACGCTTTCCGGCGCGGAGAAAGCCACGGTGCGCACGATGTTCTGGTAGATTTCCTCCGTCATGAACGGCAGGAACGGCGCGGTCAGGAGCGTGAGCGTATACAGCGCGGTGTAGAGCGTCATATACGCGGCGGTCTTGTCCTCCGTCATGCTGCTGCCCCAGTAGCGATCGCGGCAGCGGCGCACGTACCAGTTGGAGAGCTCGTCCGAAAACGCCTGCAGCGCGCGGCCCGCCTCGGTGATTCTGAACTTTGCGAGGTTTCCGTCCACGGTTTTTACCAGCGTATTGAGCCGCGAGAGCACCCAGCGGTCCATTTCGGAAAGGCGGCAGTCCTCAAGGCGGTGCTTCGTCGGATCGAACCGGTCGATATCCGCGTAGAGCACGTAGAACGCGTAGGTGTTCCAGAACGTGCCGATGAACTTCCGCTGCGCCTCGCTGACCGCCGCCGCCGAGAAGCGGCTCGGGAGCCACGGCATGGAGCCGATATAGAAGTACCAGCGCACCGCGTCCGCGCCCTGCGCGTCGAGCACCGTCCACGGATCGACCACGTTGCCGAGGTGCTTGGACATCTTGCGGCCCTCCATGTCCTGCACGTGCCCCATGACGATGCAGTTGCGGAACGCCGCCTCGTCGAAGAGGCACGTCGAGATGGCGAGCAGCGAATAGAACCACCCGCGCGTCTGGTCGATGGCCTCGCTGATGAAGTCCGCCGGATAGCGCTTCTCAAAGAGCTCCCTGTTTTCAAACGGATAGTGCCACTGCGCAAACGGCATGCTTCCGCTGTCGAACCAGCAGTCGATGACGACCGGCTCGCGCTTCATGAGCTTTCCGCACTTGGGGCAGACGATGCGGACCTCGTCGATGTAGGGCTTGTGCAGTTCGAGGTTCTCCGGCACGTCCCGGCCCATCTGCATAAGCTCCGCGCGGGAACCGATCACGTGCACGTACCCGCATTCGCATGTCCAGACCGGCAGCGGCGTGCCCCAGTACCGTTCGCGCGAGACGCTCCAGTCGATCACGTTTTCAACGAAGTTGCCCATGCGGCCTTCCTTGATCGTTTCGGGAATCCAGTTGACGCTCCTGTTGAACGCGATGAGCTTGTCCTTGACCGCGGTCATCTTGATGAACCAGCTTTCGCGCGCGTAGTAGATCAGCGGCGTCTCGCAGCGCCAGCAGAAGGGATAGCTGTGCGTGAATTCCGGCGCGGCGAAGAGCTTGCCGCTCTCCTTGAGCGCGTCGAGAATGGGCCGGTCCGCGTCCTTGACGAACAGTCCGTCCCAGGGCGTTCCGCCGCAGAGATGACCGGAGGCGTTGACCAGCTGCAGAAACGGCAGGTCCCATTCCCGGCCCACGCGGGAGTCGTCCTCGCCGAATGCGGGCGCGATGTGGACGATGCCCGTGCCGTCCTCGAGCGATACGTAACCGTCCGAAACGACGCGGTAGCCCTTCTTTTCGCCGAAGCTGACGGGCAGCTCGAACAGCGGTTCGTATTCCAGCCCGACGAGGTCTCTCCCCTTACAGGTGGAGACGATCTCGACGTCCTCGCCGAGGACCGACCCGACCAGCGCTTCGGCCAGCAGGTACGTTTCATCGCCCTTTTTCACGGTGGCGTAGGTTTCCTTTGCGTTGACGCAGAGGGCAACGTTGCTCGGCAGCGTCCAGGGTGTGGTCGTCCAGGCCAGCAGCGCAACGGAGGGATCGTCCTTCCGGAAAAACTTCGTGATCGCGGACGTTTCCGTTACGTCCTTATAGCCCTGCGCGACCTCGTGGCTCGAGAGCGCGGTGCCGCAGCGCGGGCAGTAGGGCACGGTCTTGTAACCCTTGTAGAGCAGGCCTTTTTCGTAGATCGTCTTCAGCGCCCACCAGATGCTCTCAATGTAGCTGTCCTCGTAGGTGATGTAGGGGTCCTCCATATCCGCCCAGAAGCCCACGCGGTCGGACATATGCTCCCACTCGGTCTTGTATTTCC
>CAZIQO010000130.1:0-3909 GCA_964541465.1 uncultured Oscillospiraceae bacterium
TCTCGGTGCCGACCTCGACCTCGATTTCGACGGGGTCGCCGCTGACGGTCGTCTTGGAAACCTGCTCGCTGGTGAGCCGGATCTCGTCGTATTCCGTCGTGTCGAACGGAAGTCCCCAGATCTCGAAATAGAGATCGTTGCCGCTGGTGTAGCCGAAGATCACGATATCGCCGGCAGTGTTGTTTTCAAACTGGAAGTCGATGAGGTTGCCGACCGAGTTGATCGTTGCGTCGAGTCCCTTATCGATATAGTGGACCGGCATGGAATGGTTGCGCCGCGAAACAATCTCGAGATCGGCCATAACGGCCGTGTTGTAGAGCGTGGTCGAGAGCTGGCAGACGCCGCCGCCGGCCTGCGGCACGACCGCGCCGTTTTCGTAGGCGTTCGCTTCCTTCCAGCCGTTGGCCGTGGTGCGCGTGCCGAGCGTATCGTTGGTGGAAAAGATCTCGCCGGGTTTTAGAACGGTGCCGTTGATCATGCCGCAGCCTTTGCGGATGTTGTATTTACGTGCGCTGGTGCTCGAAGAAAAATTCGTATCGAATTTTGCGCGGCATGTATACTGACTTTCCAGCGTCGCCTTCGTGACGACCGGCTGCGTTTCCAGCACGGGGATATCGAGCGGGGTCGTGATACCGTTCAGCACCGCGTCCGTGATGTTCTGGATCAGCACTTCCTGCTCCACGGTGATGCCGACGACCTCGTCGCTGAACACGATGGTGCGGTTCTCCGTATCAACGCTTTCGACCGCGGCGTCCTGCGGGTCGACGTCGATCTGTGCGGCGAGCTCCGCCACCTTCGTGGTCAGAGAGGTGAGATCATAGCTTGCCGTGAGGGTGTACGCGCGACCGTTGGCCGCAACGTCCTCGGACTCGGTTTTCATGGCTTCGTAATCGCCCGTTTTGCCGAGACGGTAGGCCTCGGTCAGGATATCCTCCAGATTCGTTGTAAACGGGATATTGGAAAGGTCGATGGAATAAAGCTTATTGTCATATACGAGCTGGAGCTCCATCTGCGACGTCAGATTCTGCTCCACGTCCGAAAGCGCGGTGCGCGCCTCGTCCTTGGTCATGCCGCCGATGGATATATCGTTGACCGTGATGCCGCTGAGAAATACGGTTGAATGGGCGAGCTGTTCGTATTCCAGCTCCTCCTGCTCCTGCTGCGCGCGGAGTTCCTCCTCGGCTGCGACCTGCGCCGCGATCTCCGCGGCGGCGCGCTGCTGATTGCTGACGAAGTAGTAGATGATGATCATCGTGGCCAGGAGGATTACGCAGCATAACAGCGCGATCATGCCGCGCTGCTTCTTCTTTTTGCGTTTGGGGAAAAGCGGCTCGTCGCTTTTGATCGTATCAAAACCGGGGTTTTCGATCGGCTCTAGATATACCTCCGAATAATCCTGCTCGGTCTGTTGTTCTTTGCCGTTCGGCTGACGCCGACGTTTGTCCATCGATTGGTCCTCCTTGGAAAACTCAAGGACATTGTATCCGATTCTTCAGCGGATTGCATCGCCGTATTTGTCGAACAAGGAAATTGTTACAAATTGTTCACCAGATGTTTTTTACACTTCCAAAGTCCGTTCGCCGTGCGGCGCGAACGGGATCGCATTGTGTCAGAACCCGTTTTCGATTATAATAGGGCCATGAGAAAACGCCTTTCAACTGAAAAAAAGACCGGGACGCCGGGGCGTTCCCCCATGGACGAGGCGCTGCGTTATCTGGAGAGCCGCGCGCGTACGGTGCGGGAGGTGGAGCGCCGCCTGGACGCGTGCGGGTATGGTGAGATCGAGGTCGGGAATACCGTGGAACGGCTCAGGGAGCTGAACCTGCTCGACGACGCGGCGTACGCGCGGGAATTCGTCCGTACGCGTCTGAACACGAAGCCCGTAAGCCGCGCGCATCTTCGCGAGCAGCTGATGGCGCACGAAACGGAGCGGGAGGCGATCGACGAGGCGCTTTCCGGACTGACCGGCGAAACGGAGGAACAATCCGCCGCGCTGGTGGCGCGGAAGTATGCGCGGCAGTACGCGCACCTGCCGCTCGACGAGCGCCGGGAGATCGTGCTCCGGCGGCTGAGCGCGCGCGGGTTTTCATACGACGTATCGCGCGCGGCCGCGGACGCGGCGTTCTCCGGGGAGGACGAAGCATGAAGCGCGTCGTAACGGCGGAGGAGATGCGCGCGTTTGAACGAGAGCGGTTTGCGGACGGGCGCGCGAACAGTCTCGACTGGATGGAGCGTGCGGCGCTTGGCGCGGACGCGGTCCTGCGGGAACGATACGCCGGACTGCGCGCGCTCGTGGTCTGCGGCGGCGGAAACAACGGCGGCGACGGGCTCGCGCTGCTGCGGATCCTGACCGGGCGCGGCGCGGACGCGGAAGGCGCGCTGCTGGCCGATCCCGAGCGGCTCAAGGGCGACGCGCGGACGAACTGGCTGCGCGCGGCCGCGTGCGGCGTGCCGATCGCAAACGAGCTGACGAACGAGGCGATTGCGCGCTGCGGCGTGCTGGTCGACGCGCTGTTCGGCACGGGGCTGTCGCGGCCCGTCGCCGGCGCATACGCGGAAGCGGTTGAAAAGATGAACGCGTCGGGCAAACCGATCCTCGCGGTGGATCTGCCGTCCGGCGTCGAAGCGACGACGGGAGCGATTCTCGGCGCCTGCGGGCGGGCCGAAACGACGGTGACGTTCCAGTTTTATAAGCGCGGGCAGTTTCTGTTTCCCGGGCGGAGCTTCTGCGGCGAGACGATCGTATGGCCGCTGACGGACGAGCCGGACGATCCTTCCGGCGAGGGTGTGTATCTGATGAGGCGGGAGGACGTCGCCCGCCTGCTGCCGCCGCGTCCGGCGGATTCGCATAAGGGAAGGAACGGACGTGCGCTGCTCTGCGTGGGAAGCGCGCGGTACACCGGCGCCGCGCTGCTCTGCGCGGGTGCGGCGCTGCGGACGGGTGCGGGGCTCGTCACGGCCGCCGTGCCGGGGAGCGTCAAGCAGGCATTCTCCGCGCTGCCGGAGGCGTGCGCGTCCGCCGTAAACAACGGCGGAGACTGGGACGAAACCGCCTGCGGGAACGCCTCGCGTCTGCTGGAGAAACAAAACGCGGTCTGCGCGGGCTGCGGCGCGGGCGACGGCGACATGCTTCCGCTGATCCGGGACATTTTGCAGACGCGGCTGCCCGCCGTGCTGGATGCGGACGCGCTCAATCGGATCGCAGTGAGAAAAGAACTGTTAGACGAACTGCACGATCGGGTCGTTCTGACCCCGCACGTCGGCGAAATGGCGCGATTAACCGGCGAATCCGCGGAGGAGATTTTGTCCGATCCGGTCGAAACCGCGCGCCGGTACGCGAAAGAATGGAACTGCGTGGTGCTGCTCAAGGGCGCGACGAGCTGCATTTCCGACGGACGGAGCGTGCGGCTGAACACGACGGGCAACCCGGGACTTGCCAAGGGCGGCAGCGGGGATGTGCTCGCTGGCATGATCACGGCGCTGCTCGCGCAGGGACTTTCCGCGTTCGACGCGGCGTGCGCCGGCGCGTACCTGCTCGGCGTTTCCGCCGACGAGGCGCTGCTTTTGCTCGGCACCCGCATGCTGACCGCGCGGGACGTGATCGACGCGGTGCGGCAGACGCTGGAACAATTCTGAAAAAGCGGGCCGGCGTTGGAGGCTCTGCCTCCGAACCACTGCTGGCCGTAACGGCCCTAAGAACTCATTTCGCAGGCGTCCTGGAGTAGGATTTACGGGATCAGGAATTCCCACCCAAGGGACTGTCCCTTGGGCGGGGTGCAGGGGTAAAACCCCTGTAAAAGAACTTTTTTGACTGACTGAAGCGGGCGGCCGTTCGGGCCGCCCGCTTTTTATACGGCTCTACACTATAGATTGGGGTAAGTAAAAAAAAGAAGAAGCATAACCGCTTCA
>CAZIQO010000131.1:0-3904 GCA_964541465.1 uncultured Oscillospiraceae bacterium
TGGCCGGCATGGAGATATTCAGGAACGTGTGGTTGTTGCCGTTGATGAAGTTATAGGCAGCGATCTTCTGCTCCTGCGTCTTTTTGCAGGCCATGATCGCGGGCACCAGCTCGCGGATCAGAAGCGACGTGCCAGCCTCGTTGCGGTTGTGCGCCTCGTCGCCCATCTGGAGGAGCTTGGCGATCAGCACCTTGATGTCGATCGAACCCTTGATCTCCATGGCTTCCTTCAGCACCGGATAGAGCTCCTTCTCCATCCAGCGAAGGCGGGTGAGCACCTCGTCGTCGCACGCGCCGAAGCGGAGCACCTTGCCGAGGCCCTCGTTGATCGTGCAGTACGCGCGGTTGCCGAAGGTCTTGTTCTCCAGTATCCACACTGGCATGCTGTAGGTGACCACGCCCGCCATCGGGCCGACCGCATTGTGCATGTGGCACGGGGTGAACTGAATCTCGCCGCTCGCGGCAAGTTTTTCGGCTTCCTTAAGATCCTTGGCAAGCCCCTCGTAGACCAGGCCGCCCATGACGGCACCGCGCTGCGGGCCGCACATGCGCTCCCAGGTGATCGGCGGGCCGGCGTGAAGGATCGTCTTCTTCGTCATGCCGGGGATGACCTCGCCGGCGACGCCGAGGCCGACGAGCGTCGGCTGCGCGGAAAGGATGCGGCGCAGCGCCTCCTTGTTCGCCTCGTCGATCTTGGCGGCGAGTTCCGGCTTCTTGAGCTTTCTTAAATTCGCCGCGGCGACCTTGTCCCCGCCGGCGATCGGTTTCCAGTCCACATGAACCGCGGCTTCCTTCTGACCGATCAGGTCGTCGTAGAACGACTCGATGCCGAAGTTCACAATGTGCAGCTTTTGATTGAACAGTTCGTTTAGTTTGCTCATCGTCGCGCCCTCCTCAGTGTAAGTTGGCAAGGATGCGTTCCACGAAACGCGTCGCCTGCGCGTTGCTCGGCAGTACGACCGCGCCCGCGTCCTCGAGCTGTTTCTGCGTCTTGCTCAGGCACTGCGGGTCGCCTTCGGTTCCGCACACCTCGCATACGCAGCACAGATAGCGTCCTTCCTTCTCGGCCTCCGCCTTTGCGGTCCGGATCGCCGCCGCCAGATCCTCGGCAGGGTTCGGATGCGAGCCGTAGCCGATCACGCAGTCGGTCATGATGACCGCGCACGCCGGGTCCTTCCCGTCCGTAATCACGCGCTCGGCGCGGAGGCTCGGGTCGATCATCGGGTGCGGGCGGCCGACGGTGAACTCGTCGTCGCCGAAATCGAGGAACGTATGCTCGCGGCTCTTGCCGCCCTTCGCGTCGGGGAGCTTATCCTCCGCGTGCAGCGGAATGTTGCTGTAGATATGGCCGAGGCTGCCGATCATGAGCTTCATGGCCTCGTCGCAGAGCGTGCCGCCCGTATAGAAGCCGCGCACGTATTTCTGCCCCTTCTTCATCCTGCCGGCGATCTCCTTCGCGAGCGCCTCGGCTTTGGCGTTGCCCATCGAGAATTCCACGAAGTCCTTCGCCTTCTCCCCGCGGCTGATAGCCACGGCCTTGTGCGCCGCGTCCTCGAGCGAAACCGCCGCGGTCAGACCGAACGATTCGATCTCCCTGCGGTCGCCGCCGATGAAGCTGACGACCACCGGCTTGCCGGCCTTCGCCGCAATGCCGAGGATCTCGGTGGCGATCTCCTTGGCCGGGGGCTTGCTGATGAGCACGATGACCTTCGTCCTGGGGTCGTGGATGAGCGCGTCGAGGCCGAGCTTCATCATGAGCCCGCCGATCTCCTTTTTCAGATCGCGCCCGCCGGTGCCGAGCACCTGGCTCACGCCGCCGCCGAGCTGGTCGATGATCGACGTGACCTCCTGCGTGCCCGTGCCGGACGCCGCCACGACGCCGATATCGCCCGCCTTGACCACGTTGGCGAACGCGAGCGGCACGTTATTGACAATCGCCGTTCCGCAGTCCGGTCCCATGACGAGCAGCTCGTGCGCGTAGGCGTAGGTCTTGAGCGCGCGCTCCTCGTCGATGGTCACGTTGTCGGAGAACAGCATCACGTTGATTCCGTTGTCAAGGCAGCCCTGCGCCACGTCCGCGGCGTGCCTGCCGGGAACGGAGATGACCGCCATATTCAGATCGGGGTCGATCTTGAGCGCGCCCTCGAGCGTCGGCGGAAAATACGAGGCCGCTTTGGATTCCGTCTTCTTGTTGAGCAGTTCGTCGACCTTCTTCATCGCCGCGTCGAACGCCGCCTTGTCGCCGCACTTGACCGCCACGAAGAAATCGTTCGCCGTCACGTCCTTGTCGAACTCCGGCGTGGCCACGCCGATGTTGTGCGCGATCTCGACGTTGAGGTCGGTGCCCATGCCGACGAGCGCTTCCTCCACGCCGTCGAGCTTCTTCAATTCCTTGGAGATGAGCATGAGGGTTACGGAATCATAATAGGCATTTTTCCTGATTTCCAGTTGAATCACTGTTTATCCCTCCATCATGATGGTAAATGGCGAGCGCCATGCCGGTGAGCATATCGCCGCCGGATGTGGAACCGATGGACGCGGCGCGCTTTGCCGCCCGTTCGACGGCGCCGTCGTCCGCATTTGAAAAGATCGTCCGCAGCAGCGTAAGAAACCATTCGTTGACGAGGCCCTCGCCGCTCTGCAGGAGAAACGTTGCGCTCACGCGGTTCGTCTTCGCCGCCGCGCGCGCCGCCAGCGCCGGCAGAAACGCCCGCGCGTCCGGGCCGAAGCCCGCGCGCGCAAGCACGCGCACCGTGGCGAGATACCCCGTGAGCAGGTCGTCCGACGAAGGCGTCAGCCCCGGGCCGCACCCAGCCAGCCGTTCCGCGGCGAGCGCCGCGTCCCGCCCGTCCACTTTTGCAACCGCTTCGACCAGCGCGCGGACCCGCGGCCGGAGGAAGTCGGCGTAGACGTTTGTTTCCGCGCCCGTGACGAGCGGCGAAAGCCCGGCGGATGCATCCCCGCTTTGCAGAACCGAACGCAGAACCGGCAGGCGCGTTCGCGGGCGTGGAGCCCTCTCCGCAATCGGAACGGCATCCACGCTGAGATCGACCCGCTTCGCCGCGGAAAAGCAGATCCGGGCGCCCGCTTCCGGTATGTCCACTGCTCCGTCCGTCAGAAGCGCCGTCATTCCCGCGCAGATCCCCGCCTGGGAAAACGGTTCGTCCAGGCGGACGGAAACCGCGTAAGGCGTCAGGCTTCTGTCCGCCGCGATCAGGCCGACCAGGCCTTCCCGCCCGTCGAGCGCGAGGTTTGCCGCATGATCGAACACGGAGTGCACCGCGCCCGAACGCGTCCCCGCGTCGGCGAGCGCGCACAGCCTTTGGCAGACCGCGGCCGCTTTCATACGCATCGGATGCGCCGAACGAAAAACATCTTTCAGAAGGCGTTATGCCTTCTGAAAGATGAATCCGTACTCTTCGCAGTCGATGGTTTCCTTATACAGGATGCGACGCCTGCGTACAACGCCTACGGTGGAGACGAGCGTCATGCCGTCCTCGAGCCCGTCGTCAAAGCCGATCTGGCCGGTGGCGCGCACGCCGTTTTCGAACTCCACGATGCCGAAGTTCAGCCAGGGGTTCATGTAGCCTTCCGGCAGGTTGTACACGCGCGTCCACGTCAGCAGCTTGCACTTGCCCTCGAGCGGGATCTGCTCGAACTCGCGGCCGTCACAATCCGGGTTCTGGCACACGACGTAGCGAGGATGATGCAGCTTGCCGCACTTTTTGCACTTATATGCGTACATTTGTTCCATTTCATTCTCCTCCTTACTTCGTGGTCAGGATCGTCGATACGACGTTGTTGCCGAATCCGCCGAAGTTGACGGCCATGCCCGTCTTCGCACCCTCGACCTGCCGGCCGGTGGCTTCGCCGCGAAGCTGCTTGACCAGCTCGACGATCTGGGA
>CAZIQO010000132.1:0-3864 GCA_964541465.1 uncultured Oscillospiraceae bacterium
TACAAGTTTCTGAATCCGTCGGTGTTCGGCAACAGCTTCTACTCCTTTCGGAACCGTTACTTCGACTTGACCGGGTATGGGCTTCACGTCCCCGTTCTGAAAAAGAACATGACGGAGGAACTGACGCGGCGCATTCATAGCATCGCGTTCCGTGCGACGAAAGCGGAGTGTCTGGATTTGCCGGAGACGACGGAAATCGTACGGACCGTAGAACTGGAGTCGCAAGCGAAGGGCATGTACCGCGAGTTGGTACGCGACAGCTTCATCTCCCTGAAAGATGGAGAGGTGAGCGCAGCGAACGTGCTGACGCGTCTGTTACGACTCTCCCAACTGACCGGCGGATTCCTGTGTCAAGACGATTCCGACCGGCCCGTATCGGTGAGCGAAGCCAAACTCAAGGCTTTGTCGGACATTGTGGACAGCGCTGCAGAGGATGGGAAAAAGCTCGTGATTATCGCGCGGTTTCTGCCTGAGATCGATGCGATCCTGAGAATGCTGGAGAAAAAGGCGATCGGCTATTCCATCATCTCCGGTGAGATCAAGGATCGTGACGAACAGGTGCGGCGATTCCAAACGAATCCAGACACAACGGTGTTTGTTGGCCAGATCGCGACAGCCGGGCTGGGCATCACGCTCACGGCCTCCGACACCATGGTCTTTTATTCGCTGGACTACAGCATGTCCAACTTCGAACAGGCGAAAGCGCGGATCCACCGCGTCGGGCAACGGAATCCCTGCACCTATCTCTACCTAGTCGCCGCGGGCACCGTGGATGAAATAGTGCTCCAGGCGCTCAGGGACAAAGCCGATCTGGCCAGAGTCCTGATCGACGAATACAGGGCGGGTAAGAACCCGTTCCAAACCGACTAAAACAGGAGGGGAATATGCAGTCAAATGAACTGTTCGCGCTGGCGGATCAGCTGCGCGAGCTGAAGGACACCAAGAAATACGCGGAACAGGAGCTCAAAGAGATCACCGAGGAGATCGAGCGCGTGGATGCCGCGCTGGCTGAGCGAATGATCAGCACGGAAACGCAGAATTTCACGCGCAACGGCACGATGTTCTGCCTGACCAGCACGACGCGCGCATCGGCGGCAGCCGGGCGCAAGGATGAGCTGTTCACGGCGCTGCGGGAGGCAGGTTTCGGCGATCTGGTCTACGAGACCGTCAACGCTAACTCGCTCTCGGCGTTCGTGAAGGAACAGACCGCGGAGAACGAGGATGTCCTGCCCGATTGGCTGGACGGGCTTGTGAACATATTTGAAAAGACTACGGTCGGCGTGCGAAAAGCCGCCCGGTAAACAGAAAGGAAGCAAACAATATGACACAGGAAACAGGAATTGTATCGACGAAAAACGCATTTTCGGAACTCGCCAACTTCAACGTGAATGAGACCATGGAAGAGGAGCTTGACGGACTATCGCTCGTACTCGAGCGGATCAAGGTCCCGTCGGGTGGGACTACCGTTTTCGAGCTGCCCAGCGAAGGCTCGAATGAACCCGAGAACATCAGGGAATTCACGGGCGTGATTCTGCACCATCACCCGGTGTTTGCCTACTACAAGGATGAATACACCGGTGGTAAAGAGCCGCCGGATTGCGGCAGCTTCGATGGTGTCAGCGGCGAAGGCGATCCCGGCGGAGAATGCATCAAATGCCGGTTCAACCAGTTCGGTACCGGGGTAAACGGCTCCAAGGCGTGTCAGAACCGCAGACTCCTCTACATTCTGCGCGAAGGCGAAGTGTTCCCGATTATGCTCTCGCTGCCGACGGGCTCGCTTAAGGAGTTCACGCGCTATATCCAGCGACTCCTGAGCAAAGGCTATCGCTCCGCGGGCGTGGTGACGAAATTTTCCCTAAAGAAGGAACTGAACAAAAAAGGCGCTCCCTACTCTCAGGTGCAGTTCACGCTGGCGCGGCCGCTCGCAACCGAAGAATTGCCGATCGTCGGCAATATGGTCGATCAGATCAAAGCATATGACAAGAAACTGGGCTTCAGTGCTGTCGAGCAGGACGGGTTCGTGGATATTCCGCCCGAGTTCGATGCGGAGACCGGCGAGATCATCGATCCCATGAAATAGGGCGAGAAAACCGGGGAGCGGTTTTCCGCTCCCCGACAGAAAGAAAGGAATATGAAAATGAAATATATGCAAAGTATTGAGCGCGTTGCGCTCAATGAAATCTGTATCGAACCGTACCAGCGCGTTCTGAATAATGCGCGGGTGAAACGCATCGCCGACAATTTCGACCCGGCGCGCGTCGGTGTACTGCTGCTGTCCAAACGCGGCCCGCACAGTTATGCCATCGTGGACGGACAGCACCGGCTCTGCGCCATGCGCCAGATTGGCGTTTCAGATGCCGTGTGCATCGTGGTAGTCGGCATGACCTACGAGGATGAAGCAAACTATTTTCGCATTCAGACGAGGGATGCCAATCCGCTCAATGCGTATTCGCTCTATAAAGCGGGGGTACAGGCAAAAGACGAACATTTCCTCCGGATCGAGGCAATCCTCTTGAAGAATGAGTACACAGTTGGGCTGAACGCAGAGCCCATGGTGATCACAGCGGTGAACACGCTTACACGCGTTATGACCATGCAGGGCGAAGCCGCGCTGGATTTGGCGCTGCAAAGTATTCGTGACGCATGGCATGGGGATTCTACGGCACTGCGGCGAGAAATGCTGGCAGGTGTCGCTGAGTTTGCACGGCGATATGCTACGCGCTTCACGGCGGAGACATTTCGGAAACGGCTTGGAAACCTGCTGCCTGCAGACTTGTTCTTTGAGTATCGTTCGAGGTGCGAAGGGCGCGTGAACACAAACAGTGCGTTCAAGCCGATTTACCTACAGATCTTCTGCAGCATGCTGCGAGATTATTACAACAAGGGTCTCGGCAGCACGTCAAAACTACGATTGCCCACGGAAGGAGCGCGTCATGATGACTGAAACCAGAGTGATTCCGATCACATCCGTTCAGGTATCGACGCGCATCCGCAAAGATCCGGGCGACCTGACCGAGCTGGCTAACGATCTGCAAAAACACGGCCTGATCAATCCGATCACGGTCATGGATTGCCAAAATGGACAGTACCAGCTGATCGCAGGACTGCGTCGTTTGGAAGCGGCGAAAAGCACCGGCATGACGGAGCTACGCGCAACGGTGCTTTCACCCATGCAGGCAGAAGAGATGCTGGAGATCGAGATCGCGGAAAACGAACAGCGGCTCAATTTCACGACCGCCGAGCGGCTCGAATATGCCGAAAAGATCAAGGCGATCGAACAGGCGAAGGCCCGGGAGCGGATGGTACTTGGTGGTAGAGGCGGCCTTCACGCCAAGACAGAGGAAGGTCAGGGCAATTGCCCTGACCTTCAGCAAGAGCAATCTCGAGATCGAATTGCGAAAAAGGCAGGCTTTTCAAGTGATCGACAAATGCGCCGAGTTGAGATCATTGCTGAGAAACGGGCTGATTTGTTGCCTAGGATCGATTCTGGTGAAACGACCATACACGGCGCATACAAAGAGGCAACCGGTAAAAACGCGAGGGGAAAAGATACCACGCAGGGTAATTACGACACTGCTCCGAATAAACCACCTGTATCTACCGACCAGGTCGCCCGCGCTGGCGTGATTCGGCTCATGAAGAATCCACATTTTCTTGAATTGCAGGAAAAGCTGCGGGATATGCAAGGAGAGGCGACTTCTGCAAAAACGAATCTGAAGTGGGCTACCGAGGCATATGACAACAAGGTCAAGCACTTTGAAAACAACATCGACTTCCTGTCGCGCCGCGTCAGGGAGCTTGAAAAAGAGAACGCCGAGCTTCGCGCCCGGCTGGGAATGGAGGCAAGGCATGAAAAACGCGTCG
>CAZIQO010000133.1:0-3853 GCA_964541465.1 uncultured Oscillospiraceae bacterium
GGCGTCAACGGCGCGGAGGTCGAGGTGGACACCGAGACCGGCAAGGTCAAGGTGCTCAAGATGATCTCCGTGTTCGACGCCGGCAAGGTCATCAACCCCCAGATGTACGAGGGCCAGGCGGAGGGCGCCATGGTGCAGGCCATGGGTACCGCGCTCTATGAAGAGCTCAAGCTCAAGAACGGCAGGGTGCTCAACCCGAGCTTTGTGGACTATAAGATCCCGACCTTCGACGATATGCCGGAGCTTGTCGTGGAAGCCGTCGAGAAACCGGAGCCCACGGGCCCGTACGGCGCGCGCGGTATCGGTGAAATCGTCATGGTCCCCGGCGCGCCGGCCATCGCGAATGCGGTCGCCAACGCCATCGGCGTCCGCTTCCTGCGCATGCCGCTTACGCCCGACGTGGTGCTCGCGGCGCTCAGGGAGAAGAAGGCCGCGCAGGCCAAGTAACGAATCGGCCCGCCGCGGTTTCGCGGCAGGCCCCGGTTTCTTATGGATGATATGCAACCCTCCATAAGAAAAAAAGACCGCCCGATCTCGCACGTCGGGCGGTCGCCTTTTGTATTGGGAGGAAAACGCGCCGTTCTGCGGGTGCGGCGGAACGGGAGAGCGCGTCAGCCGGCCTGTGGCGGCTCCGTTTCCGCGGGTTCGTCCGGTTCGGGCAGGCGCAGCGAAACGATCTTTTCGGCCAGGAGTCTTCCAAAGCTCGCCGCCACCGCGGAGGCGACGACCAGATCGTTGACCTCCGTGCCGGTGTCCGCGGTCTCGTCGAATACCGACGCGGCGCTTGCCTTCACCTGCTCGGCAAAGAGCAGCAGCAGCCGCCTGTGGGCCGCGATGAACTGCCCGTAATCCCGCCGGACCGCCTCCTCGCCGCCGGACGGCAGCAACTCCCGCACCGCCGCCATGCCAAGCGACTGCTTGAACGTGCAGATCATGATCAGGCGTGCAACCTGCCCGCGCCCGTATTTCTTTCCGACCGGCGGGGGCAGGAGCTTCGTCTTGACGTAGTTGTTCACCATCGAGGGAGTGAGGAGCTTCTCGCCGCTTCCCTCGAACGCGAAAAAGCCGAGATAGCCGTTGATCAGGGTGATGACCTGATCCATATACAGCGCAATCTGCGGCAGTTCGTCCCAGTTTGGCAGGCAAAACCCGCCGACGAACCGCTCCCAGCGAATCAGCTTCTGGGCGATCTGCCGTTTGTCGTAACGCATATCGATGCATCCTTTCCGCGCGCTCCGCGCCTGTCGATCGCCGCATCCGGCAGAAGATACCGGACGGGTCCGGTTAATTCCGCTCTTTACAGGCCGATAAAAGTCGTTTATCATGGTTCATTATACTAGATAACAAGGAGAATGGAACCATGTCATTGCAGTTATTTACCGATTCTTCGGCAAATTTATCCGAGGAGACGCTGACAAAGCGGCAGATCGGCGTCGTTTCGCTGACGGTTTCCGTCGGCGGCGAGGAGATGCTTTGCTACGAGCCGGGCGTTGCGTTTGACGGCGAAGCGTTCTATGCGCGCATGCGCGAGGATAAAAAACTGGAGACGAAGACGTCCATGATCAACACCGCCGCGTTTCTCGCCGCCTTCGAGCCCTGCCTGAAGGCCGGCGGCGACGTGCTCTACCTTGCCATGTCCTCCGGCATCAGCGGCACCTGCTCCGCCGGGCAGACGGCCGCCGGAATCCTGCAAAGCGCCTACCCGGAGCGCAGCGTGGTCGTTGCGGACACGCTGTCGGCGGTCGCCGGGCAGGGGATGCAGGTGCTCGAGGCGGCGGACCTGCGGGACAGTGGACGCGGCGCGGCGGAGATCGCGTCGTATATCGAGCGGCGCCGTGCGCAGATACGGCAGTACTTCATCGTGGACGATCTGATCTTTTTAAAGCGCGGCGGGCGCATTTCCGGCAGCGCTGCGCTGGCCGGCACGATCATGAACCTCAAGCCCATCCTCAAAGGGAACGAAAAGGGCTGCATCGTGCTCGACCGGAAGGCGCTCGGGCGCAGGAAGGCGCTCGCCACGCTGGCGGAACTCTTCGGCGAAAGCGATCTGGACGCGCCGGAAAACCGCCGCGCGGGCATCGTGCACGCGGGGTGCGAAGAGGACGCCCGCCTGCTGGCGGACCGGATCGCGCGGGAACATCCGAACGTCCGGGTCACGGTCGACTGCTTCGAGCCGTGCACCGGTTCGCACGTCGGACCGGGGGCGGTGGGACTGTTCTTCTGGGGCGGGGAGAAAAGAAAGTAGGGCACGGACGGGGCAGACCGGCGGCGGGGCGTCAGTCCAGCCCGCAGACGCGCTGTAGCGCATCCGCCAGGTAGGGGACGGTGTTTTTGACGGCCTCGAGCGTGTCGGCATTGGTGCCGATCTCCGCGAGCAGGCAAAGCCCCATATGCTGGTTGTAGCGGCCGACCTTGAGCCGGATGGGCTTGACGAGCGACGGCGCGGCGGACGCGACGGCTTCGGTTACGGACAGCGCGAACGTGTAGTTGGATTCCCAGTCGGGCAGGACGTCGTATTCCCCCTCGTAGGTGCCGATGCCGGTGCCCACCACGAAGAACAGCTTTGCGCAGGGCACGCCGTCGAGCAGCACGGTGTTGTCCGAACGCCCGCGCTGTGCGGAGGCGTTCCGGTGCAGGTCGAGGTAGATATCGATCCCGTCGTAGCGTTCCATCACCGCGAGCGAACGGGAATATGCGCTGGTAAGGTCCGGCTCCTCGACGTTTGTCGTGTCGTGCAGCACGGTGAAGCCGCGCACGCGGAGCGCCTCGGCGAGCGTTTCGCCGACCGCCACGACGTTGTAGTCCGTATTCTCCGTGCGGCCCCGCTCGGTCTCCTCATAGGCGTCGGTGTCGCTTTTTTTATACGATTCGGTCGCGTGGGTATGGTAGATCAGCACGGTCGGCGCCTCTGAAAAATCGTATGTCTGTGCGGAAAACGCGGCGGCGATGTCGCTTCGGAGCGTGATGTCGCCGTCCTCGTCGATCGTCATCTCCGGCTCCGGCGTGGGTTCCGCAGTCGGCGTGGGTTCCGCGGTCGGCGCGGGCGTTTCGGACGGGATGGAAACGGATGTGGATGGCCGTTCGGCGACGGCTTCAAGGGAGTCCGCGGGGAGGGACGCATCCTGACAGCCGCACAGCGCGGGGAACGACGCGGCCAGAACGAGCGCCGCGAGAAGCGGAAGCGCGCGGCTGCGGCTACGCTTCATGGGGTTTCCTCCGTGCGTTCTTTCCGTACGGCGCCCGTATGGGAAGCGTTACGGTAAACGCGGTGCCCTCCGCGGCGGTGCTGGATACGGAAATGCGGCCGCCGTGCGAGCGGGCGATGCTCTCCGCGATGGACAGTCCGAGTCCGAAACCGCCGGCGCTGCGTGCGCGGTCCGCGCGGTAGAATCGTTCAAACAGATGCGGCAGCTCCCTTTCCGGGATCGGCGCGCCGGTGTTCCGGACGGTCAGCCGGCAGGCCGCGCCGTCAAACGCAAGGCGCACGCGCACGCTGCCGCCGCGGCCGGCATACTTGATTGCGTTATCGAACAGGATGCCGCAGAGCCGCCGGAGCTGCGCCTCGCTGCCGGGGCAGGAAACGTCCGGCTGGATGTCGTCCTCCGTTTCCACGCCGGCCTCAAACGCGATCCGAGCGACACCTCCGAGCAGTTGGTCATCGTCGGCGAGCGGGCGGCGGGCGCACACAAGATGGAGATCGGGCAGGTCGCCGACGCCATCCGCGCCGCCGTCGCGGTGCGGCACGGCGTGACCGTGCGCGACGTACTGCTCACCCCGGCCGGCGCGATCCCGCGCACTTCCAGCGGCAAGATCGGCCGGCGCGCCTGCCGGTCGGCCTACCTGGACGGCAGCC
>CAZIQO010000134.1:0-3716 GCA_964541465.1 uncultured Oscillospiraceae bacterium
TAGCGACAATAAACCGGCGAAAAAGACGCCGGTTCCGTACCGCCGTGCTTTTAGATACACACCCTAACAACAAGACTCGGGTTCCTGCCTGCACGGTGCAGCCAAGCAGCCGCCCGTCCGGAATCCCGTCCGCGGATCACAGAATGCCGCTTTCAAGCCGGCGAACGAAACGCAAAGGCCGCACGCCTCTGCAGAACGGCCGGCCGCTACGCGAACTTTTTCGTTTCGTTTTTGATCTCCCAGCGGATCAGAAAGGTGATCGCCGCGCACAGCAACACGATTACGCCGAGCATCGCCAGTTCGTTCCATGTGCGTACGACGATCGTACGCAGCACCTCGCTGCCGAGCTTGAACTCCAGCGCGAGCGCGACCCCCTCGGACATCTCCAGCTGCACGTGCGGATCGCGTTTGAACAGGCGGAATATGCTCTTCCCCGCAGTGAACAGCAGGATGGCGGCGCCCGTCGCCTCCAGAAACAGCGTCCCGGCATTGATAAAGACCTGAAAGACCTCCTGCACAGCCTCCATCGCGTCGTGCCCTCCCTTTTTTCTTTATTTTACAGGAAGCATACGCCGCGGCGCAACCCGTCTATCATACGGAGCCCTGCACGGTGACGGTCGTAAACGTGCGCAGCGTATGCTGCAGCCGGTCGCGTTTCAGAAGCGGCAGAAGCGTGCGCACCACTTCCGTTCGCGTCAGGCCCGCAAGCTCCATGAGCATGGCGGACGCGTCCTTGATCGACGGCGCTTCGTCGCATACGAGCGTCAGTTTCTCGTCCGCAAACGCGAGCCGCATCAGCCGCGTGAACGGCGTTTCGACGAAGTGCGCGCAGACGTTGAGCGCAAACCCGTCCTTCTCCAGCCGCTCCGTCTGCACGCTGACGCGGATCTCGTGGGTATCCTGCCGCTGGGTGACGACGGCTTCGGTATAGCCCGTCTCCGCGAGCGTGAACCGGTGCGTATCCGCGCCCTCCACCATCTCCACGCGAAGCCCGCCTTCGTCCGCTTTTGAAAACGCGATCTGCGTCACGCCCGTGGTGAAGTTATTGTGCACGCTCTGCAGGATCATGGGGAACAGTCCGCCGATATTGCCGGGAAAATTATACACGCGCCCGTCGAGCCGCCCGGCGATTTCGCTCAGCAAAACGGCGGTTCGCGCCGGATCGTACAGCGGCGCACGGTACCGCGTCGTCAGGCTCCGGCTCGTAACAAGCAGCGCCTCGTTTCCGCGCGCATCCTCCGGAAGCGGCGCGCTTTTTACGTCCTCGAACGCCCGGTTCACAAGATCGAGCACGCCGCCCTGCGCAAACAGCCGCGCCGTGCCCGAAAAGAGTGCCACGACGATGCCGAGGTCCGGCAGCGCGAGCATATACTGTCCGAACGCGCCGTTGAAGAGGAACGCGCCCTTTCTGGCGGTCATCCAGATCTGGTGCCCGTAGCCGTAGGTGATCTCGCCGTTCGGCGTTTCGATCTGCGCGCGGGTCGCCTCGCGGATCCACGCTTCGCCGACGAGCTGCCGCTCGCCGCCGTCCGTTTTCCAGCGGCCCCCGTTCAGGTAGAGCTGCCCGATTTTGGCGACGCTCTCGATGGTCAGGGAAAGTCCCCATCCGCCTTTCTCCGTGCCGTTCGGGCAGGTTTCCCAGTGGTACGATTCGATGCCGAGCGGCTCGTAGAGGCGCGGCCTGAGATACTCGGTGAGCGTCTGCCCCGTTTTGCGGCGCACGATTGCGGCGAGCATGTAGGTGTTCATCGAGTTATATTCAAACGCCGTGCCGGGCGGAAATTTCACATCCGCATGCAGAAATTCCTTCTCCCAGTCCGCGCCGAGCGCGGAGCCGACCTCGTTGAACAGCGAACCCGTGCTCATGTTCAGCAGATGCCGCACCGTCATCCGCCGGGACGGGTGCGCATTGTCGGCGGGCGCCTTGTCGAAGAAGATGTCGCAGAGCTTTTCGTCGAGCGAGAGCTTTCCCTCGTCGACAAGCATACCGACCGCGGTGGCGGTGATGCTTTTGCTCAGGGAAAACAGCTCGCGCGGAAACCGTGCGTCATACGGTGCCCACGCGCCTTCGGCGATCACCTTCCCGTTTCGCAGAATCATGATCTGCTGCGCGCAGGCCGCCCCGTCGGCGCTGACGGCGTCGAGCAGCGCGTTGACGGCGCGTGCGGAAACACCCTCGGCTTCCGGCGTCGAGCGCGGCAGCGGACGCGCATCCGGCAGTGCCTCGACGGCCGGCTTCTGCTGCCGGTACGGATAGACGTAGAGATGCTGCGTGTCCTGCCGGAGGAACTTCCATATCAGATCCATGGCACGCTTTTCCAGCGTGAGATCGACGCGCTCAAGCTCCTTCCGGAAGAACCCGCGCTTTCGTTTGAGCGCGGTCCGATCCATGCCGGCAAGCTCCTGATAGCGGGCCTCCACGCGGCCGATCACCGCGTCCCAGGTGGACGGGGCCATCTCCCGCGCCTTCTGCCGCATCGCGTGCACCCGCTCGGGCGAACGCAGATACGATTCGATCGCCGCGGCCATGCTCTCCGCCGTATCGCCGCAGGTCAGGCCGTTGACGCCGTTTTCGATGAGCTGGCTCGCCGCGCTGCCTGCGATCACGAGCGACGGCGTGCCCTGCACGGCCGCTTCGCGCACGACCAGCCCGGCGCTGATGCTCTGCGCCGGGAACAGACACAGCGCGCTTTCCGCGTACAGTCCGCCGAGCAGCGCCTCGTCCGTCACATGCCCGAGAAAGCGGGCCGTGCCGGAGAGGCCCAGCCGCCGCACCAGTTCCCGCGCGCGCCGCTCATCCGGTCCCTGACCCGCAAACAGCAACTGAAACGCCGTGCCGCGGCGCTTCAGCAGCGCGGCGGCTTCCAGAATCCGCGGCAGGTTCTTCTGCTTTTCAATGCTCCCGACGAACAGCAGTGCGGGCGCGCCTGTGAGGTGAAACGCTTCCCTTGCGCGGCGGCGGGCCGTCTCGCCGGCGGGCTCCCGTTCCGTGCCGTTGTCGAACACCTCGATGTTCCCCTCGAATCCGTGCTCGAGCAGCAGACTGCGCGCCTCGTCGCTTACGGTCCATATTTCGTCGCAGCGACCGAAATAGTCGAGCGCGAAATACCGCGCGAGCGCGGCCTCCTTGGCGTCGCCCTCGGCGGCGAGATAATCCCGGATGTACTTCGGGTGAAACGTCCCGACGAGCGGCACATGCAGGCGGTCGGCCAGCCGCACCGCCTCGATGCCGGCGGAGCCGGGGCTGTGCGTATGCACCACATCGAAGGCGATCCCGCCGACCCGCGCCAGATAGTGCATATCCAGCGCGGCGACGCCGGTCCGCTGCAGGGGAAAGCCCGGTTTCGGAACCGCGACATAGTCCACGATCTCAAACGGGTACCGACCGCGGCAGCCGCTGTCGGCCATGGGCGTAATCACATACACGTCGTGCCCGCGCCGCGCCAGAGCGGTCGCGTAGGCGTTCGCCACGCGGCCCACGCCGTCGACGACGGGCAGAAACGAATCGGTGCACTGCGCGATTTTCAGCATGCGGCAATCCTCCTGTAAGCTTTATTATTTTACCATATTCCGATTCACATCAGAAAGCGCGGAAGAAAGGATTTCTGCGCGGCGCGGACGGCGGTGCACGCCGGCCGGTTTTTCCCTCCGGCGGCCATATAAAAACGGCTCTACACTATAGATTGGGGTAAGTAAAAAAAGAAGAAGCATAACCG
>CAZIQO010000135.1:0-3672 GCA_964541465.1 uncultured Oscillospiraceae bacterium
GCCGGCGTTCCGGCGCGCCGCTGATCCTGCCGCTGGTTCTGATGGTGATCTTCGGCGCGGGACTGTACTATTACGGCATCGTGCTCGTTACGTTTACGCTCTCGTCCGCCGCGCTGGGGTCCGGCGCGGCCGCGATGGCGCTTGCGGCCGATCCGGCCGACGCGAAAAAAACGCAGCGCGCGTACGGGACGGCCGCCTGCATCCTGCTTGCGGGGAGCCTGCTGATCCGCAACTCCTCCGGGCTTGCCGCGGCGTGCTTCGTTTTAGGCGCGCTGCTCTGCCGCGCACTCGCCGCGCGCATTCGGAAGGAAAAGGAATTTTCCCGGCGCGCGCTGCGGTATGCGGCGGCGGCCGCCGCGGTCACGCTGGCGCTCGCGGGCGTCAACGCGCTCGGGCGCGCGGCGCTCAATCCCGAGGGCTTCACCGCCTACGACGAGGCGCGTTCCTCGTTTATGGACTATCCGCACGATTCGTATGCCGCCAATCCCGCGCTCTACGAATCGGTCGGCTGGGACGGGACGCTCGCCGCGCTCGTGGAGAGCTGGTTTTACATGGACGAGCGCGTGACGACGGAGGCGTTCGATACGATCGTAAGCGGTTCGGATTTTGCGAACCTGGGCGTTTCCGGACGCGTTTCCTACGGCACGGGCGTGCTCAAAACGTTTCTTTCCAAATATCCGCTCGGCGTCTACATCGGCGTGCTCGTGTGCGCGTCGTTCGCGGCGCTGGTCCTTTTGTTCCTCTTCAACCGAAGGCGGCGGGCGGCGTTTTTCACGGGCGCATGCCTGCTGCTCGGTGCCGCGCTGCTGCTTTGTTACCTCTGCTACGCCGGGCGGATGAACCTGCGCGTCTGGATGTCGGTGTGCATCCCCGCGTGCGTATGCGGCTGGCTTGCCGCGCTGCGGCTTATGGCGCGCGATGCGGACGAAAAACCGCGCCGCGTTCCGCGGGTGCTCGGCGCGGCGCTGCTCGGCGCGGTGCTGCTCGTCTCGCTGCTTTGCGGCTACAAGGTGTTCCGCACGGTGATCAGCTACGAGTCCGACGAGATGCTCTCCCGCTCCCGCGCGGTCGTTTCCTACGCGCTGGCGCATCCGGACGACGTCTATATCCGGGACGTTTACGCGGCCAACAACGTGGACGCGCTGAGCGTGTATCCCGACCGGAAGCCGACGAACCTGCTCGACTGGGGCGGGTGCGACACGAATACCGCCGCGCGCGAAGCGCAGCTCGCCGTCAACCATCTCGACAGCGCGTATGCGGCCGATCTCTTCCGGCTTGACAACGTCTACTACATCTGCGACCGGACGGACCGCTATCTGCCGCTGCTTGTCGCATACATGATGCAGGACTGCGGCGCGAGCGGGTATACGATCGCCGACGTCATCGACGGGGACATCGTAGCGGTGCAATTTGAGTTCTGAGGTGCGTGTGAACATGCGGAAAGCGTACGGCGAAACAACCGGGAGATGGACGGCCGAAAGACGGTCCGCCCGCCTGCTGACCTCCGCGCTGCTGACGGCGGCGCTGGTTGCGCTGACGTTCCTCGTTTTTCACGTTACGTTTCTGACCAACGACGACACGAGCATCATGTATGTGTTCGCGGGGTATCGGACGGGCTCGCCGTTTCCGATCCACGGATTTGTGAACCTGCCGCTCGGATACCTGACGAGCTGGCTGTACACGCTTCTGCCGGCCGTGCCGTGGTGGGCGGTTCTGCAGGTGATCGCGGTCGCGCTGTCGGTTTTCGTGCTCTTTGCCTCGCTTCTGAACGTCGGCCGGGAATGCGGCGTTCCGCTCTGGGCGTCCCTGACGGCGTGCGCGCTGCTCTATGCGGCGGTTTTCGTATACGCCGTGGCGCGGCTGTCGTTCACGCTGACGGCCTGCATGCTCGGCGCGGCGGGCGTAATGCGGCTTCTGTCCGCCGACGCGGGCGGAGGGACGGGGGAACTGCGGGACGGCCCAGCGTTCGGCGCGTACGCTTCGAGTATCGCGCTGATGGCGCTGTGCCTCCTCTTCCGCAACTCCACGGGCTATTCGCTCCTGTGCTTCTGGGGCGCGGCGGTCGTTTACCGCGCATGGATTTCCGCAAGCCGCGCCGCGCGGCCTGCGCGGAAGCGCATTCTGGCGGGACTCGCAATCTACGTGCTGGCGGGCGCGGCGCTGTTTTCCGCGCTGATCGCGCTCAACGCCTGGACGCTGAAAACGCAGAACCCGACCGGCTTTGCTGCGTTTGAGCAGGCGCGGGGGAACTATTTCGATTTCCCGCATGTGACCTACGACGAAGATCCAGCGTTCTTCGAGTCGCTCGGCTGGGACAGGGAGATCTACGACCTTGCGCAGGACGCCTGCTTTCTGGACGAACACGAAACCGCCGACGCGCTGAACCGGATTCTCGCATATTCGGCCGGCGGGAGCGCATCCCTGCCGGAGCGGGTGCTGGCGGCGCTGGATTACGGGCAGAAGTTCTTCCGCGGAAACGGCCCCGCCGAATACATGCTGGTCGTGCCCGTGCTGCTGACGCTCTGGACGCTCGTGTGGTATGCGCGGGTTCGAAGGCGCGGCGTGGAGACACTGATCGCGTGCGGCGCCGCGCTCGGTTCGTTTGCGCTGTGCTTCTATCTTTGCGTGCGGGAGAGGCTGATCCTGCGCGCGTTCCAGGTGATTGCGATCCCCGCTACGGCCGTTCTGGCAGTGCTGCTGCCACGCGTGCGGGCGGCGAACGCCGGCAGGCCGAAGCGGGCGCTCGGAAAGGCGGCGCTGATCGCGCTTTCGGTGCTGTCCGCGGCGGCGCTGTGCTGGAGCGTGGGCAAGAGCTGGACGTGGCTTGGCGCGTACGATCCCTCCGAGCAGATCGCCGACATGCGCGCGGCGGAGGCGTACGCGATGGACCACCCGGACGACGTGTACATCCATGCGCCGACGTTCATCTACAATGCGGAGGCGTTCAAGGTCTATCCGGACGGGAAGCCGACCAACATGATCGACTGGGGCGACACGGGCATGTATTCCGCCTGGAAAACGCTCCAGATCGAACAGAACGGCATTTCTTCGTTCTCGGCGGACATGTTCCGGCAGGAGAACGTATACCTCATGGGCACGGCGGACGCGGACGAGCTGCAGGTACTGGTCCGGTACCTGATCAAGCACGCCGGCGCGAGCGGCATCGAACGCGTGGATACCGTGGGGGACGGATACGCAGTGTTCCGCGTCGTCTACGTAGAAGGATAACGGCAGAGCGCCGCGCGGGATAAAAAAGGCGTCCGGCCTTCGCGGCCGGACGCTGCAGCTTGCCGATCAAGGAGAGCATTGGAGACTCCGCCTCCAAACCGCCGCTCAGGGCCGTAATGGCCCTAGGGTGTGTTTCTAAAAGCACGGTGGTACGGAACCGGCGTCTTTTTCGCCGGTTTATTGTCGCTAAAACCTTGAAATAGCGCTGCTATTCCTGCGGTCTTGCTCCTCAAACCGACAAAAAATCCGCTCGGCCTGTCCTCACCGCATTTTAGAAACACACCCTAGGAACCCATTTTCTCAAGTGTCCTGAGGGGCTGCGGGGTCAGAAATTCCCAAGGGACGTGTCCTTTTGGCGGGGTGCAGGGGTGAAACCCCTGCAAAAGATTTTTTGGCTCACCGTCAATAGTTGGGGTAGAGCAGCAGACTAAGAGAAACAAAGGG
>CAZIQO010000136.1:0-3358 GCA_964541465.1 uncultured Oscillospiraceae bacterium
CCTTGGAAGGACGGGTCTTGCCGGTGACCATGTCGCCCGTGCGGAGGCCGAAGCGGCGGATCTGCGCGATGGAGACGTACACGTCGTGCTGACCGGAGAGGTAGTTTTCGCTCCGGAGGAACCCGTATCCGTCCGGCAGCACCTCGAGCACGCCCTCCGCGTCCCCGCATTCGCCCGTCTGCAGCAGTTCCGGCACGGCGGGATTGCTGGTGCCGTAATCCTTGTTAAAATATCCCTCGTTCCGCGGGCGGTAGCGGCGCTCCTCGTCATAGCCGCCCTGGTCGGGCGCATACCCGCCCTGCTGGTACGGCGGCTGCTGGTAGCCGTTCTGATACCCGCCCTGCTGATAATTCTGCTGATAGCCGGGCTGATACCCGCCCTGCTGATAATTCTGCTGATAGCCTCGCTGGTACCCGCCCTGCTGATATCCGCCCTGCGACTGATACGACCTGCGCTGATAGGAACCCTGCTGCGGCCGGTTGTCGTAATAGGGTTTATGCGGCTGATAGGAACGGGGAACATACCCGCTGCGGCGGTATCCGCTCTCCTGCTCCGCGGGCTGACCCGCATTCTCCGGGATTTCCGGCTCCTGTGCGGACTGCGTCTGCTCGCCCGGCGCGGGTTCCGGCGATTCATCCATTTCATCGTCCGGCGCGCCAAGATCATCCCCTACGACGCCCCCCGCCATAATGATGCGAACCAAGTCGCCCTTTCTGTATTTCGTAACGGATTTTACGCCCTGCAGCTTTGCGATTTCGCGCAAATCCCCAAGGCTCTTGGCCTCCAATTGTTCTTTGTTCAATTTTAAACTCCTCTCTCTTAGGCAAGAACTCAACCCTAGCGTCGACCGTATGAAGCTGAAGTGGATGGGATTCTCTTTTGATGAAGCAATCATACCGTCGGCGAGGTCATTTGTCAATATATGTCGCATGTTTTTCACAACATTCCCATGATTCGACGTTAATTTTCATTCACTGCCGGCCGCGTCCGCCTCCGTGCCGCATATCGTCCGAACCACAGGCATACACTGCATCGGAATCAAGCGATTGCAAAGGAGACCTTGGTATGGAACGCAGAGACGGCGAAATCGGCAAACTGCGTCCGCGCGCGCACAGCATCCATATCGACAACCGCATGCGCACGAGCATTACGGGCGTGATGGACGTGATCAGCTTCAACGAGCAGGACGTGATGCTTCTGACCGAAGCCGGCGCGCTCGGCATCGTCGGAAACAACCTCCATCTTTCCAGGCTGAACCTTGAGGACGGGCAGATCTGCATCGAGGGCGAGTTGCTCGCGCTCGACTACGAGCCGCCGGAGACGCAGAAGCGCGGCCTGTTCGGCAAGATCTCCCGCTGAGCGATGCGAAACACGCTTGCGCAGCCGTATTCGCTGCTCGCGTTTCTTTACGCCGGCTGCGTCCTCGGGCTCCTTACGTCCGCACTGCGTCTGGCGCGGCTTTTTTCCCGCGGGCGCGCGCTGCGCTGCCTTGCGGACATCGTGTATGTTCTCCTCTGCGGTTTCGCGGCGTCGGCGGCGTTTTATTTCGCCACGGACGGAACGCTTCGCCCCTACGGGTTTCTCTGCCTCGCGGCCGGCGCGCTGCTTTTCGACTTTGCAGCGGGAAAGCCCGCCGCCGCAATGCTGAAAAAAGCGTATGGCCGCCGCGCCTGGAAAAACCGATGACACTGTGATCTTTTTGAAAATCAAACCGGCGTTCCCTTTCTTTTTCCGCTTCCTTATGCTATGATACACAGCATGGCAAAACAAGGTTCGCCCCGACTGAAAACCGGCTTTCATATCAAAGCGCGTTATATCGTTCTCTTCTTCGTTCTGACCTTCTTTGTGCTGGGCGGCGTGTATCTCTCCCAGCAGACGCAGCTGAAAACCATTGCCGAGGAGAAGACGGAACTTCAGTCGCAGCTCGACGATCTGAAGGTCGAACAGGAGCGCCTGGAACGAATGCTCGAATACATGCAGACCACCGATTACCTTCTCCAGTATGCCCGCGAAAAACTCGGTTATGTATTTCCGGACGACTGGAAATTCTACGACGACACGGACGAAACGGCCGACGCCGCTTCATCCACTGAGACGGCGACTCCAAGTGCCGATTCTCCTTCCGTGACGACGACGCCGCAGCCGTCGATATCGCCGTCCGTTACGAGCGCGCCATGAAGCTGCTCGTTTTCGACATCGGCAGCAATTCCATCCGGACCGCGAAGCTGGAAGAAACCGCCCGCGGCGCGCCTCGCATTTCCGACAAACGCGTTTTTACGACGCGTCTTGCGGAAGGGCTTTCCGAAAGCGGCGTTTTGTCCGACGCGCGCATGCGTCAGTCGTTGCTTGTAATCCGCTCCCTCTGCGCCGAAGCGCTCCCGCTCGGTTTTTCCGTTTACGCCTACGCGACCAACGCCGTGCGCGACGCGAAGAACGGCCCCGCCTTCGCCGAAGAGGTCGAATCCATCGTCGGCGCGGGGCACGTGCAGGTGCTTTCCGGCGACGAGGAGGCGCAGTTCGTGCAGACCGGCGCGGACCCGACCGGCACGCGCACGATCCTCGACATCGGGGGCGGCAGCACGCAGATCGCCCGCGGCGCATACCGCGAAAGCTGGCCGATCGGGTGCGTGCGCGCAAAGGACCTCGCGCCGTACGACGATATCTACCGCATCGCCGAATCGCTCCGCCCCGTCCTCACCGGTCTGTTCGGCCCGCCGGACGGAACCGCGCGGCCGGCCGGTTCGGCCCGTTCCGCGAACGGGCCGAACGAGCCGATCGGCGTCGGCGGCACCATCACGACGCTCGCGCTGCTTACCGAGGGGCGTTCGTCGTTTTCCGTTTGGCAGGGCGAAAAGGAAGTGCAGTATATCTCGCTGCTCGCCGCGCTCCGCGATCTCAACATCCTCGGCGACGCGAGACGCGCGTCGATCCCGCTTCTGAAGGACCGGCACGACGTGATCCTGCACGGCGGCGTGATTCTTCTCTACCTGATGGAGTACCTGCACGCCACGGTCATCGGCGCGTCGCTCCGCGACGGTCTGGACGGATACGCCATGCATCTGTTTCACACGCTTTCGTCCCGGGTCTGACGCGCATAATCTGAAACGCAGTTCTATTTGCACCAAAGCGCGGCCGAAACGGCCGCGCTCGGCTTATCAGCAAAGTCCCAGTCAAATTGCTGCGTCAATTTGACAATGCAAAAATGAAAATTTAACCAAACAATCCGTCAAAACCAGCGGCGTGTACGGTGGTTTTGACACGCTTCATGCAGCAAAACCGACAGTCGGCGCAGCCGACCGAGGTCGATGCTGCATGCAAATTCCCGCCACAGCGGCTTCCATCGAAAAACCAAGGTTTT
>CAZIQO010000137.1:0-3176 GCA_964541465.1 uncultured Oscillospiraceae bacterium
TCGATCTGTTCGCGCGTGAGCACCATCTGCGTATGCACCGTCACGGCGGCCGGCTCCACGCCGAGGATCGCCGCAACGAGGAACTTCGCCTGCTGCAGGCTTTCGTCCTGCGCAATCGGGTCGAGCCGCAGCTTCGCGGCCAGTATGGCTTCCGACGCCGTCATTCCTGCGCCTTCTCTCCTTCCGGCCCGCCGCGCTCCGCCGCCCCGGCCGGGCCGCAGTCGGTCTGCTCCGGTTCCTCCTCCAGCCCGTCGGCCATCGCGACGCGGAACGCCGCGATCGCAACCTCGATCATGTCCGGGTCCGGCTCGCGCGTCGTAAGGTACTGCAGCCCGAGACCCGGCGCGCGTATGATGCGCGCCCAAAGCCGGTCGGACGAGGCCGCGAGCTTGAGCACCTCGTAGGCAAGCCCCGCCACAAGCGGCAGAAACAGCAGCCGCGTGAGCAGCCGCAGAAGAAAGTTTTCGCTGTACGGCAGCGCCGCAAAAAACAGAATCGAGACCGCCATCACAAGGAAGAGATAGTTCGTGCCGCAGCGCGGATGCAGCCGCGAATACCGCATGGCGTTCTCCGGCGTAAGCTCGGCTTCGTGTTCGTAGCAGGCGATGGTCTTATGTTCCGCGCCGTGATACATGTAAATGCGCCGGATATCCTTCATCGCCGAGATGGCGGTGATGTAGAGCAGGAAGATCAGCAGGCGCGTAAACCCCTCCGTCAGGCTTTTTACGATGCGCGGCGTGGTATCGCTCCACGGAATCACCTGGGAAACAAGCGACGGGATGAAGACGAACAGCCCGACCGCGAGCGCCACCGCCAGAATGACCGCGAGCACGATGGCAACATCCATGGCGGATTTCCCCGTCTTCTTGGCGAGCCACTGCTCGAAACGGCTCGGCTCCTCTTCGATCGCCTCGCCGTACACCTCCGCGGAGCGCATCGTCACCCTCATGCCCGTTGCGAGCGAATCGACGAACGCGACGACGCCGCGCACCACCGGCCACTTCAGAACCGGGCTCTGATCCGTTTCCCGCTTCGGGGTGTATTCCCTTATGATCGTTCCGTCCGCCTTGCGCACGGCGAGCGCGACGCCGCCTTCCTTGGTGCGCATCATCACGCCTTCCATGACCGCCTGGCCGCCTACCGAGCATCTCTTCATTCGCTGCGTCCTCTTCGCTTTCGTTTCCATTCCGCGGTACCGTCGTATGGATACGGTAAACCGCCAGAGGGAATGGTATCATATGTTGCGGTTTCGGGCAAGAAAAAGCCCTCCCGAGAAGGGAAGGCTTCCATGTACTTACAAGCCGTAGCGCTTTTTGAAACGATCCACTCGTCCGCCGCTGTCCACGAGCTTCTGCTTGCCGGTGAAAAACGGATGGCACTTGCTGCAGATTTCTACCGACAGGTCCTCTTTGGTGGAGCCGGTCGTAAAGGTTTCGCCGCATGCGCAGTGAACCGTAGCCTGACCGTATTTCGGATGGATGCCTTTCTTCATGTTCGTTCACCCCTTTTAACATTGCCATCGGCTATTATAACCATCCGAAGCGCAAAAAGCAACTGTTTTTTTCATTTTCCGGCCTTTATTTTCCGTAACGGCTCGTCGACATCGTCGTATAGCCTTCCTTTTCATAGATGCTGATCCAGTCCTTCAGCCGCTGCAGGAACTCCTCGTTCGTGGAGGTTTTCTCCAGCATGCCGATCAGATGCTCGGTCACCTCGGCCGGGTTGCCGCCGGCGAGCACGCGGCGGATCGTGCGGACCGCCTCGAGCTCCTCCTCGGAGAGCAGCAGGTCCTCCCGGCGCGTGCCGGACTTGTAGATATCGATGGCCGGGAAGATGCGCCGCTCGCTGAGCTTGCGGTCCAGATGGATCTCCATGTTGCCCGTGCCCTTGAACTCCTCGTAGACCATGTCGTCCATGCGGCTGCCGGTCTCGGTCAGCGCGGTGGCGATCACGGTGAGGCTGCCGCCGTTTTCGATCTTGCGCGCGGCGCCGAAGAAGCGCTTCGGCTTATGCAGCGCGCCCGGGTCCATGCCGCCGGAGAGCGTGCGGCCCGTGGGCGGGATCGTAAGGTTGTACGCGCGCGCCAGGCGTGTCAGGCTGTCGAGCAGGATCACGACGTCTTTGCCCATCTCCACGAGACGCATCGCGCGCTCCTGCACCATCTCCGCCACGCGCGTATGATGCTCCGGCAGCTCGTCGAACGTGGAGTACAGCACCTCGCCCTTGATCGAGCGCTGCATGTCCGTGACCTCCTCGGGCCGCTCGTCGATGAGCAGCACGATCAGGTGCGAATCCGGATAATTCGTCGATATGCCCTTTGCAATGTTTTTCAAAAGCGTGGTCTTGCCGGCCTTCGGCTGCGAGACGATCATCGCGCGCTGGCCCTTGCCGATCGGCGCGATGAGGTCGATGAGCCGGATCGCGAGGTTGTTCGCGCCCGTGCACTCGAGCGTATACCGCTCGTACGGAAATACGGGGACCAGTTCCTCAAACGGTTTCCGCTCCGCGATCTTCTCCGGCGGTTCGCCGTTGACCGCCGTGATGTACAGAAGCGCAAGAAAGCGTTCGCCCTCCTTGGAAGGACGGGTCTTGCCGGTGACCATGTCGCCCGTGCGGAGGCCGAAGCGCCGAATCTGCGCGATGGAGACGTATACGTCGTGCTGGCCGGAAAGGTAGTTTTCGCTGCGGAGGAAGCCGTAGCCGTCCGGCAGGACTTCCAGAACGCCTTCCGCATCCCCGCAGTCGCCAGTCTGCAGAATCTCCGGCACGGCAGGATTGCTCGTTCCGTAATCTTTGTTGTAGTAGCCTTCCGCACGGGGACGGAACCGGCGGTCGTCTTCAAACCCCGCTCCCTGATCCGCGCCATAGCTGCTCGGAGAATATGCGGGCTGATACCCGCCGCCCTGCGGCTGATAACCGCCGCCCTGGCCTTGATAACCGCCCTGCGACTGATAACCGTTCTGCTGCTGATAACCGCCGCCCTGCGGTTGATATCCGCCGCCCTGCTGCTGATAGCCGCCCTGCTGCTGGTAACCGCCGCCTTGCTGATAGCCGCGCTGCTGGTAACCGCCCTGCTGATAGCCGCCTTGCTGCGGGTTGTACTGTCTTCTCTGGTATCCGCCCTGCTGCGGACGATTATCGTAATAAGGCTTCTGCTGGTAGGGACGCGGCGTATA
>CAZIQO010000138.1:0-1072 GCA_964541465.1 uncultured Oscillospiraceae bacterium
GCATCCTTCAGCTGCGTTTCGTCCGCGAGGTGGGTGTAGATGCGCATGGTGGTCGTCGGGTCGGCGTGGCCGAGATAGAGCTGCGCGGTGAGCACGTCCACGCCGGAACGGTAGAGAATGGAAGCATAGTTATGTCGGAAATAGTGCGGCGTGAGGATCGAGCCTCTGCCGTTGTTCTCAATGCCGGGTTCAGCTTCGAGCAAAGCGGCCTGGATTGACCGCCAGCGGCGTATGAACGTTGCCTGCGACCAGTAGGAGCCCGACTTCGGCGCGCGGACGACGTAGCCGCTGCCGATCTGCCGGATAGGCTGGAGCATGGCCGTCAGTTCGTCCGGCACGGGTACGGTTCGTATGGAGTTTTCAGTCTTGACGCTGCCGACTTTCCCGGTGACGAAGTCGATGTCGCGCTCGACGTGCAGCGTGCGTTTGGCGAAGTCGATGTCCGACCAGCGCAGTCCGAGCGCCTCGCCGCGGCGCAGGCCCGTGTAGTAAAGGATGGCAAGCAGCAGGCCGTCCGGGTGGGTGCCGATCACTTTGAGCACAGCGGCGGTCTCCGGGCGCGTGAGCGCGCGCCGGCTGGTCCGCTCCGCCTTGGGCGGCCTGAGCCCTTCGGCGGGATTGCGGTCGATCACGCCCTGTGCGCCGGCCAGCGTAAAGCAGTTTGTGAGCACGCCCGTGATATAGCCGAGGGTCGTTTTCCCCATGCCGGCAAGCCCGTTCAGAAACGCCTGCAGCTGCACGGACGTAATGGCGCGCATCTGTCTGTTGCCGAACGCCGGGAAGAGATAGCGGTTGAGCACGGTGCGGTAGCTCGCCTTCGAGCTCGGGCTGACGTAGGGTTCCTTGTAGACGCGGTACCAGTCGGTGACGAACTCGCCGAAGAGGACGTCGCGCCGGATGGCGACCGCGCCGTTGATGTACGCGCGGCGCAGTTCCTCCCTGTTCGCTTCCAGTTCCTTCTTCGTACGCCCGTTCGCCCACTTGTAGACGGGCGTGCCGTCGGCGTCGTGCCCGACGGTGACCTGCGCGCGTAACCGTTTCTTTTGCTTTGCCATTGTGCTGCCCTCCATGA
>CAZIQO010000138.1:1172-3057 GCA_964541465.1 uncultured Oscillospiraceae bacterium
GGGGCTCGCTGCTCCATAACCCGCGCGACATGAACTGGTCGATCGCTTCGCGAAGGAACGGCACGGTAACGTCCAGAACAGAAGCCAGTTCGTAGATATCGCTTACATTCCGGGCCACCGTGCGGATCGCATCGGGGGACAGCAGCCGGTCGTGCGCCCATTTGCGCGCGCGGGCTTCGGCGCGCCAGTCTTCGACGCTGTCGTAATGGAGCCGGAGATCCGAACCTGTATAATGGTGACCGAGTTCTTCCGCAAGCCAGCAGGTCTGCTCGGCCTGCGTGCCGCCGCGGCGCAGTACGATCGCTTCGCCGCGTTTGGTATTCAGATAGGCGGCGTCCATGCCGGGAACGGGAATCATGCCCTGCCGCACACGAATCCCAAGCCCGTATGCCTCATCACACAACTCTTCTTTTCTTTCCATTCTCCTGCGCTTCCTGATGATGATTCATCGTTGAAGCGACTGTGCAAAATAAAGTACAGCCGCCTATTCTTCCTTTTCTTTTGAAAACCGATCCGCCAGATATTCGATATACTGCTCGTACATGGCCCTGCCTTCGTCCGTGAGCTTCCCGGGGTTGAAATGAGCGGCCGCGGCGATGATGGTCGGATGTCTTTTCTCGATGCGCCCTTCGCCCAGCGCGTCGGCGTCTATGCCGAGCTCTTTGCAGATTTTCAATATGTTTGCAACGCTGGAATTTGCAATGCCGCGCTTGAATATGCTGTCGATCGTGGAATACGGAAGGTCGACTTTCTCCGAGAAAGCGCGAACGCTCCTGTAGTCGCGAAGGATAAGCGCTTTCAGTTCCTGCTCTACTGCCACATATGTCACCTCCTGCCTTACAGGATAGCGCTTCGTTCACGATAAATCAAGATTTATTTATGAAACTGCGTAAAAATACCTTGACATAGACGCAATATCGTGTATTACTATATGTATTACCGAGAATGCGTGAACCGAGGTGTATTGTATGTTCTATCCGAATCTTGAAGCCGAGCTCAAAAGAAGGGGTGTGACAAGGCTTCAAATCGCCGATGATTTCGGCCTGTCGATTTCGACGGTGTCCTGCAGGCTTACGGGCAAAAGCCAGATCCCCCTGACGTTTGCAGAAGACCTGAAGAGAAGGTATTCGATCGAAGTTCCGCTTGAGGAACTTTTTGCCGGGACCGGCCGTCCGGCGTGAGCTGCGGGCACATGGCGGAAGGGGGCGGACGAATGGAAACGGCGCGGGTCGATTTCGACGAACTGCAGCGGCAGCTTGCAGCGGCGGTCGAAGGGCTGAACACGGTCGCGCGCGCGGTGGGGCAGATCACGTCCCGGCTCCGCACGGCGAAGGGGAGCAGTTCGACCGGCGAGCAGTGGGTGCGCACATGGGGGGAGACCCTGCCGAAGAAAGCGGCCGCAAAGATGCTGGGGATCAGCGTGACGTACCTGAACAAGCTGGTCGGCGAAGGCGGGATCCGGGTCACGCCGGACGGACGGGTGGTCGTCCGTTCCGCGGCGGAGTGGACAAACGGCGCCGCAGCCGGGCGAAAGGCCGGGAAGCAGGCATGGCATGTCTGAACGGCACGGAGGGCCATACACGATGACAAGAAGGAACGACCCTGCGCATGAGACGCAGGACGGATCCGAAAGCGGGAGCAGGAAAATTATGCCGGTATGCGGGGCGGCTGTATTCCGCTTTTGCGGCTGAGGAGAACAGAGTATGCGCGATGGATTTATCTTCTATGAATCGTTCCGGAAGGCAATGACGGGACTGCCTCCGGAAACGCAGCTGCTGCTCTACAACGCGATCGCGGACTACGCGCTGTACGATGCGGAACCCGACTTCGGCGGCGACGGCGTTGCGCTTGCGTTTTTCACGTTGATCAAGCCGCAGCTCGACGC
>CAZIQO010000139.1:0-3046 GCA_964541465.1 uncultured Oscillospiraceae bacterium
TCCAACATCAGTTTACTTGATTCCTTGATGTTAGACAAGACTGCTAGTCGTACACCTAAAGTACAAGTTCGGGAATCGACACTTCTGGGCAGAGGGATTCTACGTATCGACAGTAGGGCTGAACGAAGCCACCATAAGGAAGTACATACAAGCTCAAGAACGGGATGACATAGCAACGGACAAGTTAAGCGTAAAAGAGTACGAAGACCCGTTCCCACGGAAAAACGCCCCTTGAGGGGCGTAAAGTAAGATGAGACATAGTAGCTTGAACCCAAGTGAAAGCTGGCGTCTTTAGGCGCGCGTCGGCACCACGGGCTTATAGCCCCAGTGCGAACCACCCGTTTTACGGGTGGAAGCGATTTGTTCGATTGACGGCGCAAGCGCCGATTCCAACAGGCAGATTCACACCGGTTCTATTTATATATGGAAAGGATTCGGGATCTGCGGACGGACGGCCGCGTGCGCGATCGCCGTTGACGCGGGGAAGCGACAGGGGTCTGATGCATTTCTTAAATCCTGTTCAAAGCCCGAAGCTGATACGTGATTGATGCGCTCAAAAACCGGGCCAAGACGGTCGAAATTGCGTGGAACGGCGGTCAAATGGTGGTCAGAATGCCTTAGATCGGCCTAAAAACAATTTGAGCGGAATGGAAACGCAACGAAAAAAGCCCGCAGTTGCGGGCTTTTTTCTGGTGGGGATGATAGGACTCGAACCTACGACCTCTTCGATGTGAGCGAAGCGCTCTAACCGGCTGGGCTACATCCCCGAACAAACTGTATTTTACCGCATCGCTCCGAGAATGGCAAGCCCTTAATTTTTCCGCCGTCGCTGCGGGCGCCCGACACCGCGTCAGCCCTCCGCGCGTTTGTCCAGCGCCGCTGCGTCCAGCACGAGATAGCCGCACTTGCGCTTTTCCAGCAGGCCGTCCCGGCAGAGCCGCTCCAGGCAGCGCAGCAGATGCCGGTAGCTGCATCCGAGCAGTTCCGCCGTTTCCGTGAGCGTTTCGCAGAACATGCCGTCCTCCGCCGTCTGCAGAAGATAGCCGCAGAGGCGGCACTCAAACGGCTGCAGGATCGCCTCCGTGCTGGACTTGACGCGAAGGTCGAGTTTTTCCGCAAGCCCCGCGCCGACGCGCAGCATGAACGGCAGACTGCCGCGCAGTAGGGGCGCGTACCGCTCCAGCGGAAGTCCGGCGAAGAGAAGCGGCGTCACCGCCTGCATCGATGTGACCGCGGTCCGGCTGCCCGTCATCAGCTCCAGATCGCCGATGATGCCGTCGGAAAGATAGTAGCACAGCAGCAGGCTCCGCCCGCTTTTTACGCCCACGCAGACCTTTGCCTTGCCGGAAAGAAGGATATAGAGATATTCCATCGTCTGCCCCTCGCGCAGGAACCACTCGCCGCGGTCGAAGCTTAGCAGCACCGCCCCGGAAAGGTCGACGTCTGCAAGATCGTATTCGGCAAGCCGCGCGGCATAGTACGGCGGCAGTTTTGATTTCTGCATGGTGGTGCACCTCGCTTTGTCCTTTCCTGCAGTGTGACATTTGTCATATCCATTGTCAAGATAAACCGGTATACTGCTTAGCAGGAGAGCTATGCCGCGCGCCGCGGGCTGCAGGGGAAGCCATCGGTGCGGGGCGGCCGGGAGAGAAAAGTCATGTATTATCTGCTGTCCCTGCTCGTGGGGATTCTCGTCGCCGTCATGATCACCGTAAACGGCGGTCTGACGACGCAGTACGGCGTTTATGCCGCTACTGTGATCATCCATATCGTCGGTTTGCTGCTCATCGGAACCATCGTGTTGCTGCGGCGCGAAAAACCATTTCAGAAGCGCGCGCCGTGGTATCTCTACATCGGCGGCATCATCGGCGTCGCCAACACGGCCGGTACGAATTACGCCTTCGGCAGGATCAGCGTATCCGCAATCCTCGCGCTCGGACTGTTTGGCCAGAGCGTGATGGGAACGCTTGTCGATCAGTTCGGGCTGTTCAGAATGCACGTGCACTCCTTCCGCGCATACCAGCTGCCGGGGCTTTTCCTGGTTCTCTGCGGCATCAGCTGCATGCTGTTCGGGGCGTTTTCGTTCCTGCCGGTGCTGGCGGTGTTCGGCACGGGCGTGCTCCTCGTGGTGTCCCGCTCGTTCAACGCGCGGCTGGCCGACCGGACCAGCAGCTATGTGAGCACGTTCTTCAATTACGTCTGCGGACTCACCGCGGCACTCGCCGTATTTCTGCTGCTCGGACGCGGCGAGGTGGCGGGCGGATTTGTGCTTTCGCCGGACTGGTGGATCTATCTGGGCGGCGCGATCGGCGTATGCACGGTGGGGCTGAGCATGGTGGTGGTCACGAAGATTCCCGCGCTGTACATGACGCTGCTGCTGTTCATCGGGCAGGTGTTCACGGGTGTGGCGCTCGACGCGCTGCTCGACGGGGCGTTTTCGCTGCAGAACTTCATCGGCGGCGTGTTCGTCGCAATCGGGCTGACGCTCAACCTCCTCTTCGAGCGGCGTGCGTCGAGGAAGGCGGCGGCGTTGCTTCGGGCGGCGGAGGAATAGAAGGCCTACTGATACATGTGAAACAGCGGGCGCGCCCCGATGGGCGCGCCCGCTGTAACTTGCCGAAAAAGGGGAGCGTTGGAGGCTCTGCCTCCAAACCACCGCTTAGGGCCGTAACGGCCCTAAGAACCCATTTTTGCAAGCGCCCTGGAACAGGACGCTTGCGGGGGTCAGGGATTCCCAAGGGACGTGTCCCTTGGGAGGGGTGCAGGGGTGAAACCCCTGCAAAGGAACTTATTTGGCAGCCTGCAGCGTTCGGCCCGAACAAGGCAGGGAAGCGCGGTCAGCAGGCCGCGAGCAGTTCGCCGATCGCGTTTTTAAGGTAGCGGTCCTTCATGTAGACGAAATTCTGGGAGAGCACGTAGTGGTTCCCGTCGTTCCAGAGCACCGTTTCGGTGGGATCGTCCGGATCGGCGCGTCCGTTGCCGGTGGCGGCCGTCACGCGGTTGTGGATACGGTTGGCGAGCAGGATCATGTACTGTTTTTTCTCGG
>CAZIQO010000140.1:0-2979 GCA_964541465.1 uncultured Oscillospiraceae bacterium
TCCCCTGGGTATTTCTGATCCTATTCCAGGGCGTTTGCGGAAATGGGTTCTCAGGACCGTTACGGCCCTGAGTGGCGGCTTGGAGGCGGAGCCTCCAACGTCCCCCCTTTGCCGACAAGCCGAGGCCGCCGGTTTTTTCAAACCGGCGGCCTTTTTGTTTCCGACTCTTCGTTTCACCCATCAGCCGGGGTAGGCGGCCAGAAGCTCGCCGAAATAGACATCGTGCGGGTCGCCGTCCGGCGTTATCTGATTCGCGCCGTAGTAACGCGCGTGCAGCGTCTTTTCCAATTCGGAGTGATCCTCGAAAAGTTTCTCCACAACGCGGCACTCAAAGTAGCATCCGCAGCCCGCAACGCCGTCGGCGCCGCCCGCGCGCGCAGGCAGAGGCGTCAGTCCCGTTTCCGCGCGTTTGTCGGCGTTCCGGCCCGAATGCGAGCCGCAGTACGCCAGTTCGTCGGCCAGCCCGCCCGCCTTCGGCACGCTGATGGTGAATACATCCGTCTGCTCCAGCAGGCTGTGCGTATACCGGCTCCTGCGCACCAGAACGGTTACGATCGGTTTGCCCCAGATCACGCCGAACTGCGCCCAGCCGATCGTCATCGGGTTCCACCGTTCGCCGCCCACCGTAAGAAACACGCCGTGCGGCAGCTGTTCCAGCGCCTGCGGCACAAGAGAGAACATTCCTTTTTCATCCATCAATCGATCGCCCTCCGTTATTATGAACTTCCAGCGGGCATGCGCCGACCCGGCGAAAAACCGGCCGCGCCGCCCGCACCGGGAAACGAGCTGCCGTTTTCTTCCGGAATCCCGCTTCCCTGCTCAGTATAGAAAAAAAACGCGTCCCGCGCAAGCGGTTTCACGGCATCCGGCGGCAAAACCGCGGAACCGGCGTGTTCAGGCGCACGTTCCGGCCGAAACAGCGCCAGGGTTCCGAATTGCGGTCCCCCGCCCGCATGCCCGACCGCGACGGTTTGCCGGCAAAACGGGAACGCTCCCTCTCCCAAAACGGTGCAGGCCGTCAAAAAACAACGTTTTTGACGGCCCTGGCTTCCGCCCGGTATCGACCGAGCGTTATTCCTTTCGGGCGGTTCGGTCGGCGCTCCTGCGAAAGAGCATCGTAATGCCCCATACCCCGGCAAGACCTACGATCGTGTAGATGATGCGGGAGACCACGCTCGTCATTCCGCCGAAAATGCCCGCCACGAGATCGAACCGGAACAATCCGATCAGACCCCAGTTGATCGCGCCGATGATCATGAGAACAAGCGCCAGTACATCCAAAGAAATCCCTCCTTTTGGCATAGGTTGCGCAAAAAAAAGGACGTATATACCCGGATTTTCCGGCACTCGTGCAGCAGAACCGAGCGCCCGTCAGGTCGGCGCTTCCTCTCCGTATCCGTCCCGCGCCGGTTTCCGTTTCTTTTCCGGGAAGATCTCCATCTCAAATCGGTCGAACGAAACACCCTCGATAAAATCCGCCGGCGAAAAGACGGTGCGGGAAAACGACCTGAGTTCGAGAACGTGCTTCTGCAGGATCACGGGGCACGCAAGGTCCAGGGGTTTACAGAGACTTGCGACGATCGGAACCCATTCGCGCGCATCCAAAGGCCGTGCAGAAGAAAACTCCTGCACGGCCTCGCGAACGATTTTCTGGTTTTCAATTACCTTTGCCCAGATCCGCACGGCGCTACTTGTTCCAGATGAACCAGCACCACAGATACGGCGTCGTGCCGTCCGTGTACAGGCCCTTGAGCGTGCCGGCAACCTGTTTCTTTTCCTTGAGGTCGGCCGAATTGATCGTCGACTTCGTGCTGCGGTTGACGCAGATGACCTCGTTCCCGTCGGAAAGCTCCAGGCGGAAGATCGTATACGGCGAACTGCTGATGATCTCCGTCACCTTTCCGGTGCACTGGAAATCGCCGCTCGTCGTCGTGCCGGCGACGATCTTGTCGTAGCCGTCGGCAAGGCTGGAGCACGCCTTCTTGAACGTCGTGGAGGAATCCGACGGCGAACGTTCCACGATCGCGACCGCTTCTCCATCGTAGTACCCGTCGAGCTTGCCGGTCAGCGTAATGTCATATGCGCCGACCTCGGCGATGGAAACGGCTATCGAGAACGTACCCGTCGCGCTCACCGTTGCCGGGCCGAACGTTACGTCGCTCGAGGAGCAGGCTGCCGTGATCACCGCGTCCGGCGTCACCGTGCCGCTCAGCGTGATGCTGCCGTCCGTGGAGGTAAGTCCGGTGGCGGTATCGTTGGAGATCATCATCACCATGTTCTGCATTACATACGGTTCCACGGTGATGATCTTGCGCGCGGTCACGTAGTTGTTTTTGCGCGCTTCGATGGTAATGGTCTCCACGCTCGCTTCCGAGGTATCGGTCACCGTGGTGTCGTCGGTGGTTTCGTCCGTCGCCACATCGGCGGACGGACTGGGCGAAGCCGTGTCCTCGGCCGAATCGGTCGCCGACGAATCGTCCGAAGCGGCCGGCGTGGCCGTCGGCTCCGCAGCGGCAGCCGCGTTGGGCGTATAGGACGAGGTGAACATACCCGTGCTGTCCACATACACCTGCTCGTCGTTGATGAACACGGCGACCCCGGAGTCATAATCGTCCACCTGCCCGACGATCGGGATGGGTTCGTTATCATAGGTCGCGTTCACCGTGTCCGTCTCCGGGGTGGTAATCGTCATGGACAGCGTCGGCACCGTAACCGTGATTTCCGGTACGGTCAGCTGCGTCGTCTCGCCTTCCGGCGAAACAACCTGAATGTTTGGCGTGATCGTCACGACCTCCGACTCGCAGGGCTCGTTCGGCATAAACACGTCGCGTGCGATCTGCAGAATCACGTGATCGTTGGACGAAATGGTGGCCGTATCCTGCTTGAGTTTCGCGTTCGTTATCAGGCGAACCGTGCTCCCCGTCGGCGCATGAATATCGATATTATACGACACATCGCCCGTGGAGGGATCGGTGTACT
>CAZIQO010000141.1:0-2820 GCA_964541465.1 uncultured Oscillospiraceae bacterium
GCAACGACTGCCTAAAAGTATCCTGCGGGCGCAGCAAAACAAGCCCGACAGTTTGCTCGTCCGGCACATCCTGAGAAGAAGCGGGGCAAGTATGAAGCCGGCCAAACGGAGCTTCCTTACGGAAATGCTTAATCCACTGCTCAATTTCAAAATCAATACTTTCCGTTGTGTATTGTGAGGCACGATCCTCGACCATCTTTCGAAGTGTTGGGCGAGTATCAAACCAGAATCGATTGCCGGAATCGTTCACATACAGATACGTCAGCGACTTCGACAGAGTCCCGAGCGCGTCGTTGAAATCCGAGATCGTTTCGCCGGGCTGCACAATCCCCAGACGGATTCTTTCGGCCGCTATGCCGCGCACCGCCTGAGACCGGCTGCTGGGCGCACTTCCGAGGAAAATTGTTCTTGCAACCCTTCGGGCAGCCAGACGATTGCCGTAACGTTGAACCTCCTGATCTTTTTTATATGGGACGGAATCCCTGCCATCTACTTCGTGGTCGACAATGGCATTCCATCCATCGTCGCTTTCCAGATAACGGATCAATTCATCGCGCACGGCTGGAACGTTGAGCGGTATCGAACCCGGCATTATCAGTAAACCGGCGTCGTTTCCCATCCAGAGTTCATGAATGACTGCAGCCATCAGCCGAAGTACGCCGCGCGTACGCTGAAATTTCTCCAGAGTCGCCCATTCGCCGTACAGGCGGTCAAACACCTCGGGATGAATCGGATAGCAGGAAATCAAGCGCTTTTTATAGGCAAGTTCTTTTGTTTCGATCGGGAAATCGGATGTATTCTCAAGATACATCTTGCTGAAGTTGCTGCAGACCAGATCGCGGGCCGCGGGGTCTTTGCATTCCAGGAACAGCCGACGACGAACCACTTCGTATCCTTCCGTAGCTGTAACTGGCTTCCAGATCGCTTCCATGCGGCCAAAGGTCTTTTCAATTGCATCCAAAGCACGATGGCCAGCCTCGCCACCAATCTCAACATTCGACTCCGGAATAGCGGCGACAACCAAACTGTTTTGACTTGCCCGAGCCGCTTCGGTGATCTGCTGAGTAAATGTGATAAAGTTCTCAAACGTACCGCCGGGCAAGTTTTCTTGACCATACAGCGTTCTGGCGTAGGCTACGAGTTCGTCCATCAGAATCAGGCATGGGCCGCATGCGTCGAACAGTTTTTTCAGGTCCTCGGAACCGGGAGCGACATGCATACGGTCGGCATCGCGGACAAAATCGTATAGCTCCGGCTTGCCGGCCGCAATTGCAAGTTGCGCGGCCATTTCGCCCCAAAGCGTGTTGACCGTAATTCCCGGCAGATTTGGCAGTCGTTTCGTCTTCGCGGGACTGAGAGCGGTCCCAACCAGAACGGCGATCGTGGCTTTGGGCAGCGTTTGCATTCCGGCCGCCTGAACGATTGGCTTGACCAGTGGGATTTTATCCAGTGAAACTTCCCCCCGCAAGGCATGATACAGCGCCAGCATGCTGTGTGTTTTGCCACCGCCAAACGCCGTTTTCAACTGAATCACCGGTTCGCCACCCTTGCCGGTCACGCGTCGGAAGGCCTGCTCCAGCAGACTCGACATCCCTTCCGTAATATAGGTGCGGGAGAAGAACTCGACAGGGTCACGGTATTCGATCGCACCGTCGCCACGCGCAACCTGCGAAAGATCGGCGGCAAACTCCGCGTTTTTATATTCTCCGCGGCGCACGTCGGGATGCGGTTCAATAACGTCCCGCCAACTTGGAAGGCCCTGCAGCGGTACATTTTTTAAGATGCCTTCTGCCTTGCCGTTTTTCTTCGGTTCCGCGACGACGGCGGCTTCGGCCATGGCGGCGGAGCCCTGCTCCGTACCATAACGAGTAGTTCGGAGCAAGGTGCGAATTTCCTCGGCTCCATCCTGATCGATCTGCTCGCAAAGCCGTGCCATCGTATCCAACGCGCGCCAAGTGTCGTTGTCGGTGAAATCTTTTCCACCAACATGCGCCCATTTGTTCCGTACGCCCATAAGCTCCTTGGCCCAGGTGCGGTTGTCCATCGGAAGCTTGCGGCGGAACACATTATTCCAGTGCCGATCGAAGAGGACCAGGCAGCGTTGAATATCCAGCGAATCCACGAGCGTTTCCCATTCGCCAAACGCGGGAAGATCACGCTTCTGATCGAACGAAAGTATGTCCATCACGCTGTCTTGCCACCAATGATCCTTATACTCGATTTGCAGTTCCCGTGCGATGTAGACCGACAGTGAACGAACGAGGATATTGAATCCTTTCGTTACGATTTCGTGGTTATTCATACTGCATCCTCCCCTGGATTAGTCGAACAGTTTGCCTTGTTCAGGCTTTTGCGATCTTAATTCGGCGGCCTTGCTCTGAATATCCGGCCAAGCGACAACCAGCGAATTGTAAGCGAACGCTTCCTGCGCCCATTTCTTCTGCGTGGCGATGGTGTAGAGCCGATACGCAAGCGCTTTCGCCTGCTCCCCATAAGCGTTGCCTGCTTCCAGCAGCATTTTTGCGCAGCTTGTTACACCGCCGGTTTCCATGGCATGCGTAAGCTGCTGTGTAAGCAACCAGAGCGCAGGTGTACGCATATCGAGCTGTACAGGCAGTTCTTCACGCGTAAGCAGGTGAATGCTTCCTTTTTCGGCAATCAGCATCCCTCTTGCCGCCATGCGTTCGACGGAGGTGTTCTTCGCCCTTGCCAGCACGTCCGCTTCGCCGAACTTCATGCTGTTGAACGCCTGCTGCGTATACAGCCCGATACAAAAGCGGGATTCGCCGTCCAGCGCGCCCTCCTGCTCGGTGAAATAGC
>CAZIQO010000142.1:0-2319 GCA_964541465.1 uncultured Oscillospiraceae bacterium
TACATTAAGCTGTCAATATGCGCGTTGAGACATTATGCGGAGTCTTGTTGATTTTTACCCCCCAAACATCAAAGCCGCCCCTCCGAACCGAAGTCCGGAGGGGCGTAACTATGTCGGCTTGAGGCAGACCGAATCTAGTCCGATTCAGTTGCTACGCCTGCGGTATCGTCCTCGTCGGAATCGTCGTTTTTCTGCTCTTTCGCCGCTTCGATGGCCGTAACGACCTGCTGTACGAAATCGGTGGTAAGCGTGACGGCCTCGGAGTCGATCTTGCCCTCAGAGATGATGTAGCAAACGACCGATACTAGCGCCGTGGCCGCGCCGACGAGCACCTGCACGAAGTCCGCGTCGGCGCCGAGCGCGATCGCAATGCCGGACACGGCGCCGATCAGCGCGAGCAGGAACTTCCTGCTCAGCAGGTTTTTGAGTTTCTCTTTCCAGTTCATAATATGCCCCTTCTTTCTTTATAGATTACCGGTGATGATCAGAGTGACCCAGCGGTCAGCACTGCGGTCAATACAATGGCCACTATCTTGTCCAGCCATTTACCGCCCTTGAGCTCGATCACCCGAAGACGCTTTTCGTGGTCCTCCTGCCCCTCCGTGTTGCGCTTGATGATCTCGGTGATCTGGGACAGGTTCGTCGCAACCTTGTCCAGCTTGTCCTCCGTGTCGCGCAGACGCGTGTTGTCGCGCCGGAAACGTTCGTCACAAAGTTCTTTGCGGCCCTTGAATTCCTGCTGGGATACATTTTCCTGCTCTGCCATGTTCCCCTCCACGTTAACCTTTCGCTTCTGTGTCGATATCCGAAACTTCCCCGTCATCACTAACGGTTAAATGGTTTCTGTTGAGACTCGCTTTCTGGCCATAGGACTTCAGGCAGTAGGCCGCGTATACGCCGACTATGGCGGTCATCGCCGTCGTGGCATACGACACGCTCATGTCCACGTACAGGAAGCAGGCGACAGCATACGTGACGATGCATCCCAACGCGGAAACCAAAATCACGATCAGCGCAATTTTGCTGAACTCGTCGAAGAATTTGGGTTTCCTCTTTTTTCGCCGCATCGTGTCACTCCTTTACCAGCTTTGCATACCTTGGGATGTCGCAGGACACGAAGCCGGGCCCGGCAGGGCTGTCGACGCCGTACCATCCCGTATCGTCGTCATACTCCTCGAACGGCAGCTTCTCATTGCGCGCGACATAGATGATCTCGCCGTCACGCCCGGCAGGGTTCCGCACGTTCACGCTCCCTGTGATCTGCACATACGGCGGGTCGATCTGGTCGGCCTCGGACGCGTAGTCTTCGTCGCTTTCTGCGCACGAACCGTTTTCCAGCACGGTCAGCGCATGGCCTTTGCGCAGATAGATCCCGCCACGTTTCGCATATTGGTCGCTTCCCAGATGGTCCGCGTCGGTATACGCCGTGAACATACCTGTCGCCATGAGCAGCCGGTACATATTGCCGGAATAGCCCGTCGCCTTGATATCGAGGCCGGCAGCAATCAGGCCGGTAAAGATCAGGCTCGTGCAGTCGCAGTCGCCCGTTGCCGTTTCAACGCTCGCGCCCGCTTTGATCGCCTTGTAAAGCCCCCATCGGTTCGGCTGCGAATAGCCGACACCGCTGTTTAAGCACGCCGCTTCGACGAATGCGGCGAGTCCTTCGCGGATCGCGGGATCCGTGCATTCGAGGTAATACTCCCAGCCGACGCCCTTGCTGTTCTTTGCATACCACGCCCGCGTCGTTACCTCTTTCCCCGTCTGGTCGCCGACCTCCGGGCCGTCGGTTTCGCCGTTTTCGTCCATAACGGCATGCCCGATTTTTACTGCCACCGCTTTTCACCTCCTGTATTTCTGGAACGCTTCCTTCATGGCGCTCGGCAGGTTCCGCCAGGCGCCGTCCGACATTTCCGGCACGAGCTCGATCGCCGGGGCGAGCCCTTCCAGCTCCGTTGCCTTTTCGCCGAGCAATTGAAAAGCTTCGGACTGATTGTTCCGAAGCTTCTTTATCCTCCGCAGGATCGCCTTTTTTCGCTTTTCTACGTCACTCATTGTTCAGTTCCCCCTCGATCTCCGCAAGCGCGGCCTCCAGCTCCGCGATGCGCTCCTCCGGCGTCAGCACGGGCTCGCCGCCGCGCGTGAACACGCCGTCCGCGTAGGCGTCCCCGATCGCAACCGGCCGGTCCCCGAGCGCGACGCCCTCCATGCCGTCCGGCAGCGGGCCCACAATGATATTGGTTACGACGCCGTTTTCGATGATTGCATAATTCATACCGCCTTCTCCTTACGCCGCGCGGTGGTTCCGAATGACCACGATGC
>CAZIQO010000143.1:0-2295 GCA_964541465.1 uncultured Oscillospiraceae bacterium
GCGATCGTCGGAACATACGCCGACGTCTGCACCGGACGATTCAGAATGGAATCGGGGGTGTTGGCCGTCAGTGCCGGCTGCCAGAGATACTGGCCCTGTCCATCTTTCAGCTTGCGGATCGCCTTCACCGTCGCGTCGTTCATGACGAAAACGGCTTTCTTCCTGTACGGCGATTTCAGGCTGTAGAACAGGTCGAGCACTTCATCAACGGTAATTGCCGCGGACGCAGCCGCGGTGACGCCGACCTGCGCGCCGCCGGTCGTGTGGAAGATACCAGTCGGTTTTCCGTCTGCATCTCCGACGAAGAAAGCTTCCTCCTCCTTATGCCCAATCCTGCGAGCGAATTCCGTCGTGATATAGCTCTGCAGATCGAACACAGAGTCGTTGAGCAGCTCGTCCGATACCTTGATGAACGTGCCGAGTTTGAATGCACCAATCGAGGTCTGACCGAACGCTTCATCGCTTTCAGGGACAAGTTCTTCTTCGTCCAGCCAGGATGCGGAGCCGTGTGTCGTGACGACGGGGATCTTACGATCGCCGCTCGACGTCTGGATTACCCGTGCGAGCTTACGGAAGATATTCTCTTCCTCGAGCGAGTCGATGAGAACGCGTTCGAATTCGTCGGGCGCGAGATACCCGCCTTCGCTGTCGGTGCCGATCTGAAGCGCATTGACCACATCGTAGCGCGGATTTTTCGCGCGCATGACGTTCCAGAACGCCTTTTTATACTCGTCGGATGCGCGGCCGGATTTCGTATCCATGCCGTTTGCGGCAGGCTTGTTCGTCAGAGGGTCGGCGGTGGGTTTATTCAGTTCGGCGTCCAGAGCAGCCTGACGCTCCAGCCGATCGATCTCTTTACCGAGATTGACGACGTCGGTCTCCATTTTTTCGTAGGTTGCTACGTCCTCGGCAGAGAGTAGGCCGTCCGTACCTCGCTTGGTGTCCAAGAACGCTTTTGCCGCATCCCATGCCTTGGCGCGCTTTTCGCGCAGTTCCTGAATTTGGTTCATGTTTGTTTCTCCTTTTCATGCTTTCAAAAGATTGAGCCGCTGTTCAAGCGGCTCTGCGGGAAATTTCGGTTCGGGTTTCGGCAGCTTGTCCAATAGCGAGTTCGTCACCGCTCTGCGACTGAACTGGTATCCGGTGATTGGAATGGCATTGGTTACAGCCGTGTCCCGCGTCAGCATACTGTCGGCAAAGCCGAGTTCGATCGCTTTCTGTGCGTTAAGCCAGGTTTCCGCGTCCATGAAATTCGAGATTTTAAGACGCGAGAGCCCAGTCTTTAAGGCATACGCGTTGATGATGCTTTCCTTCACCTCGTCCAGCATGGCGATCGCCTTCTGCATTTCTTCGCTGTCGCCGATGGCCACCGTCAGCGGATTGTGCAGCATGAGCAAACTCGTCGGCGCCATGAGCACTTCAGTGCCGGCCATTGCGATCACCGACGCGGCGCTTGCCGCGATGCCGTCGATCTTGACCGTGACGTTGCCTTTGTACTCGATGAGCATGGTATAGATTTGGCTTGCTGCAACGCAGTCGCCGCCCGGGCTGTTTACATATAGAACAATGTCACCATTACCGGCGTTCAACTGTTCTCGAAACAATTTCGGCGTAACCTCGTCGTCAAACCAACTCTCTTCAGCGATCACGCCGTCGATGGTAAGCGTACGGGTGCCGTCTTCGTTTCGCACCCAATTCCAAAAATTTCTCAAGAAGAGTCCTCCTGTCCGTTCGTTTTCTGCTTCCCGCTTCTATGCGGCGTTTTTGCGTTCGTCCCGTTGTCCTCAGAATTCGCTTCAGGTGCGATCACTCTTTGCTGTGGGGAGGCAAGGAGCATCATGGCACCATTGATGAGATACAGATCACCACCGAGTTCTGGCTCGATACGATCAAGGTTTTCAAGCTCGCGGATGTCGTTCGCGCTCATCCATCCGTTTTGCCGTGCGGTGGCATAGCCAGTCATGCGAGATGCATAGTCGCCGCGCAAAAGACCGTCCACGTTGAACTTGATAAAGTACGTCGCCTTTTCGCTTTCGCTGAACAGCGCTCGGCACATGCTCTGCTCCCAGCGCACGACCCAGGGGTCGAGGGTGTATTTCACGAACTCCAGCGATTGCTGCTCGATGTTGCTGAACGAGGATTTCTCCAAGTCCGCCAGCATATGCGGCGGAACACGGAAAATGCGCGCAATCTCGTTGATCTGAAACTTGCGCGTCTCCAGAAACTGCGCCTGCTCCGGCGCGATGCCGATGGCTGTATATTTCATGCCTTCTTCGAGTACTGCGATCTTATGCG
>CAZIQO010000144.1:0-2260 GCA_964541465.1 uncultured Oscillospiraceae bacterium
ACGGGTCATTCGACCAGCACGCGCCGTCTTGCAACGGTCGAAACCACGGTGAACGTTTCGCTCTGGTGCGCGTCCGCAGAGGCGCGCGCGGAGGCGAAGCAAAGCGTCCTTTCGGCACTCGTCGCCGTTGGGTTTCTGGCGCTCGTGCCGTCAGACGCGGAAGTCGTGCTCGACGGCGGAAAGGCGACGGCATACGTTTCTTCGATGGTGTTCCGCGCCTGGATCGACACGGCGACCGGCTGGGTTTACCAGCATCAGAATTCATAACAGAAAAGGAGTAATACGATGGACAGACTTGTATCCATGGGAACGGTCCTCAAGGTAAAAGCGAGCGGGGCCACGGAATTTACGCAGGTTCCCGACGTCAAGAAATTCCCGTCGTTCATGGGATCGGCGGAGCAGGTGGAAACCTCCTGCATCGAGGACAAACAGAAGACCTACGCGCCCGGTCAGTCCGACCCCGGCGATATGGAGTTTACGCACGCGTTCACCGGCATGGCGGCAGGGAGCAACTGGGACACGCTGCGCGCGATCCAGCTTTCGGACGAGGCCGCGGCGTTCCAGGTGATCTTTCCGGACGGCACCGGCTTTCAGTGGACTGCAAAGGTTTCGCTCTCCATGAACGAAGTCGGCGACGGCAACAGCGCGCTGGAGTTTACCTGCAAGCACTCTCCGGCCGGCGAGATTCTGCCGATCAGTGAAGTGCCGGCAGAATAAGACAGACAAGGACATGCGGGAGAGGGCGTAACGGCCCTCTCCGATTTTTACGGAGGGAAATATGGAAACGATTTTTGTTTTATCGGTGAACGGGAACGAGTACCGGCTGACGCTGCCGTCGAAATGGATCATCGAAGCCGAAAAGCGGCTGGGCGAGTCGATGCTCGCCGCGCTAGAGCACATCGATCGGCTGTCGGTCGTAACGGTCGTGCTGTGGGCGGCGCTGCAGAAGTTCGGCCACGGCATGACGCTGGACAAGGCGGCGAGCTCATCGACAGCATGCGTAACGGTGGCTGTGAATTCGGCGGCGAAACGTACGAGGACTTCTCACTGGAAGTCCGCACGAAGCTCTACACGCAGCTGCTGGTGATCGCCGGTTTTTTTACGAAGGAAACGGCGGCGGAGATGCTGGCGAATCTGGCGCCGGCGACTTAACGCCGACGCAGGCGATCCTGCGCATGTACGACGACGCGCTGCTCGTCGGAATCCGCCCGGCGGAGTTCTGGGAACTTTCGTACGGGGAGATTGCCGCCGCGATCCGCGCGTTCAACCGGCGCGAGGAACGGCGCGCAAAGGAACGTCGCGCCGATTTTGCGTACCAGTCGAGCATTGCATACCGGCAGTCCGCTCTGATTGCAAAAATGGTGCTGGAGCCGAAGAAAGCGCCGAAGCTCGAGGAAGTTTTCCCCGAGTGCCGCGCCGAAGGAGAAGAAGCGCAGGAGCCCGCCGAACATTTGTGGAGGCGGCAGCAGGCCGGAATGGCGGCGTACGTTGCCGCATTCAACGCGGCGAGGCAGAGAAAAGAAAGGGGAAACGCACATGCCCGGAGCGACGGAAGAGATTAAAGTACTCATTACCGCGGATGCAAACAAACTCAACCGCGAGCTGACCGGCGCGGAAAAGGCGGTCATGCACGCAAAGGGCGTGGTGCAGAGCGCAAGCGGCGCGGTATCCGCGTCCAGCAAGACCTGGACGGCGTATCGCACCGCAGCCGTCAACGAGATGAACAAGGCGCTTGCAGGCGTGCGGAAAGTGCAGGCCAAAATCGCCGCGCTCAAGGAACAGCAGATGCAGGCGAGCGGCCCTTCGGACGCAGACCTGAAACCCTATATCAACGCGTCCCGGCAGATGGGCGCGAGCGATTCGGACATTCAGGCCATGATCGCCGACATGCGCAGGCCCAGCCCCGCTGTGCAGAAAGCGTACGAGCAGGCGCAGACCGAACTGCAGAATTATAAAAAGGCCGCGGACGAAGCGGCAAAGAGCGTCGAGTGGCTGAATCAGAAGGTTTCGGAAAGTCAATTTTCCGAGCAGCAACAGGCGGCGGAGGCAAAAGCCGCCGCCCAGCGCATTAAGGATCAGGCAAAAGCTGTGCGGGAAGCGGCCTCGGCACATACGGAGAGCGCCAAATCGTCGGGACTCGCTCACTCCGGACTGGCGCGGTTCGGGCGTACCGCGCTGCTTGCGCTCATCGGCGTGCGGACGCTGTATCTTGGATTGCGCAAGCTGGTGACGGCGATGCTGGAGGCGGCGAAAGCGGACA
>CAZIQO010000145.1:0-2240 GCA_964541465.1 uncultured Oscillospiraceae bacterium
CCGTAGCAGAAGCGTGGCGTGTGGTAGGTGCCACCGCCGGCGATGGTGTTCATCGCGCCGGATTCAATCCTCAGATTGCAGTCCGTATCGATTCGCACCGCCTTCGTTCCGGTAATATCCAGCCCTATGATATTGCCGATGATACGCGTATGGTCGCCCCATGTGTCCATATTGATTGAATTGTTACCGCTTGCTATATTGCTTTCATCCGAATTCGTGCTGCCAACGGTCACATAAAATCCCCAGTCAGTGACGAAGATGCCGTCGTAGTTGGGGTACGGCTTCGTTCCGGTGATGTCCGTGCCGACGAGATTGCCCAGCACCTGCGTATACCAACCGCCGGTGACGATGCCGCAGAAACCGTTCCCGCTGGCGAGGTTCCCTTGCCCGAGCGGCCCCGCTCCGATTGCGCGGCTGCCGCCAAGCTGGTTCCAGCAGCCATCGGCCTGTATGCCGTTGCCGGGGAAGTTAAGAATCTGCAGACCCATGATCTTGCACTTGTTTGCAGAGAGCGTGATTCCGTTCCCTTCGGAGAGCCGGTTGCCGTCGACTATCACGCCGGCGTCGCTCGCATCGAGCGTGATGTAATCCGCCTCGATGCGCGGCAGCGGGGTCTCGAGCATGATCGTCGCAGGATTCTTCGGGGAGAACACGGACGGGTCGAACGTGATGGTCGTGTTCCGTGCGAGATGCTCCAATGCGTACCGAAGCGTACCCTCGCCGCTGTCCGCCGTGCTTGTGACGATAAACGCGTGCTGTTCGTCCGGGATCGGAATATCTCTCGGCGGCATATACGGCGTGGTTTGCACATCTTCGCCGAGCAGCAGCGGCAGCGGCAGCGCAGTCTCCGCGGACGGGGTCGCCGCCTTTTTATCCCTGACGCCTCGCTCGTAGATAGTCAATCCCGCGATGCTGTCGGCCACAATCAAGCGATTTCCGTCGATGCAGCATGCGTTCGCGTCGCCGAGCGTATCGATCGTCTCGATCAGCGCAGGATTCGTGCGGTCGGTAAAATCGACCACGCGTATACCGTTTCCCAGCGTGCAGACATACGCCGTATTTCCGTCCAGCGTAATATCCATCGGACTGCCGGACATCACGAATTCGCCCGTTTTTTTCGGGTTCGCCGGGTCCGTTACATCCACGATCCAGATGCCCGGATCGCCTGCGCAAAGCACCGTCGTATCATCCAGAAATATAACCGCCTCGCCGGAGGAGTTATTGTCCATTGAAGAAAGGAACTGCATGTTCTTCGGATCGGACACGTCAAACACCTGCAATCGCGGCCCCGTTATAAATATGCTCCCACGCACAGCGGCACTGTTTGGTTCGGCATCCGGATATACAAAACTCGCAACTGCCGTATTCGCCGGGTCACGCACGTCAATCACCAGAGTCGCGTGCTCGCCCGCAATGTAGGCATACCCGTCGCCCAGCGCAAGAGAGCGAAACGCATTGCTGAATACCCCCTCACCGTTTCCCGTGCCGAGGTTCTCTGGAGCGAGGGGTTTTGACACATCAAAAATCGTGAGTTGGTCGTCCGTATCGAGGTGCATCGTCATATACGCCTTATCGCCATCGACAAGAATGTTGTTGACGTAGCCGCCGTCGGAATTGTAGTAGAACGTTTCCTTCGCGCTGTCCCCGCTCAGGTCGATCACATGCATGCCGGACAACCCGCCCGCGACATACGCCGTCGTGCCGCTCACCGTTACGCGCCGCGCCTCGGTCAACGCCATCCAGCGGGAAACTAACTTCGGCGCGGCCTTGCTCGCGTAATCCACCGCCATTAGACCGTATTCCTCGTCGAGCAGGAACGCCGTCTTTCCGTTGGTCACACCCGTCGCCACAAATCCGCCGCGCGTAAACGTCGAGAGCGGCGCGGCCGTTTCGCCGTCCATATCATAGAGCATGGCCCCGTCCGCTCCGTCGAGCATGAGCAGTTCGCTCCCCGCCGCCGCAAGCGCCATCGCCCAGCCCGTCGTTTCGATCGTCCGCAGCAGCGCCGGCTCGAGTGGGTCGTCGAGGCTGAACTCTGAAACGCCGCCCCACGCGCCGGCAAGATACAGCTTCCCGTCCATGAGCTCCGCGTCGTATTGGCAGCCGGCCATCTCAATCAACCCTCGCTCGGCGGGGACCTTTGGGTCGCTTATATCGACCGTGAACAGTCCGCTCCCGCCGCCCGCGCAATAGGCGATGCCGTTTTCAATCGCAACGTCGTACACATACGCGAGCGGGTA
>CAZIQO010000146.1:0-2196 GCA_964541465.1 uncultured Oscillospiraceae bacterium
GGGATTCGAGCTCATACTCGATCATCCAGCGCTTGAAGCCGTTCGGGCTCTCGGCAACGATCCAGACTTCATCCTGGTTCATATAGTCGAAGTGATATTCCATCTTGGCGGCAAAGAGCTGCGCGCCGACGCGCGCGCCGCGCTTGAGGGTCATGGTGTGGTAGGACATGCCGATCTTCTCGTTCACGGCGCGGCCGTTCACAAGACCGGCGACCTCGCCGTCCACGCAGCCGAGGAACAGATACTCGTCCTGCACGCGGTAACGCAGCATGCCGAGCAGTTCCGCGATGATGCGGGCGGTAACGACGTCGTAAAAATCCTTCTCGTGGTCGAGCAGCACCCGGATGCCGTTCATGACCATTTCGGCCTCGTCGCGGGTCGCCGGGCGGACGAGCATATCCTCGCCGGTGGTCAGCGGAATGACCTTGGGCTCATAGGGTTTCAGGCCGATTGTCGGCGGCCGGAGTTTGGCTTCCATTTCGTCTACCCGAATGTCGTACTTGCTCATAATTGTGCCTCCTTATCAGTTTGCATGGATGTGATGAACGCCTTTTCCATCTGGCGATTACACGCCTATTGTAACGCGCATATGAAGGCTTGTCTAGTATTTCTTGCAAAAATTTTGCCGATTTTACGCAAGCCCTGCCGTTTTTTCATGTTTGCTCAAAAATAGTTTCATTTTTTGCCCTATTAAAGCCCATTCTGTATATTATCGGCATAGGCGCGGCCTTTTTTCGACTACACCGCATCCGTTCGCCCGCTTCGTCCGGCGGGCCGCGCGTTCTTCGCCGCCCGTCGGCAGCGCCGCGGAGCGGTCGTTTTATCGAACGCCGCGTTCCGTAAAATTGCAGGATTATTCTTTTCTCCCTGCATATTGCTCCCATGCGCGGCCGTCGCCGGCCGCAGTTGAGTTTTTCCCTCATGCGTTGTATACTGATATATAATGGTAGAAAATATTCATATGGCAGAAAGGACGTAATTCTTATGTCAGATAAAATCCGGCGCATCGGCATCCTGACCAGCGGCGGAGACGCGCCGGGCATGAACGCCGCGATTCGCGCCGCTGTGCGCACGTGCGTACTGCATAACGTCATCCCCGTCGGCATCTACCGCGGATACAACGGGCTGATCCATTCCGACGTCGCGGAGCTCGACGCGCGGGCCGTCAACGGCATTACGTCGCACGGAGGCACCGTCCTGTACACGGCCAGAAGCGAGGAGTTCATGACCGAGGCGGGGCTGGACACCGCCGTTAAAAACTGCAAATACCTCGGCATCGACGGCGTGATCACCATCGGCGGCGACGGTACGTTCCGCGGCGCGCGCGAGCTGGCCAAGCGCGGCGTCAACACCATCGGCATCCCCGCGACGATCGACAACGACATCGGCTGCTCGCACTATTCCATCGGCTTCGACACCGCCGCCAACACCGCCATTCAGGCGATCGATAAGCTGGCCGACACAATGCAGTCGCATCAGCGTACCTCCGTTGTCGAAGTCATGGGCCGCAATGCAGGCCATCTTGCAGTTTACGTCGGCATTTCGGTCGGCGCGGCCGCCATCCTGATCCCGGAGAAGCCCTTCGACTTTGAACGCGACGTCGCGGAGCATATCCGCGAAGGGCAGTACCGCGGCAAGCACCATCATCTCATCATCGTCGCCGAGGGCGTCGGCAACACGCCCGAGATCGCGCAGCGCATCCGCGACGAACTCGGCCTGGAAACGCGCGTGACGATCATCGGGCACGTCCAGCGCGGCGGGAGCCCGTCCGCGCGCGACCGCGTGATGGCCACGCGTATGGGGCACCGCGCCGTGGAGGAGCTTCTCGCCGGCAGTTCAAATCTTATTGTATGTTACCGGGACTCCCACATCTGCACGCTGCCCATCGAGGAGGCGCTCGAAATGAAGAAGGACCTCGACCCGTACATGTACCGCGTCGCGCAGGAGATCACGATCTGAGCCCGGTTTTGCCGGGAGCGGCGTGTAAATCCCCGCTCCTGCGCGTTCGTTCTCAGGCCTTTCCGGAGTCGAGGAACCCGGGGCATCCCCGCTCAATCGGCCTCGATCCTGCTGCTCCCGCAGACTCTTTCCAAAAGCAAGAGGCGTCCGGCCGCGAAGGCCGGATGCCTCAGTCTGTCAAAAAAAACGGCTCTACACTATAGATTGGGGTAAGTAAAAAAAGAAGAAGCATAACCG
>CAZIQO010000147.1:0-2196 GCA_964541465.1 uncultured Oscillospiraceae bacterium
AAGTCTTTCCCCTTCACCGCTTGTTGCACTTCATTTGACAATCTGGCCAAAGAAAAGATGGCAAAAGAATTTTTGGGATGTGAAGAGCGGAGGCAGACAGAGAAAAGCGATTTTGCATCCCGTCCAAGGGACGTGTCCCTTGGAAATCCCTCGCTCCGTAAGCGTCCTATTCCAGAATAATGGGTTCTTAGGGCCATTACGGCCCTAAGCGGTGGTTTGGAGGCGGAGCCTCCAACGTATTGATAAGCTGTGAGCTTCAAAAAGGAAGCTCTTTTTGTTTCTTTTTCTCCAGAGAAAAAGAAACGTTCCCTAAAATTCGATCCCCTTTCTCGCCTTTACGCCGTTTTCGTACGGATGCTTGATCAGCCGCATCTCCGTTGCATAGTCCGCGCGGCCGAGGAGCTCTTTTGACGGGTCGCGGCCGGTAACGACCAGCTCGGCGGCACCGTGCTCGTCGAGCAGCGCACAGACGGCGTCCCGGTCGACCAGCCCGAGCGACAGCGCGGCGCAGAGCTCGTCCAGCACGAGCAGCGTGCAGGAGCCGCTCCGCGCAAGCTGCGTAACCTTCGCGAGAATTTCGTTATGCGAGCGCGTAACGGCCGCCCGTGTTTCCGCGTTCATCGCGGGGGAGAAGCCGTGCGGGAAATCGTTCCGGAGGACCGGCACGCCGAGGCGCTGCAGCGCGGCCAGCTCGCCGGTCGGCGCGCTTTTCAAAAACTGCGCGAACACTGCGCGCCCGCCGCCGCCGACATGCCGGACGATCAGCCCGAGCGCCGCAGTGGTCTTGCCCTTTCCTTCGCCGTAGTACACATGGATCATCAAATCGTTCCTCCAGCGCCGATTCCGGCCTTGATCTTTCCATCATCGTATCGCTTTTTCAACGGAAAGGGAAGAGGAGAGCGGTGCTTTTATAAATGCGGGCTGCGGTTTGCCTGAAAAAGCGCAGGCAAAGCAAATACGGCGTATTTTTTGGGTGAAAGAAGCGAAAAACCGCGTGTTTACCATGTGTGGTATACTATTGCTGAAATCGTTAAATAAATATAAGACGCTTTCCTGATATATCCCCAAAACGCTTATAAAGTCTAAAAAAATATCACCGTGAGACGACGGAGATCGACTGAAAAAAGCGGAATTCGGGTCGGATGGCCTCGTTTTGGAAATATCCCGAATGGTAAAAACAGGAAGATTAAAAAAGAATCCACAGGCATGTGGATAATCCCGGTGGAAACGGTGGACAACTGCGGGAAAGCAACAAAAAACCGGCGTACGCTGATGCCAGCGCACGCCGGAACACAGACAAAAAGGCTGGATCGACTCAGATCCCCATATGCCGCGCCGCGCCGCGTTTTTCGAGCTGCCGAAGCATTGCGGCGGGGTCCCTGACCTTGGCAAGGAAGATCATGGCCGCGATGATGTAGGGCTTGAAGGAAGCCTGCTTGTAGAGCGGGTCGCGGTAACGATCGAACACCGTTGCGGCGACCTCGCCGGCTTCGCAGCTGATGTCCGTAATGTCGGCGGGCAGGCAGTGCAGATACAGCGCCTTGCCGTCATGGGTCAGCTGCATCATCTCCTCGGTGCACGTCCAGTCCTTATGCTCGGCGTTCTGCCCGAGCAGCTTCTTTTCGAGCGACTTGATGCCGTCCATATCGCCGTTTCCGTAGAGTTCGGTGCGCACCTGCATGGCCTTGAACGGCGCCCAGCTCTTGGGATAGACGATGTCCGCGCCGGAAAACGCCTCCTTCATGTCGTGCGTAACGGTGAACTTGCCGCCGCTTTCGGCCGACTGTCTGCGGGCGACGTCCATCACGTCGTCCATGACCTCGTATCCTTCCGGGTACGCGAGCGAAACCTCCATACCGAAGCGGCTGAACAGGCCGATCACGCCCTGCGGAACGGACAGGGGCTTGCCGTAGCTGGGGCTGTACGCCCAGGTCATGGCGATCTTCTTGCCGCGCAGGTTCTCCGCGCAGCCGAATTCGCGGATGCAGTGCGCCATATCGGCCATGCACTGCGTCGGGTGGTCGATGTCGCACTGCAGGTTGACCAACGTGGGCTTTTGCTCGAGCACGCCGTCGGCGCGGCCCTTACGCACCGCGTCGACCACGCTGTGCATATAGGCGTTGCCCTTGCCGATGTACATATCGTCGCGGATGCCGATGACGTCCGCCATGAAGCTGATCATGTTCGCCGTCTCGC
>CAZIQO010000148.1:0-2179 GCA_964541465.1 uncultured Oscillospiraceae bacterium
CCCAGGGGACGTGCCCCTTGGGTGGGGCGCAGGGGTGAACCCCCTGCAAAAAAACTTTTTTGACAGCCTGACGGCGGAACGAACCCGTTCCGCTCTGTCGTTATAAAAACCGATCGCCCGGAGCGGTCCCCCGGTCTGCCGGCGTACACTTCAGCGGTAAACCTTGACGCGGCCCGCGAACACGCGCCGCAGCGCGTCGGTCAGGCGCCGCCCGCTGCCGCCGGAGAGGTCGTAAACGGTCAGGCGCGCGGGCGCCATGCCCACGAGCATGCTCACGATCCCGTCTTCGGAGCAGTCGACATACTCGATGCACGCGTCGGAATCGTCCGTCAGCGTGCAGCTCCCGTCGGGGTGGATGCAGATGGAGAGCTCCGCGACCCGCGGCGCCTGCGTTCTGACAAACGCGCTCAGCGCGCCGAGCAGCTCCGTGTATTCGCGGCGGACCAGCGTCTCGGCCGCGGCGCGCTCCGCGCAGTCGTGCCAGTCCCGCAGGGAATCGCGCATGCGAAACTGAACGAACCCTTCCAGATTCAGCCGCTTTTCCGTTTTCAGATAGCTCACGAGCGCGTCCCGCACCGGCTGCGTGCGCTCCGTTTCGTGCGCCGTTTCGAGCGCACTTGCAAGCGCCGTCTGTTTTTCCGGCAGCGAGAGCGGGAGTTCGTCGATCATGCGCGCCAGCTCAAAATACTGCAGATCGCGGCAAAGCACCAGCATCAGCGCGTCGGCCAGCCGCACGAGCTGTTCTCCCTCGCGCACGCTCACGCTCACGGCGCCGTTGCAGGCGCCGACCCCGCACGCGCAGCCGCACTGCGCGAGCCTGCGCGAAAGCAGCTTTTCTAGGTCGATATCATACTTCTGCGTGTCGATCATGCAGTTGATCATTGCGCGTTCGCTCCCGATTCGCCGAATCCGGTCTCGTTATCATCCTATGCCGCGCGGGCCGGATTTGAGCGCATCGTTCGTCCCAATCCGTGCGGCATTTCTGCTGATTAGTGTTTCCTGCCGCGCGCTGTTCGCGTCGTGGAAGGTTTATGCAATCGGGCTGCCATAATCCTGACGCGATTCAACACATAAACATCAAATCCGTGATCTTTCATGTTCACATTACGCATCTATACTGATTACAGACGAAAAAAGGAGCGTCAGCTTATGGATCAGAATAACGATTGGTATGAACGCTATTCTACGTACCGCCCTGAGAACGACGGCACGCATAGCGTGCGGCGCCGCGAACATCGCGGTATCCGCGGCTCAACTCTTATCATCTGCATGCTCGTCGCGGTATTGCTCGGCGGGCTGCTGGGCGGAGTTTACACCCGTCAATACGTCAGTCGGCAGATCGCGAGCCTCCAGGCCAGCGAAACGCAGACAGCGCAACAGGAAACAAGTTCCACTTCGACATCCGACTCAAGCGCATCCGGTGTTTCCAGCTCGGTGACCGAAACGAACACGCAGAACTTTTCAACGACAACATACTCCAAGGCGCAGATCATTGAGCTCTGCGCGCCCGCCGTCGTCGGAATCGACACCTACTGCACCACCACGAGCTACGGCTTCAGCTTCGGCAGCGACAGTTCGGACAGCAGCGATGACGTCGCATACGGCAGCGGCAGCGGCGTGATTCTTACGAGCGACGGTTACATCATCACCTGCAAGCACGTAATCGACAATGCGGACACCATCAAGGTAATCCTCAACGACGATACGGAGTACGACGCCACGCTCGTCGGTTCGGATTCGCGCACCGATCTTGCGGTGCTTAAGATCGACGCGACCGGGCTGACCCCCGCCACGCTCGGCGATTCCGACATGCTCACCGTCGGCGAGGACGTCATCGCCATCGGCAACCCGCTCGGCGAACTGCGCGGCACCGCCACAAGCGGCATCGTCAGCGCGCTGAGCCGCGAAGTGACCGTTGAAAACACCGAGATGACGCTGATTCAGACCGATGCGGCCATCAGCCCCGGCAACTCGGGCGGCGGGCTGTTCAACGCGAGCGGTTCGCTCATCGGCATCGTGAACGCCAAGGCCAGCAGTGAAAACTCCGAAGGACTCGGCTTCGCCATTCCGGTCAACGATCTGAAATCGGTCATCAGCGACCTGATCGACCTCGGTTATGTGCAGGGCAGAGCGTACCTCGGCGTATATGCGCAGGACGTCACGCTTTCCTCCGGCATGA
>CAZIQO010000149.1:0-2167 GCA_964541465.1 uncultured Oscillospiraceae bacterium
AGGAGATGTTTTTTACATATTGCCGCTAATTTGGAATTGACAGGTGCAGGTGCGCATGATACTGTAGCGACATAGCGAACAGGCGAACAGATCATTACTCGGTTTTTGGAGGCGCACTATGAAAATTGAAAAAGTAGACGTATTTCGAGTCGACGTGGCGTCCGACCCGATGTGGCATCCGATTCTTTGCCGCGTATACACGGACGAAGGGATTTACGGCGACGGCGAGGCGGCGCTCGCATACGGCACGGGCAGCCGCGCGGCGTTTGGCATGGTGCAGGACCTGGCGGAGCTCGTCATCGGCATGGACCCGCTGGAAACGGAAGTCATCTGGAATAAGCTTTACCGCCGTACGTTCTGGGGACAGAACGGCGGGTGCGTTGTGACGGCGGGCATGAGCGCGATCGACCTTGCCTGCTGGGACATCCGCGGCAAATACTTCAACGCGCCGGTGTATCAGCTCCTCGGCGGCAAACTCAACGACAACCTGCGCACCTATGCTTCGCAGCTCCAGTTTGGCTGGCGGGATAAAATGGGCGCGATGTTTACGACGCAGGAATACGTGGATGCGTCCATGCGTGCGCTTGCGCAGGGGTATGACGCAATCAAGATCGACTTTTTCACATTCCGGCCCGAGGGTGGCAGCTATACCGACGGCGACCGGACGACGCTTTTACCGCCCAAGACGCTCGGCGAAGTGGTCGAACGCGTCCGCGCCGTGCGCAGCGCCGTCGGGCCGGGCGTCGATATCATCGTGGAGAACCACAGCTTCCTGGACGCGCAGTCCGCCGTACAGCTGGCGCGCGCTCTGGAGCCGTTCAATATCTATTTCTTTGAGGAGCCGAACACGCCGGACCCGCAGACGGCGCGCTACATCAGCGCGAAAACGAACATCCCAATCGCCAACGGGGAGCGCATCTATACCCGCTGGCAGTTTAAGAGTTTCTTTGCGGACGGCACGCTGCAGGTTGCGCAGCCGGACCTCGGCACCTGCGGCGGCATCACGGAAGGAAAGAAGATCTGCGACATGGCGTATGCTTATGACGTGGCCGTGCAGGTGCATGCCTGCGGCAGCCCGCTTTGCACCGCGGCGGCGCTCCAGCTCGAAGCCGCGATTCCGAACTTCATCATCCACGAGCACCACCAGGTTAACCTCTGCGAAAGCAACATCAAGCTCTGCAAGTATGACTATCAACCGAAAAACGGCAGATTTAAGGTGCCGGAACTGCCCGGTCTCGGCAACGAGTGGTCGGACTTCGTGCTTCGCGAAACGCCGAAGGTCACGGTGGTCGGCGGAGGCTCGACCTGGAAGATGTAGTGCGGACTGGCCGTGGGAAGCGAATCCTGCTATGATAAATAAAAACGGTGCGGAGCGTGCAACATGGCGCAAAAAAGGGTAAGGCCGATTTCGCTGGTCGATCAGGTAAGCGAGGAACTCAAAGGCTCCATCATGGCGGGCGAGTGGAAGACAGGGGACAGACTCCCTTCCGAAGCGGCGCTGGCCGAAGCCTATGGCGTAAACCGCCTTACGGTGCGCATGGCGCTGCAGAAACTTTCGGCGCTCGGCGTCGTGGAAACGCGGGTCGGAGAGGGTTCGTTTGTCAAGGAGTTTTCGTTTCCCGGATACCTTGGCGAGATTTCCGATTTTTACCGCAGGACTGAAAAAATTGAGGAAATTTTCGCACTGCGTAAGCTGCTGGAACTGGAATGTGCGCGCATTGCCTGCCAAAGCCGAACCGAAGAGGAGTTGGCGGAACTAAACGCTCTGCTGGAGCGGTATCTGCTGCTCAAAAGCCGCCATCGCCGCGGGGAGGACTGCCTTGAGGAACTCACGGAAGCGGACCTGTGCTTTCACGATCAAATCTGCCGGATGAGCCATAACGCCGTTTTCGTTGACGTTGCGGGATTTGCACGTTCGATGGTGAAGGAGTATATTGCCCGGCTGATCGGCGTTCGCAACGAGAAATGGAAGCAGGACGGAGCGGACGAGTCCGACACTGACCAGCACCGGCTGGTTTACGAGGCGATTGCCGCCGGCGACCAGGAAGCATGCCGCAGAGCATACCTTGCTCTGATCGATTATCGGCTGTAACGTAAACATCGCATAAACGTAAACTGCGCGTCCGGATTGCCGGACGCGCAGTTTTGCAACGTTTGCCGTTATCAG
>CAZIQO010000150.1:0-2100 GCA_964541465.1 uncultured Oscillospiraceae bacterium
GCGTATCACGACAACCAGCCGTTCAACGGCAACATGCTGCGGCCCTGCCCGGTGCTGGACAACCCGGACAAGCTCGCCGAACTGGTGGAGCAGAGCGGCGCGCATTCCACCGATGTGATCGCGCCGGAGGACGCGCGGGACTACTGCGGCAAATGCCATGAGCGCGCGAGCGCATGGGCGCCGGTGGCGGACGAACTGTGGCACTGCTCGCATCCCTGCGCCGGCTGCGGCCAGAACAAAGCGAACGGGTAACGGAGGAGCTGCGTGCGGGTTCTACTCCTCTCCTGTTCGACCGGACAGGGACATAACTCCGCGGCAAGGGCCGTGCGCGAGGCGCTGGAAGCGCGCGGTGCGCAATGCGAGGTAATCGACCCCATTGCGCTGAGAAGCGAACGCGCTTCCCGCATGGTCGCCAACGCCTATATCCGCTCGACGATCGGAGCAAAGTACGCGTTCGGCGCGCTTTACCGTCTGGGACAGCTTGTCAGCAAGCCGAACGTCGACTCGCCCGTGTATCACGCCAACGCGCGCTGCGCGCCCATGCTTGAGGCGTATTTACGGCGCGGGAGGTTCGACGCGGTCGTCGCTACGCACCTTTATCCGGCGGAGGCGCTAACGTATCTTCGTCTGCACGGGCGGCTTACGATACCCTTCTATGCGGTGATGACGGATTACTGCTACTCTCCGTTCTGGGAGGAGACGCGGGCCGACGTGGTGTTTGCCTCTTCGAAAGAGGCGCAGGAGCAGTGCGTCCGGCGCGGAATGCCCGCGGAAAACTTCGTCTGCACCGGAATTCCCGTATGCCGGACCGTGCGCGAACGAACGGACCGCCATGCTGCGCGCGCGCTTCTGGGCATCGGGAACGCCTCGCGCCTCGTGGTCGTCATGGGCGGAAGCATGGGTTGCGGAGAGATCGAAGGGACCGTACGCGAGCTGCTGCGGTGCGCGTACTCCGATACGGCCGTCGTCGCGATCTGCGGCAACAACGAGGCGCTCATGCGGCGGCTGAACAAGCGCTTTGGAAACGACGAACGCCTGCGGGTGCTGGGCTATACCGACCGGGCGCAGCTCTGGATGGAAGCCTGCGACGTGCTTCTGACCAAGCCCGGCGGGCTGACGATCACCGAGGCGGCCGTCAAGGGTGTGCCGCTGGTGCTGACCGCCCCGATTCCGGGCTGCGAAACGCGGAACGCGGCGTACTTCCTTTCGCACAAGCTGGCGGAGCGGGCCAAGACGCCCGCCGAGGCGGCAAGGCGGGCGGCGCTTCTGATCGACAACGAACTCGAGCGCCGCGTGATGCAGAATCGGCAGCGCCGCTGCATCCGCGCGGACGCGGCCGATGCGATCGCCGGGTTCATTCTTTCGGCGGAGGGGGAAAACGAACGTGTGGACGGACGGGACGGTTGTTAACGCGCTTGTCGGTACGGCGGCGGGGTTCGCCTCCGGCAGCGTGCTCTACGGTGCATATCTGCCGATGCTGCTCAAGCGCGTGGATGTGACCAAGGTCAGCGAGGACGGGAATCCCGGCACGTACAACGCGTTCCGGTACGCGGGCGTGCCTGTCGGCGTGCTCTGCCTGACCTGCGACCTGGCGAAGGGGTATCTGCCCGTGGCGTTGACAAAGAGCGGCGTTCATCCTTCCTCGCTCCTGTTTGCGCTGGTGATGCTGGCGCCGGTGGCAGGGCACGCCTTTTCTCCGCTTCGGGGCTTCCGCGGCGGAAAGGGCGTTGCGGTCAGCTTCGGCGTGTTGCTCGCGCTCGTGCCGCAGCAGCTGATCGTGTTCGCGCTCGCGGCGGCGTATCTGCTTTCGCTCCTGCTGCCGTCCTGCCCGGACGAGCGGCGCACCGTGCTCTCGTTTGCGGCGTTTGCCGCGGCGGCGGCGCTGCTGCGCGGCCCGTTCGCGGTCAAGCTGGGGTGCCTGCTGATTGCCGCGGTGGTTTCCTACAGGAACTGGGCCGACGCGCGGTTTGCCGAACTGCTGCCGCGCAGGAAGGCCTAGGGTGTGTTTCTAAAAGCACGGCGGTACGGAACCGGCGTCTTTTTCGCCGGTTTATTGTCGCTAAAACCTTGAAATAGCGCTGCTATTCCTGCGGTTTTGCT
>CAZIQO010000151.1:0-1992 GCA_964541465.1 uncultured Oscillospiraceae bacterium
ACACGCCGCTCGGCGGTCCGATGCGCGGCTTCGGCTCGCCGCAGACGTTCTTTGCGCAGCAGCGGCTCATGCACCGCGCGGCAAAGGCGCTCGGCATCGATATTCTCGACATGCAGCGCAAAAACCTGACCCAGCCTTACGGCGTGGACTACCGCTTCGACCAGTCGCACGGCAATGCGCGCCCGATCGACTGTCTCAACCGCGCCGCGGAGCTGATCGACTACGAAGCGTGCCTGCGCGAACAGGCGGAGAGCGCGCTTGGTCGCTGCCGCATTGGCGTCGGCGTAAGCGTCGGCGCACACGGCAACGGCATGTTCGGTATCCGCACGGACATCACCGCCATGATGCTCAAAATGAACGACGACGGCAGTTGCGTGCTCTTTTCCGGTTCGCACGAAATGGGCAACGCGTCGATCACGCTACAGAAGCAGGTCGTGTCCGAAGTGCTCGGCCTGCCGATGGAGATGATCTCCGTCGTCTCCGCCGATACGGAGCTGACACCCTACCAGCTCGGCGATTATTCGAGCCGCGGCGCGTTCGTCTCGGGCCGCGCGGCGCTGCTCGTGAGCGAGGACATGCGCAAAAAGCTTGCCGGCTTCGCCGCGGAACTGCTGGAAACGGACGCTGCGGACTTTACGTTTTCCGGCGGCCGGGCGACCGCTCCCGACGGCAAGGGCGCGGCAATCGGCGAGATCGTGCAGTTTGCGCGGCACAAGAAATTCACCGAGCTCATCAGCGAGAAAACGGCGGCGTCTCCCGCCTCCGTGATCTCATACGGCGCGCACATCGTCAAGGTGCGCGTGGACACGCAGACGGGCAAGGTCGAACTGCTGGACTATGCCGCCGTGCACGACGTGGGCCGTGCGATCAACCCGCTCTCCGTACGCGGGCAGATCGAGGGCGCGATCCAGATGGGCGCGGGCTACGCGCTCACCGAGGGGATTCAGCTGGACGAAAACGGACGCGTCAAAAACGCGACGCTCAGGACCTACCGCATGCTGCGCGCAAACGAGATGCCGAAGCGCCTTCTGGTTGATTTGATCGAGGAGATCGAGCCCGCCGGGCCGTTCGGGGCCAAGAGCATCGGCGAGTGCTCCGTCGTGCCCGCCGCCGCCGCGGTGGCCAACGCGGTCTCCAACGCCGTCGGCTGCGAGTTCAACGACCTGCCCGTCACGCCGGAACGCGTGCTGAAGGCGCTGGCGGAAAAGGAAACGAAATAGCGGGTTCCTTCTCTCTTTTTAGAAAGAGAGAAGCAGAGAAAATTCATTTTTTCTCAAAAAACAACAAGCCAACTTTAGAGAAGGCCGGGCAGTCTGCCCGGCCTCAGCTTGTCGATAACGGGTGACGCTGGAGGCTCCGCCTCCAACCCACCACTCAGGGCCGTAACGGCCTTAAAAACCCATTTTCACATGTGCCCTGGAATAGGGGATTCCCAGGAGACGTGTCCCCTGGGTGGGGTGCAGGGGTGAACCCCTGTAAAAAAACTTTACAGCAACAGCGAAACGATCTCCCCGGCGATGTCCGCGTCCGTCACGGTCGAAAGCCCCTGCCAGCCCGGGCAGCCGTTGACCTCGGTGACGAATGTTTCGCCCGCGTCGGAAACGAGCAGGTCCACGCCCGCCACGTCCGCCGAAACCGCGTCCGCCGCGGCCAGCGCGAGCGCCTCTTCCTTCGGCGTAAGCGCGTGCGGCGCGACGGTCCCGCCCAGCGAGTAGTTTGCGCGCCAGTCGGCGCCCGTCCGCTTCATGGCGGCGATCACGCGGCCGTTCACCACAAACGCGCGAATATCGGTTCCGCCGCAGGGCACGAATTTCTGCAGATAAAACACTCCGCCCGCTTCCGCGATCCGCAGAAACGCGGCTTTCGCTTCCTCCTCGGTGCGCAGCCGCAGCAGGCCGTTTCCGCAGGAGCCGAAGAGCGGCTTATACACCGCGTCGTCGCCGAGCGCATGGAACGCCTCCAGCGCCGCCTCCGTGCTTTCGCAGCAGATCG
>CAZIQO010000152.1:0-1955 GCA_964541465.1 uncultured Oscillospiraceae bacterium
CGAGTCGATGCCGAGCACGCGCGCGGCGTCGTCCACGCTGCTCTCGATTGCGAACGACACCTGCGGGATGCCGTAGGCGCGCATCGCGCCGGCGGCGGGCATATTCGTAAAGACCGTATATGCGTCGCACCTGGTGGCCTTTTCATCCACGTAGATCTGCTTGAACGCACCCGCGCCCTTGGCGACGATCCCGTGCCCGTGGGACGCATAGGCGCCCTGGTTGGAGAACGCCTCCATCCGCCGCGCCACGAACCGGCCGTCTGGCCGCGCGTAGGAGACGATGTGGTAGCGGATCGCGTGGCGGACGCGGTTGCTTACGAACGTTTCCTCGCGGCTTACGTCCAGCTTGACGAGGCGGCCGCCGGCCTGCTGGCAGCAGTAGGCGCAGAGCGGCTCGTAGAGCGCGTCCTGCTTGTTGCCGAACCCGCCGCCTACATAGGGCTTGATCAGGCGGATCTGCCCCCACGGCAGGCCGAGCGCCTGCGCGCAGATGCGGCGCACGATGTGCGGGATCTGCGTGCTGGTCACGACGACGATCTTGCCGTTCTGCTGCTCGGCAAAGCAGATGTGGTTTTCAAGATGGCAGTGCTGGACGGTCGGTGTATCGTACCAGCCCTCGATCTTCACGAGGCCCGGCTCCTGAATCGCCGCTTCAAAGTCGCCCTCCTCGTAGCCCGTATGGGCGAGGATGTTGTTCTTGAATCGTTCGTGCAGCTGCGGCGCGCCGTCCTTCATGGCCTCCTGCGGGTCCATCACGAAGGGGTATTCCTCGTATTCCACCTTGAGCGCGCGAACGGCCTGCACCGCCGTCACCTCGTCCTCGGCGAGGACCGCGGCGATCTCGTCGCCGTAGTAGCGCACATGGCGGTTGAGCAGAAGGCGGTCCGCAACGTCCTGATGATGCGGATCGTTCGACCACGGATGCCCGGCGGTGGGGAACGGGCGGTCCGGCACGTCGAAGCAGGTCAGGATCCGGAAGACCCCCGGGATCTTTTCCGCCTCGGACGTGTCGATCTTCGTGACCATGCCGTGCGCGATGGTCGAATGGCAGATCTTCACGATCAGCGCGTTGCTGCCGGCAAGGTCGTCAGTATAGCGCGCGCGCCCGGTGACCTTGTCGACCGCGTCGACGCGTTTGACACTTTTTCCTACAATCATAGATGCGTAACCCTCCTGTCGGTTCCTGCGTACGCTCCGCTGGCAGTGCGGTCTGCCGGCGGGCGGTTCGGCGCGGCTGCAGGCCGCCGCGCCGTCATTGGTAGACGGGATCGAAAAATTCCATTCTGGTTACGTCGAAAAGGCCCATGTCGGTGAGCCGCACGTCCGGAATGACGGGCAGCGCGAGAAACGAGAGCGTGATGAACGGGTCGGAATCCGTGTGGATGCCGAGCTTCGCCGCCGCGGCAAGCAGCTCGCGCTGGTGCTTGAGGATCGTTTCGAGCGGCGCGTCGGACATGAGGCCCGCCACGCAGAGCGCGAGCTTTGCGAGGATCTCGCCGTTCTGCACGACCACGTAGCCGCCGCCGCATTCCTCGAGTGCGTCGACGGCGCGCAGCATGTCGGCGTCGTTGTCGCCCACGACGATGAGGTTATGCGAGTCGTGCCCGACGGTCGTGGCGATCGCGCCGTTCCTGATGTCGAACCCGCGCAGGATGCCGAGGCCGACGCGGCCGGAGGCATGGTGACGTTCGAGCACGGCGAGCTTGAGGAGTCCGTTCCTGGCCACAAAGCAGCCGTCCTCCGCGGGGACCTCCTCCTCGTCGAGCGCGGTGATGAGCTCCTTCGGGATCAGCCGGATGATGCGGGTCTTGCCGGAGACCGGCAGGCGGAGCACGTCGGGCTTACGGGGAGCGAGATGGACGCTGTTGTAGATCTTCGGGTCGGGCTTGATGTGCGTGTCCACGCTCGGCTCGAAGAGCTTGCCGTCCGTGATGACGATCTGCGGGTTGAAGTCC
>CAZIQO010000153.1:0-1902 GCA_964541465.1 uncultured Oscillospiraceae bacterium
GCCTCGGGTTTTTGCAAAACGATCTTACAGATGCCGTCGGCGATGTATTCGCCGACGGCATGGTCGTTGGGAAATCGGATCATCTCTGCGCTCATCTCCAGTTGTCCACAGGGCGCTTTGCGGCGGAAACATACGGCAGGGCGACCTTTTTGCCGTCCCTTGCGGACGCGTAGGCGGCGTGGATGATCTCCAGAACGCGTTTGCCGTATTCGCCGTCGACGAGCGGCGTTTTGCCGGTTCGGATGCAGTCGATAAAGTGGGTCAACTCCTGCGGATACCCCTGGTTGAACGCTTCTTCGAACACCGGGAACGTCCAGCCGGTCGTCGCGCCGGCTTTTTCGCTGGCGTAATCGTAACCGTCGAGGCTGTACATCTGTGAAGAGTTCCCCTGAAACAGGTCGGAATAGCAAACGCCCTTGTCGCCGTAGACCTCGATGCAGTCCTGCATGCCGCCGTGCTTGGCCCAGCTGTCCTCGCCCACGCACAGGACGGTGCGCCCGCCGCGCGAAAACTCGATCTGCGTGACGGCGTGGTCCTCCGCGTCCGTATCGTGCATGACGCGCAGGAAGTTGCCGTAGACGTTCTGCGGCGTGCCGTCCTTGAGCATCCATAGAAACCAGGCGATCGCGTGGCAGCCCATGTCCATCATCACGCCGCCGCCCGATTTGTCGCTCTCGTAGAACCAGCGGCTGTGCGGGCCGCTGTGCTTTTCGGCCTTCTTGAGCATGTAGACGTTTCCGACCGCGCCGCTCTCGACGATGTGGCGCACGCGCTCGTACTTGGGCGCAAAGCACAGCTCCTCGGCATAGAAGAGGAATTTGCCGTTCTTTTTGCAGGCGGCGATCATCTCGTCCGCTTCGGCAATCGATAGGCAAAGCGGTTTTTCCACGATCACGTGCTTGCCCGCGTTCGCGGCCTTGAGGCACATGCCGTGGTGCAGGTAGTTCGGCAGGCAGACGTCGATCACGTCGCAGTCGACTTCGCGTAAGAGTTTGTCCACGTCGTCGTACGCGGCGGGGACGCCCATCTCCCCGGCGAAGCGTTCGGCTTTTTGCAGATGGTGCGAGTACACGGCTACGACCTCGGCGTCCCCGACGAAGCGCTTATAGGCGCCCGCGTGGATTTCCGCGATGAACCTGCAGCCCAGGATGGCGACTTTTGTGCGTTCCATAGAGTTGAACCCCTTTCCGATATGCGTTAAAATTCTGACAGGAAGCAGACGAATATTGCGCGAGTGCGCCAATTGATCCATACAAATTCATCATAGCAGACTCTTTTCGCGCAGGCAATCGGTTCCCGCAAAACGAAATCCTATATTTTTCTTCTCCAGACGAAATGTTCCGTCCGCCGCCGCGCTTTTTACAGATGTTTCAGATTTATATAAGCGCGGTTCCCGGTCATGAAAATTCTTATGCGCGGGCGCGTCCGTTTTCCATCAATCCGTTGCATTTTGCATGCGGAGCCGATACAATATGTATGAGACTTAACGGCGCGTCGAAGCGCAGCGCCGAGCGCGCCGTCTTCCCGTCCTTCTTATCCGCGCGCCGGGCGCGGCCGTCTTATCCGCCCGGCAGAGTGAAGCAGAAATCGAATATCCCCATCACTTCATCCTTAAAGGAGTATTGCCGCATGGAATCCATGGAATCGTTGGAACGGGCCGCCCGCTCAATCGAGCAGAAACTCGTCGAATCGACGCGGTACGAGCGCCCGAAGCGTCTCGACTGGCGCATCGGCTGCATCGGCGCGGGGTTCATCATGGCGGACTGCCACCTCGTCTCCTACCGCAACGCCGGGTTTAATCCAATCGCCATCGCCTCCCGCACGGCCGCGCACGCGGAGGCCGTCGCCGAGCGGCACGGCATCCCCGCCGTGTACGGAAGCTGGCGGGAGCTGTTGAACGAC
>CAZIQO010000154.1:0-1830 GCA_964541465.1 uncultured Oscillospiraceae bacterium
AACGCCAACGCCACCGCGCGGGACGCCTGGAAGGTCATGCCGGAGCTCATGGTGCAGCACGCGGTCAACGCGCTGTTCTCCGTGAAGACCGGCGTACCGAAGGAGAACATCTGCCTTTCCACCGTGCCGCCGACGGCCACGCCGGGGCCTTGCGTCTACATGGACCTGCCGTACGCGGTTGCGCTGCGGCGGCTGTTTACCGGCTATCGCATGCGCGCGCAGATGAATACGAAATACATCGAGTCCAGCACGCGCGAAGCGACCGTGACACACGTATTGAACATGCTGGTCAGCAAGCTCACCAGCGCGGACATCCAGTCCACCATCACGCCGGACGAGGGGCGCAACGTGCCCTGGCATATCTACAATATCGAAGCCTGCGACACCGCCAAGCAGACGCTCGTCGGCCTCGACGGGCTCATGGAGATGGTGGAGCTCAAAAAGGACGGTTACCTGGAGGACAAGGCGCGCGAACTGACCGAGCGCGCGGTGCTGTTTCTCGAGGAGATGGTCGGACAGGGCGGCTATTTTGCGGCGGTAGAGGCCGGCATGTTCGTGGACAGCGGGCTGTTCCCGGAGCGCAACGGCGACGGCATTGCGCGGCGGATCGACGGCGGCGTCGGCGCGGGCACGGTTATAAAGCGCGAGGCGGATTACATGGCGCCCGTCACCGCGCATTTCGGGCGCAATAACGTAACTCAGTACGGCGGCGATCCGGCGGACCCCGCCGCGCTGATCGGCGGCTGCACGCTCGAATGTTTGGAGAAGATCGTCTATATCGACGAGCTGGATGAGGAAGACAACGTGTACCTCCGCATGGAGAGCGTGAAGGAATTTGCGCAGCCGAACGCGAAGAAGATCCGGCCCGAAATGGAGTGGCTGGCCGACGGGACGGTGCTTCTGACCATGTGCTTTCCGGCGGAGCGCCATATCGCCGAGGCGGCGGCGCTCGAGTGCGCGAAGCGCCTGGGCCTTCGGGACGCGGCGGTTGTTTCGCGCGAGGTGCTGCACCGCGCGGAAGGAACACGCATCGAGCTGAAGGGCAGGGTGGATTTTGACATCGACGTCGCTTCGCTCATCATCCCCGCCGAACCGGACGTGCTTTCGGACGACGAGCTGCGCGCGGCGATCGAGAAAAAGCCCCTGCGCGTGGTCTGCGGCACCATCGGCGAGGACGAGCACTCGGTGGGGCTGCGGGAGATCATCGACATCAAGCACGGCGGCATCGAGAAGTACGGCGTCGAGGTGCATTACCTCGGCACGTCCGTGCCGCCGGAGAAGCTCGTCGGCGCGGCGGTCGAGCTCAACGCGGACGCGATGCTCGCCTCGGTCATCATTTCGCACGACGACATCCATTATAAAAATATCGCGCGCATCGACCGCATCGCGCGCGAAATGGGCGTGCGCGACAGGCTGATCTTTGTTGCCGGCGGCACGCAGGTGGAGAACGAAGGCGCGAGAAAGGCTGGCGCGGACGCGGGTTTCGGCCGCGGCACGCACGGGAACCACGTGGCGACGTTCCTCGTGAGGGAACGCGAACGGCGCGGGGTCGAGTGACGATGCGCGCCGACGTGCTGATCGCGGAGATCGGTTCGACCACGACGCTCGTGAGCGCATTCGCCGGACTGGACGCCGAACCGTATTTTCTGGGACAGGGGCAGGCGGCGACCACCGTGCTCGAGGGGGACGTGCGCGTCGGTCTGCAGAACGCGATCGACGATCTTAAGCGGGTTCTCGGCATAGAAGTGCTCGAATACGGCGGGCTGCTCGCATCCTCCAGCGCGGCGGGCGGGCTCAAGATGTGCGTGCACGGGCTGGTGTACGATATGA
>CAZIQO010000155.1:0-1572 GCA_964541465.1 uncultured Oscillospiraceae bacterium
GCTTGAGTTCGGAGTTCTCGGATAGATGACGGCCATCGATCGACTGTTGGAGATTGAGGCGCGATTCCTGTTCCCGCTTGAAGATAACTTTTCCCCTTGCCTCGTCACGATCAATTAAAATGAATGTTGTAAAAAATGAACGAGTGTGCTAATAATTACTTGCAGAGGATACTTATTCCCCTCAATCATTCGGAAAGGCCCTTGGAATATGACCGAGCGTATCGAATTTGAAACGGAACGTCTTCGTTTGCGGCAGTGGAAGTCCGCCGACCGCCTTCCCTCCACTGACGGTCTGATCGCCTTGGAGGTCCCAAAACACGACACGCTCAAGTCCCATCAAAAAGGGCTGAAGCAGCAGCTTTTCCCGGTGTCGGACGAGGTGCGGAAATGACGCAGCTCATTCTCTACACCAGCGAAGATGGGCAAAGCCGGGTGAAACTGCGGGCCGACCGGGGCACGGTGTGGCTCAGCCAGCGGCAAATGGCCGAACTGTTCGATGTCTCGCCGGACAATATCGGCCTGCATCTGAAAAATATCTACGCCGACGGCGAGCTGCAACGCGTGGCAACTGCCGAGGAATCCTCGGTAGTTCAAACCGAGGGCGGGCGCGAGGTGCGCCGCATGGTCACGCTTTACAACCTCGACGCCATTCTCGCCGTGGGGTACCGCGTGCGCTCGCCGCGCGGCGTGCAGTTCCGACGCTGGGCCAGCACCGTGCTGGCGGAGTATCTGCGCAAAGGCTTCGCCATGGACGACGAGCGACTGAAGAACCCCGACGGCCGCCCGGACTATTTCGACGAGATGCTGGCGCGCATCCGCGATATTCGCGCCTCGGAGAAACGCTTCTATCAAAAAGTGCGCGATCTCTTCGCACTGGCTGCCGATTACGATAAGACCGATCAGGCCACCCTTCAGTTTTTCGCCGCCGTGCAAAACATGTTGCTGTACGCTGTCACGCAGCGGACCGCCGCCGAAATCGTCCTCGACCGCGCCGACCCTGAAGATGCGCATTTCGGCTTGCTGGCCTGGAAGGGTGATCGGGTGCGCAAGCACGACATTCTGGTGGCCAAAAACTACCTGACCGAAGATGAACTCGACACGCTGAACCGTCTTGTGGTGATCTTTCTCGAAACCGCAGAACTGCGCGCCAAGCGACAGGTTGTCACCACCATGGCCTTCTGGCGCGAGAACGTTGTGCAGATCATAGCCGCCAACGGCTTCCCCCTGTTGGCGGGAGCAGGATCGGTCAGCCATGCCCGCATGGAACAGCGCATCGCCCCGCTGTTTCTGGACTACGAGCAACGCCGAAACATCGAAGAAGCCCAAGCTGCCGACGCGCAGGACGAGGCCGAGCTGCAAGCGCTGGAAAACAGGATAAAGGATCGCAAGAAGGATATGAAGAGCACGTAAAAACCCGCCTCCTTATATTTTGGCCGCGCCATCGTCAAGTGGTATAATTATCGAATAAGTTGAATCATCCGCATCGTTCGGATGATTCGAGTCACGCAGAGAGGGGGAGAGCGCGATGTATGCCGTCGAATTCAAGGCCAGAGTGGCGGACGGGATGATTCC
>CAZIQO010000156.1:0-1546 GCA_964541465.1 uncultured Oscillospiraceae bacterium
ATGCGGTTCAGGCCGGAGATGACCTTGTCGTCCTCGCCCTGCTTCTTTGCGGTAACGGCCAGCGAAATGGCGGGCTCCGGGAAATCGATGGAATCGAACAAAACGGGATCGCTCGCGTCGCAAAGGGTATCGCCCGTAGACGTATACTGCAGCTTCGGCAGTGCGCCGATATCGCCGGCGTTGAGTTTATCGATGGAAATGCTCTTTTTGCATAAATCTCCTAATGGGGGCGTATCTTTTTGAAATTCGATTCCTTTGATCGCAAAAAACCTGCGAAGTATTCCCATCCGAACGCTTCTTTCTTTTTATCGTATATTGAGTATATCATTTAGCGTGTTAACAATCAATACGCGATCAAATTTCGACAAAGGCGGCGGATTATTCGGAATCTAGAGCGCGGAAAATGAATACCGCACGATAAATATATTGACAGATTGCACAAAAAATAGTATGATATAATAACATCATACAATGTGAGAACGATTTATGCGAACAAAAGAACATGAGCCCGTGCGCGAGGCGGCAAAACCGCGGAATGCGACCGCGCGCCCGGCCCTCGGATGCCGCGGCGGATGCCGCGCCGGCGGGGCGGCAGGGAGCGCGCCGATTCCGGACGCGCAGGACGGAGGACATGCGATACGCCCGATCTCCGGGCGGGAAGAACAGGCAGGACACACCGCGGGATATACGCGCCGAAACCGGCGGGACGGAGGGCGATATGTACTTGGATCATCGCGCCGCGCTGAGAATTGCGCGGGTACTTGAACAGATTGACATACCGGCGCTGCTCATGGACGATCAGGGCAACGTGATCCTGCCGGAAGGGGATCAGCGGCAGCTGACGCTTCCCGAGACCGTGCGCCAGAATCCGACGGAGCCCATGCTCTACGGCGGTGTGACGCTGATCGGTGCCCGGGGCGAGCACGGTTCACGCGAGGACCAGCAGCTGTTTCTGTGCCTGAACGGCGACGGCACGGAGGTGCGCAACTGCGCGGTGCTCTGCGCGGAGCTGATCGGCATGATCCTCCGGGTGGATATGGGGCACACCGACCGGGACCAGGCGCTTCGGCTCATCCTGCGGGGCGAGACGGACGGCACCGAGCTCGAGTCGCTCGCCGCGGCCCACGCCATTCCGGTGGAGCTGAACAGGTGCGTCATCTACCTGCACGCGCGGGAGATGACGGGCGACCAGGTGACAAAGCAGCTCCGGCCGCTCATCGACGCGGAGAACGACATGCTCACAGACGTCGGCAGGCACGCGGTGGCGCTCGTGAAGGCGCTGCCGGAGAACCCCGACTACGACGAGCTGCGGGTGCAGGTGCAGGGCTTCGACGCGGCGTTTCAGGACGCGGGGATGGACGTCATGGTCGGCGTCTCCGAGCCGCGCCGCCGGCGGGGCGTCCCCACGGGCGCGCAGCACCGCGAGGTCCGAGAGCCGGTCGGCGCCGACCACGTCGAACCCGCGTTCGGCGCCATCGGCGAACACCGCCGTTCCGCTGTGCTCACGACCAACGACGTGGGCGTTGGTGAGCAGGAAGCCGTCGTC
>CAZIQO010000157.1:0-1536 GCA_964541465.1 uncultured Oscillospiraceae bacterium
CCATCGCTTCGCGCATGGCTTGCGCGTTCTTCGCGGCGATTTCCAGTGGCGAGTACTTCTCCTTGGCGGCGGGCGTCGCGGCCCAGAGCTGCATGAAGTCGAACTTGAACAGCCGCACGCCCCGGTCGTACCACATCTGCATCATGGCGACGAAATCCCCAAGGAAGCCGCCTTCAAACATGCAGCATCCGCCCGTGCCGTCAAAAGATTCGCGCCACGCCGGCACAAGCATCGCTTCCGATCGTGCAATCACCATGCAGCCCGTGTTTTTGCAGCTTTCGAGGGCCGCTTTGATTTTCGCAAGAAAATCTTCCCTTGAGACGACCGAAGGGATGCTCTGCGGGTTCCCGATCCTTCGCTCAGCTCCGCGTATCCCGGTCGAATCACCGATGATAATCGCGTCCGCACCGTTTTTTGCAAGCCGCATCGCCGTTATACAGGCGTTCAGCGGAGAATCGCCGTATCCGTTGTCCGCATCCACGATGATCGGCAGCGGCGAATAATCCGTGAGGCGGTTTGCCGCCCAGATTAATTCCTCCGCATTCAGCAGCCCCATATCCGGCACGCCGCACATGCTGTATGCCAACGCGCCGCCGGACAGCACCGCCGCCTGAAACCCTGCGAGTTCGACCGCCCGTGCCGAGATGTTGTCGTATACACAGGGCGCCAACACCTGTCCCTGTTCCAACAGCGCACGCAGCGTCGCATTTTTTTTATTCATAGCGGCCTCCCGCAAAGGAATTGTCAGAATTCTTCGAGCCCTTCGATGACATAAACGCGAACCGGGCAGGAGTCGAGTCCCTTGATGAACATTGGGGCAAAAGAGATAAAAAATGTGTCTTTTTGAAGTTCTTCCAGATTTTTCAGAACTTCCAGGAATGTGATGTTCGCCGCAAGCAGGATGTCGTGAAACGGTTTGACGTCCTCGTTGCAGTTTTCAATGGATACGCCGTCGCCAAAGCCGACGCATTTCACCTTATGTTTCAGCAGCCATTCGGCCGTTTCGCCGTTGACGAAGAGCCGTCTGTCTTCCGGCGTGTTCGTTTTGCTCGTGAACGGCGGGAGTTTGTATTTTGAATCGAGGATAACCACATCTCCCTCGCGGATACGGTCCCCGCATGCCGCCTCGAGCATTTCGCCGGTGATATGCGCGTTCGGTTCCGCGTCGACCACGACGTAGATGCCGCGCCCGAGAAAGTTGGTTAGCGGCAGGGCGGAAACGTCCGGCCAATTGTCGTCGTGGTGATACGGGCATTCGCAGTGTGTGCCCAGATGGCTTGTTATGTCGATATTGGTATGGAAATCCGGAATCGGGCCGCCCGTATTAAAACGGAACAGGTGACATCTTCTTGTTTCCGTCGCCGGATCGAGAAATTTTGTCAGATCGATCACGCGGAGATTTCCCATTTGATATGCGCTCATTTGCCGCCTCCAAATATTATATTCAGCCGATTTGCTTTTGAATTTTGCTTTCCATCGCGTGTACCAGCGCGACCACCATCCGATGATATGGAACTTCCATGCCGAGCCGCTTGG